>NZ_JBEZLW010000004.1:0-3259 GCF_040652395.1 Streptomyces sp. NPDC048269
TCTCCTGCATCGAACGCGGCACCCGCCGCGACGACAACCTCGCCAACGCCTACCGCGACTGGCTCACCGCTGCTTGACAGCCAATAGGAGCTTCATCGGCCGTCCTGCACCGCCGCACGACGGCTTCGCACCGGGGTGCACAACGGCTCAAGGCCGCCTCGCACCACTGCCCTACGCCGTCCGCCGCCGGTCCTCCCGGGCGTGCACCAGCTCCACCAGCTCCGCCGCCAGGGCCTTCGCGGTGGCGAGCCCCTCCGTCCCCCACCGGCGCGGCACCACGTCCACGGCGCACACCGTGCCCAGCACGATCCCGCGCCGGTCCGTCAGCGGCGCGCCCACGTACGAACGCACCCCGCTCTCGTCCACGACCGCGTTGCCCGCGAAGCGTGCGAAGTCCCGTACGTCCTCCAGCACCAGCGCCCGCCGCCGCACCACCACATGCGGGCAGTAGCCGTGGTCACGGGCCAGCACCCGCGCGGGGTAGCCGCTCGCCGGCGCCTCGGCCGCGTGGTGCAGCCCGGCGAAGAACTGCCGTTCCTCGCCGATGAAGTTGACCCCCGCGTACGGCGCGGCGAGCGCGTCCGCGACGCGCCGCGCGAAGGCGTCCAGTTCGGCGTCCACCCGCTCGCCCAGGCCCAGTTCCCGCAGCCGGACGACGCGCGCGGGCGCGTCCCGGTCCACAGGTGTGAGCAGCAGGTGTCCGGTCGATTCGTAGTACGTCATGGCGGTTCCCCCGACTCCGAAGACGAAGAGCTGACTGACGAAGAGCTGGGCCACGGAGAGCTGGCCGTGGACATGCACAGGAGATGGCGGACGAGGGCGGCGAGCGTCCCCGTCCCGGAACTGGTCAGGCGCGCGTCGCACCGTACGACGGGCACCTCGGGCCCGAGGCCCACCGCTTCGCGCACCTCCTCGGGCCCGTAACGGTGGCCGCCGTCGAACTCGTTGACGGCGATGACAAATCCGATCCCGCGCCGCTCGAAGAAGTCCACGGCGGGGAAGCAGTCGGCGAGGCGACGGGTGTCGGCGAGCACCACCGCCCCGAGCGCACCCGCGCACAGCTCCTCCCACAGGAACCAGAAGCGGTGCTGCCCGGGCGTGCCGAAGAGGTAGAGCACGTGGCGCTGGTCGAGCGTGATCCGGCCGAAGTCCAGCGCGACGGTGGTCGTGGTCTTGGCCTCGACCCCTTCCAGCCGGTCGGCGGTCTGGCCGACGTCGCTCAGCAGCTCCTCCGTGCTCAGCGGCTCGATCTCGCTGACCGCGCTCACGAAGGTGGTCTTGCCCGCCCCGAACCCGCCCGCGACCAGGATCTTCAGCGTCGTGGGCGGGGAGCCGGGGGCGGGCGCGTCACAGCCGTTTGTGGAGACCATCGAGCACCGCCCGGAGCAGGGACTGGTCATCGGCGGCGAACGAGCGGCCGCCCGGGAACCGCGGCGCCTGTGCCATGACGGCGCCGTGTTCCATCAGATCGGACAGCAGCACCTTCACCACCACGGCGGGCAGCCGCAGTTGGCCGGCCACCTCGGCGACCGTGACCGCCGCGGCTCCCGCGCACAGCCGCAGGGCGTGGGTGTGCTCCGCCCCCAGCGGGCCGCGCGGCCGTACCCCGGTCGCGGTCATCAGCGAGAGCAGGTCGAGTGCGACGCCCGGCCGGGTCCGCCCGCCGCTGGCGGTGTACGGGCGCATCACCCTGCCCGCCGAGTCGTCGAGCCATGGTGTGTCACGCGTGATCCCCGCTGCCCCCCTCGCGCGGCCCCTCATCGCTCCGGGTCGGCGACGGGCCGGCGCGGCGGTGCGGCCAGGTATGGACGCACGCTCTTGACCAGCATCGCCATCTCGTAGCCGAGCACTCCGGCGTCGGCGTCGCGGTCCGCGAGCACGGCCAGGCAGGTGCCGGACCCGGCTGCGGAGACGAAGACGAGCGCGGTGTCGAGCTCGACGACGACCTGCCGCACCTCGGCTCCGTCCCCGAAGCGGGAGCCGGCGCTGCGTCCCAGCGAGTACAGGCCTGACGCGAGCGCCGCCAGGTGGTCGGCGCTGTCCGCGTCGAGGCCGTGCACGCAGGTGACGAGGCCGTCGGCGGTGAGGAGTACGGCGCTGCGCGTGTACGGCACGCGCTGCACCAGGCCGCTGAGCAGCCAGTCGAGGTCCGAGAGCCGGTTGCCGGTTTTCGTTGCCACTTCGCCGCCCATGGGGGTGCGCTCCTTGCTGAGGTGAGGGGTGGGGGTCATAGCTGGTTCTCCGACTGCGCGCGGCCGAAGCCCCGTTGGAAGGAGGCCATCAGGCCGGGGTCGTGTACGGGCTGATCGGTGTGGGCGGCCGGCCGGGGCACGGGCGCCTCGCGCAGCTGGGGCGCGAGATGCTCCTGAGCCCGCCGCCGGGGCAACGGCGGCCTCTCGCCTGCCGCGGGCCCGGCGGAACCGGCCTGGACCGCGCCCCCGGCCCAGGGCCCGGCGTCGGCTGGGGTGACGAGCCCGGGCCCGGGCTCGCCCCAAGGCTCAGCCGCTGCCGGGGCCGCGAGCCCGGGCGCGGCCCACGACGCGGCCCCGGCTACGGGCCCAGGCGGCATCACGGCCCGTGCTTCTTCGGCCCCGCCCCGCCCCGCGGCTGCGGGTACGAGCCCATCCCCGGGCCCACCCCACGACCCGGCCTCGGCCACGGCCGCGGGCCCCGCCGGCACGGAGTGGCCTTCGCCCTCGCCCCCCTCCCCGCCCCCGTCCCCGTCCCGAGCACCGTTCCCGGCCACGCGCCCCGGCCCAGGCCCGACCCACGACCCGGCCCCAGTGCCCGACCCCGACGGCACACTGTCCCCGGCCCAAGTCCCGTTCCCAGCCCCGGGTACGAGCCCATCCCCGAACCCACCCCACGACCCGGCCTCGGCCACGGCCGCGGGCCCCGCCGGCACGGACTGGCCCTCGCCCCCGTCCCGAGCACCACTCCCGGCCACGGCCACGGGCCCCGGCCCAGGCCCGACCCACGACCCGGCCCCAGTGCCCGACCCGGACGGCACACCGCCCCCGGCCCAAGTCCCGTTCCCAGCCTCGGATAAGAGTGCAGCCCCGGGCTCGCCCCCCGGCTCAACCGCGCCTGCGGACCCGGGCGGCACAGGCTGAGCCTCGGCCTCCGGCTCAGCCGCGCCCACGCTCGCGAGCCCAGCCCGGCTTTCGGCGTCCCCGGAGACGGTGGCGAACCCAGCCCCGGGCTCGGCCCCCGGCTCAGCCGCGCCTGCGGTCGCCCGCCCAGCCGACACAACCTCGCC
>NZ_JBEZLW010000004.1:3357-368803 GCF_040652395.1 Streptomyces sp. NPDC048269
CCGTCAGCGTTCCCGGAGACGGCGACCAGCCCAGCCCCGGGCTCGCCCCACGGCCCGGCAGCGCCGGCAAACCCGGACGCCGAAGGCTGAGCCTCACCCCCGACCCCAGCCCCAGCACCGCCCACGGGCCCAGGCTCGGCCCCCGGCTCAGCCACGCCTGCGGTCGCCCGCCCAGCCGACACAACCTCGCCGTCAGCGTTCCCGGAGACGGCGACCAGCCCAGCCCCGGGCTCGCCCCACGGCCCGGCAGCGCCGGCAAACCCGGACGCCGAAGGCTGAGCCTCGCCCCCGACCCCAGCCCCATCCACGGGGCCGGGCTCGGCCCCCGGCTCAGCCGCGGCTGTGAGCCCTGGCCTGCGCACCGAGGCGGTCGGAGCCATCCCTCCGTCCCCGGCTCGGGGTGCGGGAAGCGACAGGGGCGCGGTCCCGGGCCGATGCCCGGCCTCGGATTCCATGGCTCGGGCCCTGGCCCGCCGCACGGGCAGCGGTGGGGCCTTGGTTCCGCGCCGAGCCCCGGCTGCGCGCCCGGGCTCCGGCTCGGGAGCCAAGTCGGACACGGACCCGGGCCCACGCCCGGGAGCGGTCTCCGACCGCATCTCGATCCCGGTTTCCGGCCAAGCCGCAGGCCCGTTCACGGCCGTGGCGCCCGGCGTGGACGTGTGTGCGGGCCCGGGCGCGAGCTCCGGGTCGGCCCCGGTCCGGGGCGCGAGCCCGGACTCCCGCTCGGGCGCGCCGCCCGGCCGGATCCGGGTGCCGTGCTCCGGCGCGTAGTCGGTCCCGGGTGCACGCTCGGGGGCACTCCCCGACCGCAGCCCGGCCGCACGCTCCGGCGCGGAGTCGGTCCCAGGCCCACGCTCGGGGGCAGTCCCCGACCGCAGCCCCGCCGCACGCTCCGGCCCGGACACGCTCCCGGGCCGCGCACCCGCTGCCGGCGCGGGCCCGCGCACGGAAGTGCCCGGAGCCGTGGACCCGCGCGCGGGCCCGGCCACGGGCGCGGTCCCGGACCGGCCCCTGGAACCGGGATCCGAAGCGGGGGCAGCCGCCGACCGCCGCCCCGCCGCAGACTCCGGCACGGAAGCGGCCCCACGCCGACGCTCGGGGGCGGTTTCCGGTCGCGGCCCGGCCGAAGGGTCCGGCTCGGAGGCGGTCCCCGGCCGAGCCCCGGCTACGAGTCCGGGCCCGGACCTTGCCGCCGACGCGGGCGCGACCGCCGACGCCGACGCGGGCGCGACCGCCGACGCCGACGCGGGCGCGGTGCCGGGCCGGGTCCGGGTCCCGGGCTGCGGTGCTGGGGCGGGCCCCAGTCGCCGCCCGGCCCCGGTCCCGGGCTCCGGCTCAGCCGCGGGCGCGGGCGCGGGCCGGTTCACGCTCGGCGGCGGGGCGGCCGGGCCGGGGCGCGGCCCGGTCGCGTCCCAGGACTGGGCCGCCTTCGCCCCCCACCCCGGCAGCGGCTCCGGCGGTGTCACCCGTACCGGCTCCAGCGGCGGCATCGCCGCCGACGCCCCGGTGCCCCACGAGGTGGCCCGGGAGCCGCCCGCCGCGTCGGCGGCGCTCGGCGCCTCCGCGCCCAGCAGCTCCTGCGGCAGCACCAGCACGGCGAGCACACCGCCGTAGATGTTGGACTTGAGCTCGACGGCGATCCCGTGCCGGCGGGCCAGTGCGGAGACGACGAACAGGCCGATCCGCCCGTCGGCGAGGAGGTTCCGGACACTGATCTGGTCGGGGTCTGCGAGCAGGGCGTTCATCCGGTGCTGTTCCTCTGCCGGCATGCCCAGCCCGCGGTCCTCCACCTCGACCGCGATCCCGGCGGTGACCCGTTCGGCGCGCAGCACCACATCGGTGTCGGGTGCGGAGAACACCGTGGCGTTCTCGACCAGTTCGGCCAGCAGGTGCACCACGTCGGCGACGGCGTGGCCGCGTACGCTGCCGCCCGCCGGGGGCACGACCTTGACCCGGGTGTACTGCTCGACCTCCGCGACCGAGGAGCGGAGCACCTCGCTCAGGTCGATGGGCCGGGTCCACTGGCGGCGGGACGCGGCGCCGCCGAGCACGGCGAGGTTCTCGGCGTGGCGGCGGATACGGGTGGCGAGGTGATCGACGTGGAAGAGCTCCTTGAGCAGGTCCGGGTCCTCGACCGTGTCCTCCAGCTCGTCCAGCAGCGAGATCTCGCGGTGGACGAGGGACTGAAGCCGGCGCGCGAGGTTGACGAAGACCTCGACCTTGCGTTCGCTGTCGGACGGCGTGGCCGGGCCGGCCAGCCGTACGAGGGTCGTATGGGCCTGTTCGCGGGCGCCGCGCAGCTCCTGGGAGAGGAGCCAGAACTCGTCCACCCCGGCCGGGTCGGCGCCGAGCGGTGGTCCGGTCGGGCCGCCGCGCATGGGGCCGGGCGGGGTCTCGCCCCGCTCCAGCCGGTCGGCGGCCGTCCGCAGCTCCTGGCGGCCGCGCACGCTGGAGCGGCGCAGCGCCTCGCACCGGTCCCGGACGGCCTTGGCCCCGCGCTGGGCCCCGAGCAGGGCGGCGGCGAGGGCTCCCAGGACGAGGAGGGCGCAGCCGGTGAGGACCGGCCAGAGGCGGGCGTCCCGCTCGCCGGCTCCGCCGCCGAGCTGGAGGGTGAAGATGACCGCGGCGGCACCGCTGAGCCCGGCGGCGAGCGTGGGCAGCAGGGCGGCGCGCACCAGCTGAGGTCGTAACTGCCTGCCGGGACCGGTGACGGCGTGTTTCGACGGGGCGTGGCGGGCGGCGCGGGGTCCGGACATCGGCGTCCTCGGTACGTGGGGCCCGGCCCCCAGCGGTCCCGGGGCCCGGTGTTGATCACCGGATACCCACGCTAGACCGCACCGTCCCGCCCCGGACGGCCAGTTGGGGAAGTTCGCGGGGGTGCTTCCCGCTCCCGGTGGAGCGCTCGTACAGCCGCCCGAATCCGCCGGGTCGCCCCCGGCGAGGACCGGCGATGGCCGGCGAGGACCGGCGATGGCCGCACGCCCCGAGGGCCGGGGCGCCGCCCCCGGCCTCAGCCTCGTGGCCGCCCCACCTCAACCCCCGTGGCCGCCCTCGCCTCACGCCAAAGATGGCCCCCGCCTCTGGCCAGAGCCCCGCCTCGGTCGTACTCCCGCGCAGGGCCGCGTACGCCGCCCGCGCAGGCAGGCCCGATACCCCGGGGCGCCCCCGACACCCCGGGCCGGGACCGACACCCCGGGCCGGGACCGACACCCCGGGCCGGTACCGACACCCCGGGCCGGGACCGATACCCCGGGGTGGGCCCGGCCCCCGGTCCGGGCCCACCCCGCGGCAGGCGGCGGTCCGTCAGGAGCCGACCGACTCGGGCTCCTCGCGGATCACGCCCGTCGCCCGGGCCGTGGCAACCGCGGCGACGGAAACCTCCGGTGCGACGTGGCCGCCCGTCACGAACGGCCGCCACCAGGGCTGCGCCGGCGCCTCGGCGGAGCCGGGCTCGAA
Source organism: Streptomyces sp. NPDC048269 (assembly GCF_040652395.1). Classification (NCBI taxonomy): domain Bacteria; kingdom Bacillati; phylum Actinomycetota; class Actinomycetes; order Kitasatosporales; family Streptomycetaceae; genus Streptomyces; species Streptomyces sp. NPDC048269. Next base: position 6,814 of record NZ_JBEZLW010000004.1, read on the forward strand.
GGGCTGGCCCGGGATCGGCAGGGCGATCGCCGATCCCGTGGCCCCGGCCGCGGCCAGGGTGCCCTCGCCCGGCTCGTCCCACGGGTGGAGGGCCAGGTTGAAGGTGCCCCAGTGGATCGGCAGCATCGTGCCGTGCGGGGTGCCGCCCTGGAGGTCGAGGTGGGCGCGCATGCCTTCCTCGGGCGTCATGTGGATGTCGGGCCAGTACTCCGAGTACGCCCCGATCTGGATCATGGTGGCGTCGAACGGCCCGTGCTCGGCGCCGATCTCCTCGAAGCCGGGGAAGTATCCGGTGTCACCGCTGTGGTAGATGCGGTGCTCGTCACCGGCGACGACCCAGGAAGCCCACAGGGTGTTCTGCTGGTTGCGCAGCCCGCGTCCGCAGAAGTGCCGGGCAGGGGTCGCCGTCAGCGACAGCCCGGCGACCTTGGTGCTCTCGTTCCAGTCCAGCTCGCGGAGCCTGTGGGCCGGAACGCCCCAGCGCTCCAGGTGCGCGCCGACGCCCAGCGGGACGGCGAAGACGGTGTCCGTACCGGCCAGCGCCTTGATCGTCGGCAGGTCGAGGTGGTCGTAGTGGTCGTGCGAGATGACCACCACGTCGGCCGTGCCCAGCGAGGCCAGCGGCACCGGCACGGGGTGCAGACGCTTGGGGCCGGCGAAGGGGAAAGGGGAGCACCGCTCACCCCACACCGGATCGAACAGCACGCGCCGTCCGTCGATCTCGGCGAGCACGCTGGAGTGCCCCATCCAGGTGAGCCGCAGGCCGCTCACGGGCGGCTTGGCCAGCTCCGCGAGGGTCGTCGGGTACACGGGGATCGGCGCGCCGGGATTGCGCCTGAGCCGCTGCTCCTTGTGGAAGTAGATCTTGGCGAACTCCGCCATCGACCCCGAGGGTCTGGTCCGGGCCCCGACCGGATTCTGGAAGACGCCGTCGGCGAAGTTCGGCGAGCGGTGGATCCGCTCCAGCCGGGCACCGGACGGGTCCGCGCCGAAGGCTTCGGGCCGCAGGGCGCGCAGCCGGGGACGCAGGGGACGGGAGCCGGTCAAAGCGCCTCCTGGGAGGGTGGGGTCAGGACGGTCGTCGGTCTACGACCATCCCAACGCACATGTACCCCGAAGGATTCCGCTTGTGGCCCCCGTCGTCGGTGGCGCCCCCGCCTCCACCTCTGCCTCCCCGCCCCCTCTGCCTCAGCCCCCTGTGCCTCAGCCTCCCCGCCCCCCTATGCCTCTGCCGCCTAGAGCGGAAGCAGGTCGGGTCGCTTCGCCTCCACGTGGTCCCCGGAGGACTCCCCGCGCAGCCGCCGGCCGATCCACGGCACCAGGTGCTCGCGCGCCCACTGGATGTTGTCCCGGGTCACGTCCACCGACCCGCGCGGCCGCTGCAGCGGCCACGGCTGGTCGGGGTCGGTGGGCACCTCCAGCCCCAGCACCTGGGCGGCGCGCAGCGCGACCCGTGTGTGCCCCTCGGGCGAGAGGTGCAGCCGGTCGGCGTCCCAGGCCCGCCGGTCCTGTACGGACTTGAGCGACCAGAGGTCGAGCACCGGGCAGTCGTAGCGGTCGGCGATGGCGCGGACGTGCGCGCTGTACGTCGCCACCTTGCCGCGGAGGTGCTTGAGGACCGGCATGCCCCGGGTGTCGAAGCCGGTGGTGATCATGACGTGGCCGATGGCCCCGGTGAGGTCGGCGACGGCGGCCTCGAACCGTTCCGCCACGTCATCGGGGTCGCTGCCGGGCCGGATGATGTCGTTGCCGCCCGCGCAGAAGGTCACGAGGTCCGGCGCGAGCTCCTTGGCCCGCGGGACCTGTTCGGCCACGATCTGGTCGAGGAGCCGGCCGCGCACGGCCAGGTTCGCGTAGCGGAAGTCGTGCTCGTCACGCTGGTCGGCCAGGAGCACGGCGAGCCGGTCCGCCCAGCCGAGAAAAGAATCCCCGGGTCCCGGGTCCCCCACGCCCTCGGTGAAGCTGTCCCCGATCGCCGCGTACGAGCCGATGGTCTTGAGTGTCGTCGTCGCTGCCACAGGACGACATCCTTCACTCCCGTACACGACCTACGCCAACGTAAGCAGGGGTTGACGGACCGTGATCTTTACCACGCGGGGGATAAGGAATACGTACACGTGAGGCCGGGACCCCCCTCGGGCCCCGGCCTCACGTGTGCCGGCGTTCCGACGGCGGGTGCCGTCAGATGCTCACGCCCTTCGAGCGGAGGTAGGCGAGCGGGTCTATGTCCGAGCCGTAGGACGGGCCCGTGCGGATCTCGAAGTGGAGGTGCGGGCCGGTCGAGTTGCCGGTGGAGCCGGAGAGACCGATGCGCTGGCCGCCGGTGACGCTCTGGCCCGCCGAGACGGACAGCTGGGAGAGGTGCCCGTACTGCGAGTAGGTGCCGTCCGCGTGCTGGATGATGACCTCGTTGCCGTACGCGCCGGCCCAGCCGGCCGAGACCACGGTGCCCGCGCCGACGGCCTTGACGGTGGTGCCGGAGCTCGCGATGAAGTCGACGCCGGTGTGGTAGCCGGAGGACCACATGCTGCCCGCCACCTTGTACTGGGTGGAGATCCCGCCGCTCACCGGGGCGACGAAGCCGGAGGCCGACTGCTGCGCGGCCGGCGCCTCGGCGGCGGAGTCCTGCTGCGCCGCCGCGGCCTTCTCGGCAGTCTTCTCAGCGGGCTTCGGGGCGGACTTCGGAGCCGGCTTCGGAGCGGCCTTGCGGGCCGGGGCGGGGGCGGGGGCGGAGTCGACCGGGGCGGCGGCCGGAGCCGCCTCGCCCTTCGCGCCGAGGGTCAGCTTCAGGCCGGGGTGGATGAGGGAGGGGTTGGTGCCGACGGCCTCGCGGTTGTCGGCGTACAGCCGTTCCCATCCGCCGGAGAGGTGGCGCTCGGCGGCGATCTTGGAGAGGTAGTCGCCCGGCACGACCGTGTAGACGGTCGGCGCGGCCTCCACGGCGGCGGGCGCGGCCTGGAGCGAGAGGGGAAGCTGCGGGGCCACGGCGGGGCCCGCGACCGGCAGGGCGGCCGGAGCACCGGCCGCGTGGGCACCGGCGGCGCCCATCAGGGGCAGCGCGAGCGCCGCACCACCGGTGCCTGCGACGGCGAGGCCGCGAGCCATGGAACGGGACTTGGGACGGCGGTGCTTGCCCTTTGCAGACATGGCGAATTCCTCTCCGTCGCCTGCGAGGTGAGCTGTCGGGTTCGGACTGGAGATGTCCGGCCGTCCATGTGCGGAACATGTACGACTTCACCCCGAGCCGTCCCGGAACAAAGATCCGGGGCAGCGGCTTACCTGGTTCCCCCGCTCCTGCCGCGCGCGTGAATAGTCGGGTGCGGTTTCCGGGCAGTGGCAGGATTCGGCGGTCCACCCGGATCGATCGCGAAGGTAATCCCATAAGGCGGTACGCAACAAGCCGTGAATTCCCTGACGGAATCACAGGGATGAAGGACCGACGGAATTCCGGTCACCCTGCGTCCATTCCCCACCGCCAACAACCGCCCCGGCCGGGCCATTCGTCTTTTGTGATCAGGCACGCACGGTCACCGTATGATCTGGCTCACGGGGACGTGTCCGATCTCGCCGCTGTTTATGGCAAGTTGGCGCCAAGTGGCGTAATTCGGACAGATGGACAGGCGCCCCACGACGAAGCGGAGGAGTTCCCTTGACCCAGCAGATACAGGAGCCGGAGTTGTCCGGTGTGCGCAATTTCCGCGATGTGGGTGGATTGCCGACTTCTGATGGACGAAGGGTCAAGACGGGACAACTATTCCGAAGCGGACATCTCGCACATGCCACGGAAACCGATGCAGAGTTCCTCGCCTCGCTCGGTCTCCACACCGTTTTCGACTTCCGCAACAACGCCGACCACGCCCTGGAGGGGCCGGACGTCGAGCTGCCCGGCGTGCAGAACGTCAACATCCCGCTCTCGGATCCGGCCGACGGCCGGGAGTTCTGGAAGATGGTCCGCGACGGCGACCTCGACCAGCTCCGCTCGATCCTGGGCGACGGGAAGGCCGCGGCCCGGATGGCGAACTCGTACCGCGGGATCATCAAGCACCGCACCGCCGAGCACGGCCGGGTGGTGCACGCCCTCGCCGAGGACAGCGTCCCCGCCCTCCTGCACTGCGCGGCGGGCAAGGACCGGGCGGGCCTGTCGATCGCCGTCACCCTGCTCGCGCTGCGCGTCGAGCGGGAGGCGATCGTGGCGGACTACCTGGAGTCGAACGCCCCGCACCGCCGCTACCGGGTACGCCGCAGCGGCGCGTCGGCCGAGGCCCGCTCCCCCGAGGTGATGGAGCTGCTCGCCCCGCTCTTCGACGCCCGCGCCGAGTACCTGGAGGCGGCCTTCGAAACCATCGACGAGCACTGGGGCGGCGTGGACCGCTACCTGGCGGAGGGTCTCGGGCTCACGCCCGAGACCCTCGGCCGGCTGCGGGACCGGCTGCTCGACTGACGACGGCGAGGCAGGCCGTCACGGATGCCGACGGCCTGCCGTCACCGGTTGCCGACGGCCTGCTTCACCAGGATCCTGCCGAAGTCCCACATCAGCCCCGACCCGCCGTGCGCCTCGTCCATGACGTCCCGGAAAGCGCCGACGAACCGGTCGACGTCCCGCTCGTCCACGATCAGCGGCGGGATGAGCTTGATCACTTCCAGGTGGTCCCCGGACACCTGTGTGAGGATGCGGTGCTTCTGCAGCAGCGGCACCACGACCATCTGCGCGAAGAGCCCCTTGCGGGCGGCCTGCAGCATGGTCCACCGGCTGCGCAGTCCCAGCGAGGACGGCCGGCCGAACTCGATGCCGATCATCAGGCCGCGCCCCCGCACCTCGTGCAGCAGCTCGTACTCGTCCACCAGGGCCGCGAGCCGCCCGCGCAGCAGGTCGCCCATCGCCCGGGCGTTGGCCACGACCTCTTCGTCCTCCATGACCGAGAGCACCGCCAGCCCGGCCGCCATCGCCTGCGCGTTGGAGCCGAAGCTCGCGGAGTGCACGAGGACCCGGTCCATGGACGAGTAGACCTTCTTGAAGATCCAGTCCTTGCCCAGGGTGGCACCGACCGGCACGTAGCCGCCCGACAGCGCCTTGGCCACGCACACCAGGTCCGGCTCCACGCCCGGCTCGTGCTGGTACGCGTAGAAGTCCCCGGTACGTCCGAGGCCGGTCTGCACCTCGTCCGCGATCAGCAGCGCCTTGTGCCGGTGCAGCAGCTCCTGCGCGGCGAGCAGGAATCCGGGCGGTGCGGCGAGCACGCCCTTGCCCTGGACCGGCTCGACGACGAAGGCGGCCACGTCCCCGCGCTTCAGCTCCCGCTCCAGGGCCGCCAGATCCCCCAGCGTGATCTTCGTGTCGGGGAGCAGCGGCGCGAAGCCGTCCCGGAAGCCGCCCTCGCCGTTGACCGAGAGCGACCCCGTCGTGAGCCCGTGGAAGGCGTGGTCGCAGTAGAGGATCCTGGGCCGCCCGGTGGCGTACCGGGCGAACTTCAGGGCCGTCTCCACCGCCTCGGTGCCGCTGTTGCCGAAGAAGACCCGGTCCAGGTGGGGGCTGTACGAGAGCAGCTTCTCCGCGAGCAGCCCGGGCAGCGGCTGGCAGTCGAAGCGGGTGAGGTCGGCGAGCTGGGCGTCCAGGACGTCGTGCAGGGCGCGGCGGACCACCGGGTGGTGCCGGCCCAGGCCCATCACGCCGAACCCGGCCAGCATGTCGAGGTAGTCGTTGCCCTCCGCGTCCCAGAAGTGGGCGCCCTCGGCCCGCTCGTAGACCTTGTCGAAGCCGATGGTGTGCAGCATCCGGGGCAGTTGGTGGTTGAGGTGCCGGGCGTGCAGCTCGTACCGCTCGCCGCCGCGCTCGGCCAGCAGGGCGCCGAGGTCGAAGCCCTTGCCCCGGCCCCGCTTCCCCTGTTCCTCCAGGCCCCGTCCGGCCGGGCTCATGCCGGCTTCTCCCGGCTCCCGCCGATCGTCTCCCGGGCCGCCCGCAGGGACTCCTTGAGGGAGCCCATGGTGGCGAGGACCGCGGTGGGCTCGTAGCCGCAGTGCGCCATGCAGTTCGCGCAGCGCGGGTCCTTGCCGCGGCCGTACTTGCTCCAGTCGGTGTCGTTGATCAGTTCCCGGTACGTGGGCACGTAGCCGTCGCTCATCAGGTAGCAGGGGCGCTGCCAGCCGAAGAGGGAGTAATTCGGAATGGCCCAGGCCGTGCAGGGGAAATCGGCCTTTCCTTCCAGGAAGTCCAGGAAGAGCGGCGAGTGGTTGAGCCGCCAGCGCCTGCGGTTGCCGCCCGCGAAGGCTTTCCTGAAGAGCTCGCGGGTCTGTTCGACACCGAGGAAGTGTTCCTGGTCGGGGGCCTTTTCGTAGGCATAGGCAGGCGAGATCATCATCTCGTCCACCTGCAGGTCGTCATTGAGGTAGTTGAGTACCTCGATGATCGTCTGCGGGGTGTCCGTGTTGAAGAAAGTGGAGTTGGTGGTCACCCGGAACCCGCGCCTCTTCGCCTCCTTGATGGCTGCGACGGCCTCGTCGAAGACACCTTCCTTGGCCACGGATTCGTCGTGGCGCTCGCGCAGACCGTCGATGTGCACGGCGAAGGCGAAATACGGAGAAGGGGTGAACTTCTCGATCTTCTTGCGCAGCAGCAGCGCGTTGGTGCAGAGGAAAACGTACTTCCGCCGCGCCACCAATTGGCGCACGATCTCGTGGATCTGCGGGTGCATCAAGGGCTCGCCGCCCGCGATGGACACCATGGGCGCGCCGGACTCCAGTACGGCGCCGACCGCCTGGGCGACCGGCATGCGCTGCTTGAGAACCCCGGCCGGGTGCTGGATCTTCCCGCACCCTTCACAGGCCAGGTTGCAGGCGTAGAGCGGTTCCAGCTCGACGATCAGCGGGAACTTCTCACGCTTGCGCAGCTTCTGTTCGAGAAGATAGGTCCCGACCCTGATGGTCTGGCGCAGCGGCATGGCCATCTGGCTCACCTCCTGGGGAGCAGCAAAGAACGGTGCCATTCGTAAAACGCGGGCAGTACGGCACGCAGTACACGGAAGGCCGATATTCCACCGCGGACGGTGCCGATACGGACGAGCTCGTGCTCCGGAGCGTCCACGATCACCCGGACGGCCGCAACCGGGCGGCCGCCGCCCCGGGTGGCGGTCCACAGGGTGGCCGCGGACTCCATGTCGACGGCGATGGCGCCGGTGGCGCGCAGGTGCGCGCGCTCCTGGCCGCGGACGACGTGGTCGGATCCGGTCAGTGCGCCGGTGTGCACGGTCCGGCCGGGGGCGGCCCGGGCCAGTGCCTCGGCGAGCAGGGTGGTCCCGGTGCACGGGACGGTACCGTGCGGGTCCCGGGTCTCCACGGCGACGACCAGGTCGCCGGGGTGCATGCCGGGGACGAGCCCGGCGCAGAAGCCGGTCGCGAGGACGGCGGCCCCATCCGTTCCCGGCCGCTCCAGGGCCCGGCCGACGGCCCGCTCGGCGGCGCGCGGGCCCATGCCGGTACGCAGCAGGGCGTATGCCTCTGGGGCGCCGCGGCCCGTGCCGCGCAGCGCCGCCTGCTCGATGCGCAGCGCGCAGGCGACCAGCAGCGGGGTGGTCACCGGCTCTCCGCGGAGGCGGGCCCGGCCGGGGCGAAAGGTTCCCCGTACAGGTAGCGGCCGAGCGCGGTGAGCGGGAACACCTGCCGATACAGGTGGTAGTTGATGGAGAAGTCCCAGGGGAAGCCGGTGCCCGTGAAGTACGGCTCGTCCCAGGAGCCGTCCTCCTGCTGGGTCGCGACCAGGTAGGCGATGCCCCGCTCGACGGCCTTGCCGTCCCGTTCGCCCGCCGACAGCAGGGCCATCAGCGCCCACGCGGTCTGCGAGGCGGTGGAGGCGCCCTTCCCCGCCCAGGAGCGGTCCTTGTAGGAACGCTGGTCCTCGCCCCACCCGCCATCCTCGTTCTGTACGGATTCCAGCCAGCGCACGGCCCGCCGGATCGCGGGATGCGCCGGGGCGAGGCCGGCCGCGGTGAGGGCGGGGACCACCGACCCGGTCCCGTAGATGTAGTTGGTGCCCCAGCGGCCGAACCAGGCGCCGTCGGCCTCCTGTTCGGCGAGCAGCCAGGCGATGCCGCGGCGGGTCCGCGCGTCGCCCGCCCGGCCCTCGAAGGCGAGCATCTCCACGACGTGCGCGGTGACGTCGGCCGAGGGCGGGTCGATGACCTCGCCGAAGTCGCAGAAGGGCAGCCTGTTCGGGAAGGGGCTGGTGTTGTCGGCGTCGAAGGCGCCCCAGGCCCCGTTCTTCGACTGCATGCCGAGGTTCCAGGACACCCCGCGGGCGATGGCCGCCTCGACCCGGGCCGGGTCGGGGTGCTGGATGCGGCGCAATGCGAGGACGACCTCGGCGGTGTCGTCGATGTCGGGGTAGTTGTCGTTGTGGAACTCGAACGCCCAGCCTCCGGGGGCGAGTCCGGGTCTCCGTACCGCCCAGTCGCCGCTGCGGACGACCTCCTCGCCGAGCATCCAGTCCGCGGCCCTGACCAGCGCCGGGTGGTCGGGGCGCACGCCCGCGTCGGCGAGTGCGATCGCGGCGAGGCAGGTGTCCCAGACCGGGGACTGGCAGGCCTCGATCATGCGGGCGCCGTCCTCGCGCCAGACCGCGAACCGGTCCAGGGAGTCCAGTCCGGCGCGCATCACCGGGTGTCCCAGGTCGTAGCCGAGCAGGTGCAGGGCGATGACGGAGTACACGGCGGGGGGCTGGATGCCTCCCCAGCAGCCGTCGTTCTCCTGGCGCTCGATGATCCAGCGGGCGGCGGCGGCCATCGCCGCCTTGCGCAGCCGGCGCGGGGCGAACCGCCGGTAGACGTGCAGGGCCTTGTCCATCCGCTGGAAGGCACCGTCCCAACTGGTCAGCGGGGCAAGTCGCTTGACCGGATTCGGCACTCGTGCGTCGGTGTGCAGCTCGTCCAGGGCGAAGGGGGCGGGGCGGACCGGGCGCAGCGCGGAGACCACGGTGAGCGGAACGATGGTCTGGCGGGCCCAGCAGCCGAAGTCGTAGATGTTCAGCGGCACCCAGGGCGGCAGGAACACCAGCTCGGGCGGGAGTTCGGGCAGGTGGTCCCATTTCCACCAGCCGAAGAGCGCCAGCCAGATCCGGGTGAAGACGCGGGCGGCGGCGATCCCCCCGTGGGCCCGGATCCAGGCCGACGCGCGGGCCATGTGCGGGGCGTCGGGCGCGTCTCCGGCGAGGCGCAGGGCCACGTACGCCTCGATGGTGGGGGAGAGTTCGGGCGGACCGCCGTGAAAGGTGGCCCAGGTGCCGTCGTCCCGCTGCTCGCCGCGGATGAAGAGGGCGGCGGCGTGGGTGGTGGCCTCGTCCCGGATTCCGAGGAACTGCCGCAGCAGCAGGTCCTCGGCGTCCATGGTGACGTTGGTCTGCAGGGTCCCCTTCCACCACCCCGCGGGGTCCTGGCGGTCGAGCAGCTCCCGCGTCGCGCGCACGGCGGCCTCGTACGCGCCCTGCCCCCTGCCGTTACGGGGCTCGGGCAGCTCCACGTCGGCCGCGTCCCCGGCCGGCCCCGGCCGGAGGCCGGCTCCGGTCCTGCTGCCAGCGTCAGCGCTCTGCGCGCTGCCGTCGGTCGTCGCTGTCATGGCTTCCCCTTAGAACAGTGTCCTCTGCTGTGCTGGGGTCTGCCGTCGGCCGACGCGATGCTGCGCCGGCCGGCGACTCGCGAGTCATATCCGCTGTCGGGTTGCGGTCACCGCTTGCGCACGACGACGAAGTCAGCGAGGGCCACGAGCTGGTCGCGCACCCGCTGCGGCATGTCGACGTCGTCCAGGGCCTTGATCGCCACCGCGTGCTGGCGGCGGGCCTCGTCCGCCGTCCACTGACGGCCGCCGGCCGCCTCGATGAGCGCCGCGCGGGCCGCGAACTCCTCCTCCGAGAAGTTCTCGAAGTCGTTGCTCTTGGCGTCGGCGGCGAGCAGCTCGGCCAGCTCCTCGCAGGCAGGTCCGCCCGCTGCGAGTGCGGCGACGACCGGCAGGGACTTCTTGCGCTGACGCAGGTCGCTCCACGTCTGCTTGCCGGTGGCCTCCGGATCGCCCCAGATGCCGAGCAGGTCGTCCACGGCCTGGAAGGCGAGGCCCAGGTGGTAGCCGTACTCCTCCAGCTTGTCGGCCGTACGGTCGTCCGCGCCGCCGAGGACGGCGCCGATGGAGACCGCACAGGCGAGCAGGGCGCCCGTCTTGTTGCCCTCCATCTCCAGGCACTCCTCGACGCTGACGCGCTCGCGGTGCTCGTAGGAGATGTCCTGCGCCTGGCCGTCGATGAGCTTGCGGCTGGCGGTGGTGAGCCGGCGGGCCGCGCGGCCCGCCTCGACGGTGCCGAGCTCCAGCAGCACCTCGTTGGCGAGGGCGAAGAGCGCGTCCCCGACGAGGATCGCCTGGGCGGGGCCGTGCACCTTCCACACCGTGTCGCGGTGGCGGCGCTGCTCGTCGCCGTCCATCAGGTCGTCGTGCAGCAGCGAGAAGTTGTGCACGAGCTCGACGGCGACGGCGCCGGGGATGCCGACCTCGGCGGGGACGCCCGCGGCCTCGGCGGAGAGCAGCGCGAGGGCGGGCCGGACGGCCTTGCCGCCATCGCCGTCCGCCGGGTTGCCCTGGGCGTCGATCCAGCCGAAGTGGTAGGCGGCGACGGTGTCCATGGGCGCCGCGAGCCGGTCGACTGCGGCACGGAGCACGGGAGTCGACAGCGTGCGGCCGCGCTCGAGGAGGGCGATCGTGTCCGCCTTCTCCACGCCCCGTCCGGCGGTGCCCACACTGGCATCCGTGTTGTCGACAGCCGGATTCCCCGGGTTCACTGGCTCTCCTCTGGTTCCTGTACGTGCTGTGCCGGTAATGCTGGTGGTGGTCATGCCGCCTCCTGCAGAGGGTGTTCGCGGGGGCGGCCGAGCGCGGCGAGTGCGGCGTGTGCCGCACTCAGGCCGCTCCGGACGGCGCTCTCCATGGTCGCGGGCCAACCGGTGGCAGTCCACGCACCGGCCAGGTAAAGCCCCGGCGTGTCGGTCCGCGCCCCGGGGCGCAGCCGGCCGACGCCGGGTGTGGGGGCGAAGGTGGCCGTCCGCTCCCGGGTGACGAAGAAGTCCCGTACCTTGGCGCCGCGCGCGGCGGGCAGCAGCCGGTCCAGCTCGGGCAGGTACTTGGCGCGCAGCACCGTTACGGGCTCGTCGATGTCATCCTGGGCCACGGACTGGGACAGCGCCAGGTACTGGCCGCCGTCGGGGAGTCCGGAGGCGTCGGTGCGGTCGAAGACCCACTGCACCGGGGAGCCGAGCGCCGCGAAGAACGGCTGCTTGAGCACCTTGCGGTCGTAGACGACGTGGACGTTGAGGATCGGCGCGGTGCCGATGTCGAGGAGCTTGTCCGGGTCGGCCAGCGCCCCGGGCGGGAGCAGCCCGTGGGCCTCGCGCTGCGGGACGGCGAGGACGACGGTGCCCGCGTCGAGGGACTCATCCTCGGTGTCGATCCGCCAATTGCCTTCCGGCGTACGGGAGACGCAGGTGACCCGGGTGCGCAGCTCGGTCCGTACGCCGGCCGCGTCGAGCGCCTTGCGGGCGAGCGTGTCGTGCAGGTCGCCCAGCGGTACGCGGGCCCAGCCGATGTCGGCCGCACCGTTCTCGGAGAGCAGACCGGTCTTGAAGACCATCGCGGCCAGGCCCAGCGAGGACTGGTCGGCGGTGGCGTTGAGGGTGGCGATGCCGACTAGGTCCCACAGGGCTTCGATGGTTCGGGCGGACTGCCCGTAGCGGCCGAGCCAGGTCGCGAAGTCCAGACCGTCCAGCGCCGGGTCGGCGGGGTCGAGGCGGCGCAGCGCGAGGGCGGCGCGGCCGACGCTCGCGCGCTCGGCGAGGGACAGGTGCGGATAGCGGGCCAGTGAGGCGGCCAGGTGCAGGGGTACGGGCAGCGCGCTGCGGCGCAGCCGCCCCAGGCGCGGGCCGCGGGGGTGGGCGACGTCGAGGACGGGTACGTCGAGCCGGTCCTGGAGCGGGGCGAGGTCCGCGCCGTCGACGCGGTCGAGGAACCACCGGTAGGCGGTGCAGCAGCGCAGGTAGACGTGCTGGCCGTTGTCGACGGTGAGTTCGCCGCGCTTGAAGGAGAAGGCGAGCCCGCCGAGCCGCGGGCGGCCCTCCAGCAGGGTGACCTTGAGCCCGGCGTCGGCGAGTTCGAGCGCGGCGGTGACCCCGGCGAGTCCCCCGCCGACGACGACGGCGCGGGTGTCGCTGCCGCTCATGATCCCTCCCCGGTGGTGCGGATGGCTGCCGGCCCGGCCTGCCGCTCCCGCGCGGGGCCGGAGCCCGCGCCGGGAGACGCGGCCACGGACAGACGGGTTGCCCGGCCGGCGCGGTGCCCCGCGTCACGGGCGCCCGCCGGGCGGGGCCCGGAGGCAGCGGCGCCGGGTGCGGCAGGGCGGCGGAGCCGCGGCATGGCCGGGCGGGCCGGCGGGGTCGGGGGCATCAGGGCCGCCTCCGGGTGGTCTGGCGGGAGATGGTGCGCGCGTCGAGGCCCGAGAGGCCGCGTACGGCGACGTACGCCTTCTCGTGGGTCGGGAGGGAGACCCGTCCCCGCAACACCGCCTCCGGCTCGCGCTCGATGCGGTCGAGGAGGCGGCGGTAGATGCCGGCCATGGCGGCCACGCAGGCACCACTGCGGCGGTCCAGCATGGGCAGCAGCCGGTAGCCCTCGGCGAACATCGCGCGGGCGCGGCGGACTTCGTGGTGGACGAGCCCGGCGAAGTCGGAGCCCGCGGGGGCCCGGTCACCGTGGAATCCTTCCGAGCAGCCGAACTTGGCGAGGTCCTCGGCCGGCAGGTAGGTGCGCCCGTTGCCGGCGTCCTCACGAACGTCCCGGAGGATGTTGGTGAGTTGGAGGGCGAGTCCGAGCGTGTCGGCGTACTCCGCGGCGCGGGCGGCCTCGGGCGCGCCCGGAGCCGTGCCGAACACGCCCAGCGAGAGCCGCCCGATGGCTCCGGCCACGCAGCGGCAGTAGGCCTTGAGGTCCTCCCAGGTCTCGTACGTCTCGCCGCGCACGTCCATCAGGACGCCGTCGATGAGTTCGTCGAGGCCGCCGAGCGGGATCGGGAAGCGGTGTGCGGCGTGCGCCAGGGCGACGGCGACCGGGTCGGTGTCGTCCTCGTCGATCTCCTCGGCCCGGATCCGTCCGAGCAGTGCGCGGGTCTCCTCCAGCCGGGCCAGCTTGGCGGCGGGCGCCAGCGTGCCGTCGCCGATGTCGTCGACCCGCCGGGAGAAGGCGTACAGCGCGGACATGGCCTGGCGCTTGTCGGTGGGCAGCAGCCGGATGCCGTACGCGAAGTTGCGCGCCTGCGATCCGGTGACGGCCTCGCAGTAGCTGTAGGCCGCCAGGACCGGTGCGGACGCGTGTGTGGGGCCCTCCACGGTCGGGCTCACCCCTTTCTCGGCGCAGTGCGCAGGACGGCGGCCACCTCGCGGAGCAGGCCGCTCTTGGTGGGCTTGGGCGGGCCGGGTGCCACGTCGAAACCGGCGGCCGCGATCGCGTTCAGGGCGGCGCGCCCTCCTCCCACGAAGCCCGCCAGCAGCAGCCGGAGTCTGCCGTGCACGCTACCCACGAGCGGGGTGCCTTCATTCAGCAGCTCCCGTGCGCGCTCAGTTTCGAATGCGATCAGGGAGCGTACGGACGCGCCGGCGGACGGCGCCTTGAGGTCCGCCTCGGCGACGTGAAAACGGCGCATGTCCTCGGCAGGGAGGTAGATCCGGTCCCGGCCGAGGTCCTCGGTGACGTCCTGGAGGTGTTCGGCGATCTGCAGGGCGGTGCAGACGGCGTCGGAACGGCGGACCCGCTCGGGGGTGCTGGTGCCGGTGAGGGACAGCACGAGGCGGCCCACGGGGTTGGCGGAGAGCTCGCAGTAGCCGAGCAGGTCCGCGTACGTCTCGTAGCGCGCGACCAGCTGGTCCTGCCGGTTGGCCTCGATGAGCCCGAGGAACGGCTCCGGGGTGAGCCCGTGGGCGCGGACGACGGGCTGGAGGGCCAGCATCAGCGGGTGGCGCGGCGGGCCGTCGTGGCCGCCGAACACGCGCCGCAGGTCGGCCTCGAAGGCGTCGAGCATGGCGAGCCGGTCGTCGACGGCGGCGGGGTCGAGGCCCAGCAGCACGGCGTCGCGTCCACCGGGGGCCAGGTCGCCGTCGCCGATGTCGTCGACGAGGCGGGCGTACCCGTAGACCGCCATCAGGCCGTCCCGCCAGGCGCGGGGCAGGAATGCGGGGGCGACGGGGAAGTTCTCCGCCGCGGCCTTGGCGAGGGTGGCGCGCGCGTGGACGGTGTCGGACAGGGGGCGGATGCCGTCCCCCGGGGTCACCGCCCGCCGCCCGTGGCGGGGACGGCCGTAGTGCCTGGGGGCCGGAGAATTCCCGTAGCCATTGCCGTCACATCTCCCGTTCTACACTGCCGACCTAATACATCCCATTTCGGACACGCCGCCTGGGTTTTGCCCGGGTCGCCCCAGGCCGTTCACCTGTGGGGAATCGTCCCCTCTTGCCGCGATTCAGGACTGGTTCAGCTTACGCTGTACAACGCCGCCGGAGCCGCTCGGGTATTCGTCGCGCCACTGAATGTTGCAAGGGGAAATTCCGGGACATGCCGAGGCCCCCGCTGCTCAGCGCGGCGGGGGCCTCGGAAGTCCGGCCGGGAAGTGCGGAATCCCGCGCTCAGCCGTTGGACGCCTTCTCGTATGCCGAGACGACTTCCTCCGTGGGTCCGTCCATCAGGAGCTCGCCCTTTTCCAGCCACAGCACCCGGTCGCAGGTGTCGCGGATGGACTTGTTGTTGTGGCTCACCAGGAAGACCGTGCCGGCCTTCTCCCGCAGTTCGCGGATGCGGTTCTCGGAACGCACCTGGAAGCTGCGGTCACCGGTGGCCAGCGCCTCGTCGATCATCAGGACGTCGTGGTCCTTGGCCGCCGCGATGGAGAAGCGCAGTCGCGCCGCCATACCGGACGAGTAGGTGCGCATCGGCAGGGAGATGAAGTCGCCCTTCTCGTTGATGCCCGAGAAGTCGACGATGCCCTGGTAGCGCTCCTTGATCTGCTCGCGGCTCATGCCCATCGCCAGACCGCCGAGCACGATGTTGCGCTCGCCGGTGAGGTCGTTCATCAGCGCCGCGTTGACGCCCAGCAGCGAGGGCTGGCCGTCGGTGTAGACCTTGCCGGCCTCGCAGGGCAGCAGGCCCGCGATGGCGCGCAGCAGGGTCGACTTGCCGGAGCCGTTGGAACCGATCAGGCCGATCGCCTCGCCGCGGTACGCCGTGAAGGAGACCCCGCGCACGGCGTGGACCCGGCGGACGCCCGGTGCGTCGCCCTTGCCCCGGCGGATTATCTTGCTCAGCGCCGCGGTGGCGCTGCCTTTCCCGGAACTGCCGGTGTTGACCCGGTAGACGATGTGGACGTCGTCGGCGATGACGGTGGGGACGCGCCCCTTGGAGTTCTCAGCCACGGCCGTAACGCTCCTCAGCCTTCCAGAAGTACACGAATCCCCCGAGGCCGATCAGGACGGCCCAGCCGACCGCGAACGCCCAGACGTGCGGCGGCAGGTTCTCCGCGCCGTAGTCGTCGATCAGCGCGAACCGGATCAGGTCCATGTAGATCGCCGCCGGGTTCCACTGGAGCGCATCGGCGATCCACTGGGGCCTGTCCTTGAGCATGGTGTTGATCGAGAACATGACGCCGGAGGCGTACATCCACGTACGCGTGACGAACGGCATGAGCTGCGCGAGGTCGGGGGTCTTGGAGCCCATCCGCGCGAAGACCATGGCGAGGCCGGTGTTGAAGACGAACTGCAGCACCAGCACCGGGATGACCAGCAGCCAGGACAGCTGCGGGAAGTTCCCGAAGCACATGACGATCACGACCACGACGATCATCGAGTACAGCAGCTGCTGGAGCTGCTGCATCGAGAAGGAGATCGGCAGGGAGGCGCGCGGGAAGTGCAGCGCGCGGACCAGGCCGAGGTTCCCGGGGATCGCCCGGACACCCGCCATCAGCGAGCTCTGGGTGAAGGTGAAGACGAAGATCCCGATCACCAGGAAAGGGATGTACACCCCCGGCGGCATGCCGCGGTCCGCCTCGAGGATCAGCGCGAAGATCATCCAGTAGACCAGCGCGTTCAGCAGCGGGGTCGCCACCTGCCAGACCTGGCCGAGCTTCGCCTGGCTGTACTGCGCGACCAGCTTGGCCCGGGAGAAGGCCATGATGAAGTGGCGCCGTCCCCAGAGCTGGCGCACGTACTCGCCCAGGCCGGGCCGGGCACCGCTGACGGAGAGGCCGTACTTCCTGGCGAGCTCCGCGGAGCTGAGCCCCGCGTCGTCGGACGGCGGCTTGCTCGTGGCGAGGGCGCCGTCGTGGGTTGTGTCACTCACAAGTTGAAACTTTCGTCTTCAAGATGCGGCATGAGGGGCATCAGGCTGGTGGCGCGAAGCCCGTGATCGCGCCATGTTCCCAGACGCGGGCTTGTCAGATGACAGGTGGTCGGCCCAGCCGGGTCAACCGCCAGACCGTACGCCATTTCATCGGGCGGCGGGGACCGCAGGGAGTGGTCCATCCCTCCCTGAATCCGCCGAACCAGGCCTTGAGCGCGGGCACCGAGGGCCTGCGCAGGAGCGTCAGCAGGAGCCAGACGCCCAGGTAGACCGGGACCAGCGGGGCGGGCAGGTTACGGCGGGCGAGCCACACCCGGTTACGGGCCACCATACGGTGGTAGACCGCGTGCCGGGAGGGGGCGGTCGTCGGGTGCAGCAGCACCATGTCCGCCCGGTAGTCGATCAGCCACCCTGCGTCGAGGGCCCGCCAGGCCAGGTCGGTCTCCTCGTGCGCGTAGAAGAACTCCCCCGGCAGCGCTCCGACCTGCCCGAACACCGTCGTGCGGACGGCGTTGGCGCCGCCCAGGAAGGTGGTCACGCGGGAGGAGCGCATCGGGTCCGAGGCGCGCAGCCGCGGTACGTGCCGGCGCTGGGTCTCACCGGTCTCCGGATCGGCGATCCGGAAGCTGATGATCCCCAGCCGGGGGTCCTCGGCGAAGGCCCGGCGGCACAGCTCGGCGGTGTCGGTGCGCTCCAGCAGGCCGTCGTCGTCCAGGAAGAGCAGGATGTCGACGTCGCTGCCGCCGGGGCCGAAGGCCTCGATGCCGACGTTGCGCCCGCCGGGGATGCCCAGGTTCTCGGGCAGCGTCACGGTGCGCACGCCCTCGGGCAGGCCGGTGACCTCGACGCCCTGGCCGACGACGACGACCTCGACCGGGGCCCCGTCCTGCCTGGCGACCGAGTCGAGGAGCGCCTTGAGCTCGTCGGGCCGGTTGCCCATGGTGATGATCACGGCGCCCAGCCGCATCGGGGCGGTCACTTGAGCCTGCTGGAGGCCAGGATCGACACCAGGTGCAGCACGGTCTGCAGCACCGCGATGCCGGCCAGTACGGCCACACCGACGCGGGAGTAGAACAGGTCGCCGCGGACCTGGTCCAGGACGGCCAGCACCAGGATGAGCAGCGAGGCCTCGATGCCGAGGACCAGGCGGTGGAACTTGAGCGCGGCGGCGGCCCGGCGGGCGAGCGCCATGCCGGACGAGCGCGGCTCGGCCGCCGCGTCCTTGACCACCGGCTTGCCGGCCTGGTGGCGGGCGACTCCGACCAGGTCGGTCTCGGCCTTGATCAGGATCGCGCCGAGCGCCGCGAGGGTGCCCAGGAAGGCCCACAGCCAGTCGATGCGCCCGGTGCCCCACAGGTCGGCGGCGCGCAGGCCGAAGCCGACCAGCACCGCCGCGTCGCACAGGTAGGCGCCGACCCGGTCCAGGTAGACCCCGGAGAGCGAGAACTGCTTCTTCCAGCGCGCGACCTCTCCGTCGACGCAGTCGAGCAGCAGGTACAGCTGGACCGCGACCACGCCGAGGACGGCGCCCAGGACGCCCGGCACCAGAAGGGCCGGGAGGGCGAGGACGCCGGCGAGGGTCATCACGTAGGTCAGCTGGTTCGGCGTGACCTTGGTGGTGACCAGGAGGCGGGTGATGCGCAGGGAGATCTCGCGCATGTAGAGGCGCCCGCCCCAGTGCTCGCCGCTGACCCGGTCCTTGACGCCCGCCGGGTGCACGACGGGCCGGAGTTCAGCTACGGATGGTCTTGGCATAGTCGGCGTAAGCGTCCCTGATCTCGGCTGCGGACAGGTTGAGGTGCTCCAGGATCGTGAAGCGTCCCGGGCGGGTCTGGGGGGCGTACTCGACGGCCGCGACGAACTCGTCGACGGTGAAGCCGATCTCCTCCGGGGTCACCGGCAGCCCGTGCCGGCGCAGCACCTCGACGAAGAGGCCGGACTGCTCCTCGGCCCCGCGCAGGTGCATCGCGAAGGCGGCGCCCAGGCCGACCTGCTCGCCGTGGAGCGCGGAACGCCCCGGGTGGAGCAGGTCGAAGGCGTGGCTGATCTCGTGGCAGGCGCCGGAGGCGGGGCGGGTGTCCCCGCTGATCGACATGGCGATGCCGGTCAGTACCAGGGCCTCGGAGAGCACGGTGAGGAACTCGTCGTCGCCGCATCCGCCGGGGTGGCGCAGCACGGACTGGCCGGCGGTACGGGCCATGGCGGCGGCCAGGCCGTCGACGGGCTCGCCGGTGATCTCGTGCGAGAGCTCCCAGTCGGCGATGGCCGAGATGTTGGAGATCGCGTCGCCGACGCCGGCACGGATGAACCGGACGGGGGCTTCCTTGATCACATCGAGGTCGATCACCATGGCGATCGGCGTGGGCACGCCGTAGGAGCCGCGGCCGTTGTCGTTGTCCAGGATGGACACCGGCGAGCAGATGCCGTCGTGCGAGAGGTTCGTGGCGACGGCCACCATGGGCAGTCCGACCCGCGCCGCGGCGTACTTCGCCACGTCGATGATCTTGCCGCCGCCCAGGCCCACGACGGCGTCGTAGCGGCGGCCCTTTATGTCGTCGGCCAGCTTGACCGCGGAGTCGATGGTGCCGTCGACGACGGCGTACCAGTCGGCGTGCGGCAGTACGGGCTCCAGCTTGGCGCGCAGCGCGACGCCGGAGCCGCCGCTGATCGCGATCGCCAGCTTGCCGGACGCGGAGATCCGCTGGTCGGCCAGGAGGCCGGCCAGGTCGTCCATGGCGCCGCGACTGATGTCGACGACGACGGGCGAGGGGATGAGCCGCGTCAGTACTGGCATGCGATCGTCCGGCCCTTGGCGAGGTCGTCGTGGTTGTCGATCTCGACCCACTTGACGTCGCCGATGGGGGCCACGTCGATGGTGAAGCCGTCGTTCACCAGCTGCTGGTAGCCGTCCTCGTAGTAGAGGTCCGGGTCGCGCTCGAAGGTGGTCTTCAGCGCGTCGGCCAGCTGCTCGGCGGCCTCCGGCTCGATGAGGGTGACACCGATGTACTCGCCCGTCGCGTCGGCCGGGTCCATCAGCTTGGTGATCTTCTGCACGCCCTTGCCGTCGGCGGTGACGACCTTCATCTCCTCGTCCGCCAGGTTCTTGACCGTGTCGAGGGCGAGGATGATCTTCTGGCCGTTGCCGCGGGCGGCGAGCAGGGTCTTCTCGACGGAGACCGGGTGGACGGTGTCGCCGTTGGCGAGGATCACGCCCTGCTTGAGGACGTCACGCGCGCACCAGAGGGAGTAGGCGTTGTTCCACTCCTCGGCCTTGTCGTTGTCGATCAGCGTGATCTTGACGCCGTACTTGGCCTCCAGCGCCTCGCGGCGCTCGTAGACGGCCTCCTTGCGGTAGCCGACGACGATGGCGACCTCGGTGAGACCGACCTCGGCGAAGTTGCCCAGGGTCAGGTCGAGAACGGTGAGGCTCTCCTCCTGGCCCTCGGGGCCGACGGGCACGAGGGCCTTGGGCAGGGTGTCGGTGTAGGGACGCAGACGGCGTCCGGCACCGGCAGCGAGTACAAGGCCGATCATGCTGGTTCTCCTTCGTCATGTACGGCGGGTGCCCCGGAGGAGACCCAGAAGCGGATGCTCTCCACGAGCACCACGAGTGCCACGAACACGGCCATGGCCGTGAGCGCGACGGGGAACACGTCACGGGCGAGGACGACGGACAGGACCACGGTCAGCAGGACCCGGCCCTCGTGACCGCCGGTCGTCCGCACCAGCCAGTGCGGCGGCGCGCCCGAACCACCACGGATGCGGTAGACCGTGTCGTAGTGATGGTAGGCGACCGCCGCGACCAGTCCGAATGCGGCGGGAAGGGCTCCGGGCACGTCCGCCTTGGCGGCCAGCGCGAGGATCGTCACGTACTCGGCGAACCGGAAGAGCGGCGGGACGAGCCAGTCGAGGGGGCCCCTGAGGGGGCCGGCGACGGCCGCGCCGGCGAAGAAGACGTAGGCCAGGGCGGTCCCGATCAGCCAGGTGTCGCCGAAGTCCCGGATCACGGCCCCGCCTGCCATCAGCACGGCGCCGGCCAGGGCCAGCCCCACCGATTCGTAGTTCGGCCGCCGCTTCGTTGGACGGGCCGGGCCGGTCCAGGCGAGCACGGCGGAGTCGGCGAGGTCGGCGAGGGCCTGGGCGGCCCGGTCGGTCCGGGTGGCCTTGCGCGTCAGCGAGCGCAGGACCCGGCCGGCGGTGGTGTAGAGCGCGCCGAAGGCGCAGCCGGCGAGCAGCGCGTAGAAGACGATCCGAGGCGTGGTGAAGGCGGTCAGGACCGCGATCATCGCCCAGCGCTCACCGATCGGAAGGATGATCATCCGCCGGACCCAGACCGTCCATCCGACGCTGTCGAGCCTGTCGGACAGGGCCGCCGTGGGGCTCGTGTTGGCGGTCGCGTCGTGGTTGGCCTCGTTGAAGGCGAAGTCGACGACGTGCCGGCAGGTCATGAGGATCATGGCGCCGAGCGCGAGCGCCCAGACGTCGTCGCCGTTCCTGGCGGCGCCGAGCGCGAGACCCGCGTAGAAGGAGTACTCCTTAGCGCGGTCGAAGGTCGCGTCGAGCCAGGCGCCCATCGTCGAGTACTGGAGCGAGTAGCGGGCCAGCTGCCCGTCGGTGCAGTCCAGGACGAAGGAGACGAGGAGCAGCACACCGGCCGCGACGTAGCCCCAGCGCTCGCCGGTGGCGGCGCAGCCGGCCGCGATCAGCGCGGTGATCAGCGAGGCGGTGGTGACCTGGTTCGGGGTCAGGCCGCGGCGCGCGCACCAGCGGGCGATGTAGCGCGAGTACGGGCTGATGAAGAAGGTGGTGAAGAAGCCGTCGCGGGACTTCACGGCGGTCCGCAGGCGGACGGCCTCGTCGTCGACGGCGGCGACGGCGGCGCTCGCCGCGTCACGTTCCGCCGTGGTGGCGGGGACGGCGGCGACGAGGGTGCCGAGCTCGGGGCGCTGGACGGCGGTCCCGGAGGCCTCGACCGCGGCGGCGAGCCGGTCGGCGTACGGACCGGCGCCCGCGGGGGCGTCGGCCGCGGCCTTGTCGAGGGCGCCGCGGGCGCCGGGCTGGACGGCGAGGGCGCCGGTGACCGCGCAGGCGTCGAAGCGCGGGTCGGTCAGCGCGAGGCGCAGCGCGTGCACGTGCCCGACGAAGGCACTGTCCACGACGGCCACCCGCTGATCGGCGGGTACGGCGGCCAGCGCGGCGGCCGTGTCCTCGGGACCGGCGGCGGGACGGACGTCGAAGCCGAGGGAGCGCAGCTCGTCAGCGAGCGGTGATCCGGGGACCGGCAGGCCGGTGAGGATGACGGTCGGCAGACGAACTCACTCCTTGTGACGGATTCCGAACGGGCGCCTCAGGGGGCGACGACACGTCGGCAGAGGCTATCGGATGAATGGAAGCAGGGGTTCACCACCCGTTTACGCCCCGATAAGCCGAATATTCCCGGCCCGGTTCGGGGCGTGATCATCATTGACGATCACGGCGCGGTACCACAAACGGCGTCGATGTTACGGTGGACACGCCCCTGATCGTGTCGAGTGGAAAGAGGTGGGTTGATGACCGTCGCAGTGGTCGCGGCCATGCGCAGCGAACTCCGGTGCATCCCCCATTTCTTCCGGGCATCCGGCCGGGCCTGATCACGCGCTCCACACGCTGAGCGGCCTCGTCGGCCGGAGCCCCCGTTCAAGGGTTCACGTTGACCGACACCCCCTCCAACAGCTTCATGCAGGCCTTCTTCACCCTGCACCGCGGCCTGCCCCGGCAGGCTCCCGGTTCCGACGCGTCCACCCGGCACCTGCTGTCCCTGTGCGAACCGCTGCCCGAGCGGCCGCGCGTCCTCGACCTGGGCTGCGGGCCGGGCCCCAGCGCCCTGCTCCTCGCGGCCGAGGCGGGGCGTCCCGGATCCGGTGGCGCCGAGGTGACCGCCGTCGACCTGTACGAGCCGTTCCTCGAGGAGCTCCGTAGGGCCGCGACGGCCCGCGGGCTCGCCGATCGCGTCCGCACCGTCCGAGCGGACATGGGCGCGCTCCCCCTCGAGGACTTCCAGGACGGCTCCTACGACCTCATCTGGGCGGAAGGCTCCGCCTACGTCATCGGCTTCGCCACCGCGCTCGCGCGGTGGCGGCGGCTGCTCGCCCCGGGCGGCACGATCGTGCTGACCGAGTGCGAGTGGACCGTCGAGGAGCCCTCCGCCGGCGCCCGTGCCTTCTGGGACGAGCAGTGCCCGCTGCGCACCACGGCCGGCAACGTCGCGGCAGCCCAGGCCGCCGGGTACCGGGTGCTCGGCGTGCACCGGCTGCCCGACTCCGACTGGGCCGGGTACTACGGCCCGCTCGCCGAGCGGGTCAGGACCCACCCGGGCGGCGAGGACCCGGCGACGACGGCCGCACTGGCCGCCGCCCGCGAGGAGCTCGGCGTGCGGGCCCGGCACGGGCACGAGTACGGGTACACGGGCTACGCCCTGCGCCCCGTGACCGCCGGGGACGGCGGAGCCTGGCCGGCCCGGCCGGAGACCCCGGCCGACGTAGCCGCCGTACGGAACGTCAACCTGACGGCGTTCGGGACCCCGCTGGAGGCGGATCTCGTGGACGCGCTGCGCCACGACGACTCCTGGGTGCCCGGGCTGTCGTACGTGGCCGAGGGCCCGGACGGCTCGGTGGCCGCGCACGCCCTGCTCACCGTGTGCGCGGTCGACGGGGTACGGGCCCTCGCGCTCGCCCCGGTGGCCACCGATCCGGCGCTCCAGCGCTCGGGCGCGGGCAGCTCGGTCGTACGGGCGCTGCTCGCGGCGGCCAAGGAGCGCGGGGAGTCCCTGGTCCTGGTACTGGGGCACCCGGAGTACTACCCGCGCTTCGGTTTCGTGCCGGCGTCGCGCTTCGGGATCAGGGCCCCCTTCGAGGTCCCCGACGAGGCGTTGATGGCGCTGGTCCTGGACGATTCCGTGCCGGTGCCCGCAGGCACGATCAGCTATCCGGCCCCGTTCGGAGTCTGACGCCGGCAGCCCCGTGGGCACGTACGCGAAGTGATCCCTCCCCGCCGCTTACCACGCGGCGGGGAGAGACATGCGCAGATCTCCGAAGTGGGGACAAGCCCCTTTTGTACGGCAGACTGAAGGCCGAGTCCGAAGCGAAGGATGGGTATGCCGACCTCACCAGCCACCGCCGCGAACAGCGCGACCCACGGCACCGGGACCCAAGAGCCGATCATGCTCGAACTGGTCGACGAGTCCGGGAACACCATCGGCACGGCGGAGAAGCTCTCCGCCCATCAGGCCCCCGGGCAGTTGCACCGGGCGTTCTCCGTGTTCCTCTTCGACGAGCAGGGCCGTCTGCTGCTCCAGCAGCGGGCCCTCGGGAAGTACCACTCCCCCGGCGTCTGGTCGAACACCTGTTGCGGTCACCCCTATCCCGGGGAGTCGCCGTTCGCGGCGGCGGCCCGGCGGACCCACGAGGAGCTGGGGCTGTCGCCCTCGCTGCTCGCGGAGGCGGGGACGGTGCGCTACAACCACCCGGACCCCGCGTCGGGCCTGGTGGAGCAGGAGTTCAACCACCTTTTCGTGGGACTCGCGCAGGCGGCCCTGCGGCCGGATCCGGAGGAGGTCGGGGACACCGCCTTCGTCACCGCCGAGGAGTTGGCCAAGCGGCACGCCGAAGTGCCGTTCTCGGCCTGGTTCATGACCGTGCTGGACGCGGCGCGGCCGGCGATCCGCGAGCTGACCGGTGAGGCCGCGGGCTGGTAGCCCGTGCGACGCCCGGACTCCGGTCAGCCGGCCGGGGTCGTGGAAGCGGTGGCGGCGGCCGGGGCGGTGAGGGGCAGGGCAGCCCAGATGACCTTGCCGCCGGTCGAGGTGTGCTCGACGTCGCAGACCCCGCCCGCCTCCAGCGTGATCTCCCGTACCAGGAGCAGGCCCCGGCCGCCGGTCTGACCGAAATCGGCCTCCAGCGCCTTGGGCCGGTACGGGTGGTTGTCCTCGACGGCCACCCGTACCCACTCCCGGCCGATCGCGACCTCGACCGCGACCTCCGGGGAGAGCAGGGCCGCGTGCCGGACCGAGTTCGTCACCAGTTCGGAGACGATCAGCAGCAGGGAGTACACGAGGTCCTGCTGGGCGGGCACCCCCTGGCGCCCGAGGAGGTCCCGGACCGCGCGGCGAGCCTGCGGAACGGATTCTTCAACGGCGGGAGCGGTGAACCGCCACACTCCCTCGTACGCGAGGGGGGCGGCCGGAGCCTCCGGCTCCCCCTCCCTGGCTGGCGGGACGCTCCCGCTGACATCCATCTTCCGTCCCCCGTCTTCGCGCTCGATCGTCTCCACGCGTCCAGAGTGAGGAACGGGCTGGTCCGGTCCGAACCCCTGACCATAAGTCAGCATGATTCGGACACATTCTGACCGTTGGCGTATGACAGAGTCAGTTGTTCGACTGTTCCTGATCTTCCGTGGGGCGTCTCTCGGCTGCCTCGCACGCCACGTCAGCCGCGCCCGCCTCCGTCGGCAGCTCGTCTTCGCTGACCAACCCCAGGATGGGCCGCGCGCCCACGCCCAGGGCCACCAGGACTCAGGCCGTCGAACAGGAGGGCGAGGGAGAGAAGGTACCGATCACGTAGGGGCGGACTCCCTTGATCATAGGACCGGCGGCCCGGGATAGCATCCGGCCCATGGACGCAGCCCGGGACGCAGCCCTCCTGCACACGGTCGCCGACGGGGTCGCCACCGTCGTCATCTCCCACCCCGCCAAGCGCAACGCCATGACGGCCGCGATGTGGCGGGCCATGCCGGAGCTGCTGGCGGAACTGGCGGCCGACGCGGCCGTACGGGTGCTCGTCCTGACCGGGGCGGGACCGACCTTCTGCGCGGGCGCGGACATCTCCTCGCTGACCGGGGACGACGAGCCGCAGGCCCTCGCCATCGCGGCGGAGGAGGCCCTGGCAGCCTTCCCGAAGCCGACGCTGGCGGCGATCCGCGGGTTCTGCGTGGGCGGCGGCAGCCAGCTGGCCGCCGCCTGCGATCTGCGGTTCGCGGAGGAAGGGTCGTCGTACGGGGTGACCCCGGCGAAGCTGGGCATCGTCTACGCGGCCTCCTCCACCAGGCGGCTGGCGGCCCTGGTCGGTCCGGCCACCGCCAAGTACCTGCTCTTCTCCGCGGAGTTGATCGACGCGGACCGGGCCCTGCGGACCGGTTTCCTGGACGAGCTGCTGCCGGCCGGCCAACTGGACAAGCGGGTGGCCGAGTTCACCCGCGTACTCGTCTCGCGCTCGCAGCTCACCCAGGCCGCGGCCAAGGAGTTCGCGGACGGGAGGGCGGACCGGGACGGGTACTGGACGGAGCAGGCGGCCGGAAGCGGCGACACCGCGGAGGGCGTCGCCGCGTTCCTGGAGCGCCGGGCGCCCGTCTTCCGCTGGCCCGCGGAAGACCGGCCCGCGGAAGACCGGCCCGCGAAGGGCCGGCTCGCGGAGGACCGGCCCGCGCAGAACCGGCCTACAGAGGACTGACCGCCCGCAGCCGCGCGACGATGTCAGCCGGGGCTTTGGCCGGGGACCCGGCGTCGTAGGGCGGCTGGGGGTCGTACTCGGTCATCAGCTGGACGGTCTGGGCGTACTCGTCCCCGGCGATCCTGCCGAGCAGGGTGAGGCCCATGTCGATCCCGGAGGAGACACCGGCGGCGGTGACGTACTTCCCGTCGAACACCACCCGCTCCTCGGTGGGCTCGGCCCCGAACCTCGGCAGCTGGTCCAGGAACAGCCAGTGGCTCGCGGCCCGCCGCCCGTCGAGCAGCCCGGCGGCGGCCAGCAGCAGGGAGCCGGTGCAGACCGAGGTCGTCCACGTGGTGGTGGCGTCGACCGCCCGCAGCCATTCGAGGACGGCGGGATTCTTCATCTCCACCTCGGGGTGCGGTCCGCCGGGCACGAGGACGATGTCGGGCCGGGTCACCTCGTGGAGCGCCTTGTCGGCGACGAGCGCGAGCGATCCGTTGTCGGTCCGCACCGGCCCGGGACGCTCGGACACGAACACGATCTCGGCGCCCTGGAGGCGGCCGAGCGTGTCGAAGGGCCCGATGGCGTCCAGGGAGGTGAAGCGGTCGTAGAGCAGTACGGCGATCTGCATGGCTCCTCCGGAGCGGTTGCGTGGTACCGGCCCCCGGCCGGGGGCGGCATGTCTGTCCGGGCGCGGCCCGGCAGGGGACGGCAGGTCTGTCCCCGCCCGGCCCGGCTACGGGACCTGAGGGGGGCAGGGGCCGAAGCGGCGCCGGTATTCGGCCGGGGACTGGCCGAGGGTCTTCACGAAGGCGCGGCGCAGCGCCTCCGGCGTGCCGTAGCCGCACGCCCGCGATATCTGCGCGACGCCCTCGGCGCTGTCCTCCAGCAGCCGCCGCGCGTGCTCCACCCGCACCCGTTCGACGTACCGGCCCGGCGTCACGCCCGTCTCCGCCTGGAAGGCGCGCGCGAAGTGCCGAGGCGACAGCCTGGCCCGGGCCGCCAGTGCCTCGACGCTCAGGTCCTGGCCCGGGTGCTCGGTGATGAACTGCTGCACGTCCCGCAGGGGCTCCCGCCGCGCCGTCTGGGCCTCCAGCTGCGCGCTGAACTGGGCTTGGTTGCCGGGCCTGCGCAGGAACACGACCAGGTGCCGGGCGATCGTGAGCGCCACGTCCCGCCCGTGGTCCTCCTCCACCAGGGCGAGCGCGAGGTCGATGCCCGCCGTGACCCCGGCCGAGGTGGCCACGGGCCCGTCCCGTACGTAGATGGGATCCGGCTCCACCGCGACGGCCGGGTAGTCACGCGCCATCTGCTCGCACACGTACCAGTGCGTCGTCGCCCGCCGCCCGTCCAGCAGCCCCGCCTCCGCCAGCAGCAGGCCGCCCGTGCACACGGACACCAGCCGCTCCGCGCCACCCCCGTGAGCGCGCAGCCAGTCGGTGAGCCGCGGCTCGAAGTCGGCCGTGTACCGGCCACCGGGCACGAGCAGCGTGGTCCCCTTCCCCGGCCGGGCGCTCTCCAGCTCCCCGTCCGGCATCAGCATCAGCCCGCTGCTCGTACGGACCGGCGCGCCGCCAGGCGACACGGTCCGGATCCCGTACCCCGCCCGGCCCGGGAACCGGCCGACGGCGGCGAACACCTCCACCGGGCCGGTCACGTCAAGGCTCTGCACCCCGTCGTAGAGGACGACGAGCACGTTTCGCAACAACATGCCCTCATGGTGTGACGCGCAGCCGGATGGCTGCAATGACGTGCACCCCACCTATCCGGCCATGGCGGCCGGCCCCGTCTCCGGGCCCGCCGCGCGCTCGCCCCGGCACTGGCCCGGTCCTGCGCCGAGGGGGACCCACTCACCCGCCCGGCCTGCTCAGCACCCCTCCCGCCCTCGCGGCCGCCGTGACCGCGCTGTGGACCGCGCTCCAGGTCATGGGGCTGAGACGTGCGCACTGGGCCGGCGTGTGCCCGGATAGGATTCGGCCCATCATGACTGCAACCCTCGTCGCCAAGAAGCTCACCGCCGCGCATGGTGAGCGCACGCTCTTCGCCGATCTCGACCTCGTCGTCGCGCCCGGCGACGTCATCGGCCTGGTAGGCGTCAACGGCGCCGGGAAGTCCACCCTGCTGCGCCTGCTCGCCGGGCTGGACACCCCCGAGACCGGTGAGCTGCGGCTCGCCCCGCCCACCGCCGCCGTCGGGCACCTCCCGCAGGAGCCGGAGCGCCGGCCCGAGGAGTCGGTACGGGACTTCCTGGCGCGGCGCACGGGTGTGGCGGCCGCGCAGGCGGAGCTCGACGCGGCGACGCAGGGCCTGGTGGACGGGACGCCGGGCGCGGACGACGCGTACGCGACCGCGCTGGACAGGTGGCTGGACCTCGGTGGCGCCGACCTCGACGAGCGGGCGGAGGAGGTCGCCGCGGAGCTCGGCCTCACGGTGGGTATGGACCTGCCCATGACGGCGCTCTCCGGTGGCCAGGCGGCCCGCGCGGGCCTCGCCTCCCTGCTGCTGTCCCGCTACGACGTCTTCCTGCTCGACGAGCCCACCAACGACCTGGACCTGGACGGTCTGGAGCGGCTGGAGCGGTTCGTCAAGGGGCTGCGCGCGGGCACGGTCGTGATCAGCCACGACCGGGAGTTCCTGACGCGGACCGTCACGAAGGTCCTCGAACTCGACCTGGCCCAGCAGCAGATCAACCTCTACGGCGGCGGCTACGACGCCTACCTGGAGGAGCGCGAGCGAGGCCGCGACCACGCCCGCGAGGAGTTCGAGGAGTACGCGGGCAAGAAGTCCGCCCTCGAGGGCCGGGCCCAGATGCAGCGCAACTGGATGGACAAGGGCGTGCGCAACGCCCGCCGCAAGGCGAGCGACAACGACAAGATCGGCAAGAACCTGCGCGGCGAGTCCAGCGAGAAGCAGGCCGCCAAGGCCCGCCAGACGCAGCGGGCGATCGAGCGGCTGGAAGTCGTCGAGGAGCCGCGCAAGGAGTGGGAGCTGCGCATGGAGATCGCGGCGGCCCCGCGCTCCGGCTCGGTGGTCGCGACCCTGCGCGAAGCGGCCGTCAAGCGGGGCGACTTCACCTTCGGGCCGGCCAGCCTGCAGATCGACTGGGCGGACCGGGTGGCGATCACCGGGGCCAACGGCGCGGGCAAGTCCACCCTGCTCGCCGTCCTGCTCGGCCGGCTGACACCGGACTCCGGCTCCGCCACTCTCGGCTCCGGCGTCCTGATCGGCGAGGTGGACCAGGCCCGCGGCCTGTTCCTCGGTGACGAACCGCTGCTGGAGGCCTTCTGTGCGGCCGTCCCGGACACCGAGCCGGCCGAAGTCCGCACGCTGCTGGCCAAGTTCGGCCTCAAGGCGGCCCACGTCCTGCGCCCGGCGGCCACGCTCTCCCCGGGCGAGCGCACCCGCGCCGCCCTGGCCCTGCTCCAGGGCCGCGGGGTGAACCTGCTGGTCCTGGACGAGCCCACCAACCACCTCGACCTCCCGGCGATCGAGCAGCTGGAGTCGGCCCTGGAGGCCTACGAGGGCACGCTCCTGCTGGTCACCCACGACCGTCGCATGCTGGACACCGTCGCGGTGACCCGCCGCCTCCGAGTCGCCGACGGCAAGGTCACCGAGCTGTAGCCGAGGGGGGCGGGCAGTTTGGCGGGGCCGGCTGCGGGAGCCGCCTCGGCGTCCCAAGGTGCCGACCGGCTCGGGCGCGACTAGCCTTTGTGAGTGAGAGCCGCTACCGCGGAGCACGCCTTCATGGCTGAAGTGCCGCGTCAGCAGGGTGGCACCTCTGACGCGTGCCTGCTTCGGAACCCATGTGGCGCCTGAGCCCCTCGTGGCCGGGACATCTGCTTCCGCACTTCCCGCGGCCCTGTATCCGATCCGCGCTGCGCATTCTGTTTCTGCGGCCGCGGTTCCGCCCCCTTCGTGCCTCGTCGAGGTGCGGAAGGGTGGAAGGAAAGGGAATACCCATGCATGCACAGAGAGCGAAGCGCCTCTTCGTGGCCTCCGCCGCCGGTCTCCTGATGGCCGGTGGGGCTGCGTTCGGCACGGCGGGCACCGCCTCGGCGGCGGCCCCTGCCCAGCCCGTCAGCTACGTCAACGGCGGCGGCTGCGACGACGACGATGACGACTACGGCAGCCACTACAGCGGCTGGCGTCACGGCGGCTGGGACGACGATGACGACGACGACTACGGTTGGGGAGGACACGGACGCGGCCACGGACACGGCCACGGACACGGCTACTGATTCCCTCACAGCACGCCCTGCGCGGACCCGTTCCACCGGGCCGCGCATCGGGCTGCCGTAGCCTCAGCGCTCGTCCGGCCGGTCTGCCGGGGCGCGCCGGGTGCGGGCCATCCTGCGCGCCACGAAGCTGCGCGGGAGGTGGCGGGCGGCCAGCGCGTACGCCTGGTAGCGGCGGCCCGTGATGCTCAGCGGGCGGCGCAGGGCGAGGTCGCGCAGGGCCTGGTCGACCACGGCCCCCGGCTCCAGCCAGACCGCCTCGCGCAGTGCGCTGACGTCCATCCCGGCGCGTTCCTGGAACTCGGTGCGCGTGAAGCCCGGGACAACCGCCAGCACGCGGACGCCGTACGGCGCCATGTCCACCCGCAACGACTCGCTGAACGCGGTGATCCAGGCCTTGGCGGCCCCGTAGGTGCCGGTCGGCAGCAGCCCGGCCACCGAGGAGACGTTGACCACCGCGCCCCGGCGGCGCTCGCGCAGGCCCGGCAGCACGGCGTGGGTGAGCCGGAGCGGGACCTTCACCAGCAGGTCGAGCATCCGCTCCTCGTCCTCGACCGGGCCGTACGGGAAGGGCGCGGGCAGTCCGAAGCCCGCGTTGTTGACCAGGATGTCCACCGGCCGGGCCCGGTCGGACAGCCGCTCGGCGACGGCCGCGCAGTCCGCCGCGTCCAGCAGGTCGGCGGGCAGCACCTCGGACGCCGTGCCGAAATCCCGGGCGAGTTCCCGCGCGACGGCCTGCAGCCGGTCCTTGTCGCGGGCGACGAGGACCAGGTCGCAGCCCTTGGCGGCGAAGCCCCGGGCGAAGGCCGCGCCCAGTCCGGCGCTGGCCCCGGTGATCAGTACGGTGGTCAAGACGGCTTCACTTCCCGGCGGTCGGACACGTCACGGCGTGCGGTGTACTCCTGGGCGACGTCGACGAGGAACCGGGCCTCGTCCGCCAGGTCCCCGCTTTCGTCGGAGGTCTGGATCGCGGCGGTCAGCTCCAGGCCGGCCGCGTCGCCCGGCTGTCCGGGCAGTCCGTCGAGTTTCGTCCGCCGCGCCTCCTTCAGTACGGAGGCCAGCGCG
Organism: Streptomyces sp. NPDC048269; assembly: GCF_040652395.1. NCBI lineage: Bacteria > Bacillati > Actinomycetota > Actinomycetes > Kitasatosporales > Streptomycetaceae > Streptomyces > Streptomyces sp. NPDC048269. Next base: position 37,970 of record NZ_JBEZLW010000004.1, read on the forward strand.
GCCGCGGTGCGCCGCTGCTCGGGGACCCCGCGGCCGGCGACCTGGCCGCGGGCGAGCTCCAGGGCACCCGGGGAGACGTACTCCCCGAGGATCAGGATCGCGTCGCGCGTCTCGATGACCTTGCGGTACACGAGCAGGTTGCGCGGGACCGGCGGCCACAGCAGCTCGACCACCCGCCCGGCCCGCGGCTTGTTCAGGGCCACGTGCGGGACGGCCTGGACCAGGTCGCGCCACAGCGGCCACAGCCGCCATGCGGTCGCGATGTCGGCGGCCGTGCGGCGGAAGGTGAAGAGGGTAGGCACGAGGATCCCGGCGGCGCGCAGCAGGCCGTGCACGTTCATCATCAGCGGCAGGGCGGGCATCGCCCAGGTGCTGCCGAACAGGGCCTTGAGCAGGTACGCGAGCCAGAACAGGCCGGCGAGCGCGGTCCCGAGGCCGAAGAGCCGCAGTCCGGCGGCCAGTCCCCGGCTCTCGGTGCGGCGGCTGTAACGCCAGCACAGGGAGACGCAGATGGTGTTGGCGGCCAGGTGGGCGGAGATCAGCACCAGCCAGTACGCGAGGGAGGGCACCGGATCGCCCACCGGCGGCATGGTGTGCGTGCCGTGCGCGGGCGCGGCCAGGTCCAGCGCGACGAGCGCGGTGAGCCAGCCCGCCGTGGCGGTCCAGGAGGCGAGCTGGAGCCGGCGGCGGCCGGTGGCGGCGGCCACGAAATAGAGGACGGCACCGGCGGAAAGGACGCCGATGAGGTTGCGTACGAGTCCGATGGTGTGGGCGTAGGCGGCCTCGCGGCTCATCGCGTAGGCGACGACGTCGGGAAGGTTCAGGGTCATCGCCGCGGCGGCCGTGGCGACGGCCAGCCACAGGCCGCGCTGCTGCCGGGAGCGCAGGGCGCCGGGGGCGCGGAGGAGGACCGCGATCCACAGGAACACCACGCTGGGAACCGACAGCCAGTTGCCGAAGGCGGTCAGGTCAGCAGCCATCGTTGCCCCACTCGTAGCCCATCGCGGATTCCAGCCGGGCCAGCGTGCCGCGGGGCCGGGGGGCCGACTGAGGGCCCGCGTTCGCCGTGCGGATGCGGATCATGCTGGCGAGCATCTCCGCCTCCTGCTCCTGGCGGGTGGTGTAGTTGGTGCGCCCGAGCACGGTGGGGGCTCCGCCGTCGGCCTCCTCGCCCTCCAGGGAGTGGTGGCCGAAGAGGATGTGGCCGAGCTCGTGGAGCACGATGTGCTCCCGGTGGAGCGGGGTGGTCTGCGCCTCGTAGAAGACGTAGTCGACGCTGTCGGTGCCGACCCACAGTCCGCAGACTCCGGACTCCGCCGCCTCCTTGGGGAGGGGGTGGAGCCGGATGGGGCGGCCACGCTGTTCGGCTATTCGGCCGCACAGGGCGTCGAGTGAAAAGGGGTGGGTCAATTCCAGATGGCCGATAATGTTCTCGCACCGTTTACGCAGGCTGAGTTGCCGGTGGGGCATGTGATCCCTCTTCGGACCCTTTCTCGGGCAGCGTCGGTAGGCGTGTGCGGGCATGGGCATGGTGTCCTGTGCCTTCAAGGCGGCCTCGGGGAATGCGGTCCTGAGGGGAAATGCGGATGCCCGTCCGCCGGGTGACGAACGGGCGTTCCACCATGCCTACAGATCTTGTACGGGAATTGGCAAGGCAAGTCCCGTGGTGGGGGACCTATTCGGCCAACCTGTACACGGACCTCACACGCCGGGGTGGCCGCAAGCCACCCTTACCGCTTGCGGCGGCGCTCCTCGGGTCCGGTCAGACCGGCGCGGCGCAGGGCGTCGGCCATCGCGCTGTTGGCGGGCGCGGGGGCGGGTGCTCCGGCGCCCTGTCGCTGGCCCTGGCCGCCGCCCTGGCCGCGCTGGGCCTGGTTCCTGCCCCCGCCCTCGCGGGCGCCCGCGCCGCCGCGCTGCTGCGGCGGACGGCCGCCGCCCCGCCGCTCCTGCCGTACCTCACGCTGCCCGGGCGCACCGGCGGAACGGTCCGCCTCGTCCTCCAGCCGCAGGGTCAGTGAGATCCGCTTGCGCGGGATGTCCACGTCCATGACCTTCACGCGGACGATGTCGCCCGGCTTGACCACGTCCCGGGGGTCCTTGACGAAGGTCTTCGACAGCGCCGAGACATGGGCCAGTCCGTCCTGGTGGACGCCGATGTCGATGAAGGCACCGAAGGCGGCCACGTTGGTGACCACGCCTTCCAGGATCATCCCGGGGGCCAGGTCGCCGATCTTCTCCACGCCCTCCTTGAAGGTCGCCGTCTTGAAAGCGGGGCGCGGGTCGCGGCCCGGCTTCTCCAGCTCGCGCAGGATGTCGGTGACCGTGGGCAGACCGAAGGCCTCGGTGACGAACTGCTCCGGCCGCAGGGAGCGCAGTACGCCGGTGTTGCCGATCAGGGCCGCCACCTCGCCGCCGGCCGTCTTGCCCATCGCCCGGACCACCGGATACGCCTCGGGGTGCACCGCGGAGGCGTCCAGCGGGTCGTCCCCGCCGCGGATCCGCAGGAAGCCCGCGCACTGCTCGTACGCCTTCGGGCCCAGCCGGGCCACGTCCTTGAGCCCCTTGCGGCTGCGGAAGGGGCCGTTGGCGTCGCGGTGGGAGACGATGTTCTCGGCGAGTCCGCCGCTGATGCCCGACACGCGCGAGAGCAGCGGCGCGGAGGCGGTGTTGACGTCCACGCCGACGCCGTTCACACAGTCCTCGACGACCGCGTCGAGCGAGCGGGAGAGCTTCACCTCGGACAGGTCGTGCTGGTACTGGCCGACGCCGATCGACTTCGGGTCGATCTTCACCAGCTCGGCGAGCGGGTCCTGCAGGCGCCGGGCGATGGAGACCGCGCCGCGCAACGACACGTCCATGCCTGGCAGTTCCTGCGAGGCGAAGGCGGACGCCGAGTACACGGAGGCACCGGCCTCCGAGACCATCACCTTGGTGAGCCGCAGCTCGGGGTGGCGGGTGATGAGGTCCCCGGCGAGCTTGTCGGTCTCGCGGGAGGCCGTGCCGTTGCCGATCGCGATCAGCTCGACCGCGTGCTCCTTCGCGAGGCGGGCGAGCTTGGCGAGGGACTCGTCCCACTTGTTGGCGGGCACGTGCGGGTAGATGACGTCCGTGGCCACGACCTTGCCGGTGGCGTCCACGACGGCGACCTTCACGCCGGTACGGAAGCCCGGGTCCAGACCGAGCGTGGCCCGGGTGCCGGCGGGGGCGGCGAGCAGCAGGTCGCGCAGGTTCGCGGCGAAGACCCGTACGGCCTCGTCCTCGGCGGCGGCGCGCAGCCTGGTCCGCAGGTCGATGCCGAGGTGCACCTGGATCTTCGTTCGCCAGGCCCAGCGGACCGTGTCGGCCAGCCACTTGTCGCCGGGCCGGCCGCGATCGGCGATGCCGGAGCGGCGGGCGATCATGCCCTCGTACGTGGACGGGCCGGGGGTCGCCGTGTCTTCGCGGTCCTCCGGCTCCAGGGTGAGGTCGAGGACGTCCTCCTTCTCGCCGCGCAGCATGGCGAGGACGCGGTGCGAGGGCAGTGCGGTGAACGGCTCGGCGAAGTCGAAGTAGTCGGCGAACTTGGCGCCCGCCTCCTCCTTGCCCTCGCGGACCTTCGCGGCGAGCCGTCCGCGGCTCCACATGCGCTCGCGCAGTTCGCCGATCAGGTCCGCGTCCTCGGCGAACCGCTCGGTGAGGATGGCGCGGGCGCCCTCCAGGGCCGCGGCCGCGTCGGCGACGCCCTTGCCGGCGTCCACGAACGCGGCGGCCGCGGCGGCGGGTTCCACCGAGGGGTCGCCGAGGAGGGCCTCGGCGAGCGGCTCCAGACCGGCCTCCCGGGCGATCTGCGCCTTGGTGCGCCGCTTGGGCTTGAAGGGCAGGTAGATGTCCTCCAGCCGGGCCTTGGTGTCGGCCGCGTTGATCCGCGCCTCCAGCTCGGCGTCGAGCTTGCCCTGTTCCCGTACGGAGTCCAGGATCGCGGAGCGCCGGTCCTCCAGCTCGCGCAGATACCGCAGCCGCTCCTCGAGGGTGCGCAGCTGGGCGTCGTCGAGCATCTCGGTCGCTTCCTTGCGGTAGCGCGCGATGAACGGCACGGTGGAGCCGCCGTCGAGCAGCTCGACGGCGGCCTTGACCTGCCGCTCCCGTACGCCGAGTTCCTCGGCGATCCTGCCTTCGATGGACGTCGTCACGATCGGGTCCCGCCTGCCTTCGTTTGCACTGGAAGGCTGCCAATTGTGGCAGGTGGCCGCGACGGGGGACGGTAAGCCCGCCAGAGCGCGGCCGCGGGGCCCGGTGCGGGACCGGTGCGGGACCGGTGCGGAGCCGGTGCGGAGCCGGTGCGGAGCCGGTGCGGGCCCGGTCAGGCGCGGTCAGGCCCCGCCGGTCAGGCCTTGCCGCGCAGGCCCGCCGGGAAGGCTCCGGCCATGACCGCCTTGGCCACGAAGCCGCCGCCGAGTTCCGCGAGGCGGGCCAGGCCGGCCGCCCCGAGGTGCTCGTAGGGGGCCGCGTCGAGGCGGTCGGTCTCCGTCTCCAGCCGCTCGCGCAGGGCCGCGCCCTCCTCGGTCAGCTCGCCGTCGGCGTCGAGCACGCCGCGCTCGCGGAGCCGTGCGGCAGCGGCGTCCAGGTCGGACTGCTCCCAGCCGCGGATGGCCTTGAGCCACTTCGGGGTCATGCCCTTGCCGGTGGCGGTGTGGCTGACCAGGGCTTCGAGCGGGTCCAGGCCGGCGATGAGCAGGGCGGCGAGGTGGCCGTCGCCGCGGTGCTCGCGCAGCAGGGTGGTCGCGTGCCACAGGCGAAGGTGCGGTTCCTCGGGTACGGGAAGGTCGGCGTGGGCCGCGTAGAGGGGACGGGCGTGCCGGGTACAGCCCTCGGTGGCGCGTATCGCCAGGTCGGCGGCCTCGGCGAGCTCGGGCGACTCGATGGTCTCGGTGCCGAGCAGCCGGCGCAGGGTGGCGTCGGCGGCGCGCAGCCGGGCGGCGACGGCCTGTTCGGGCGTGGCGGTGTCCCAGACGGCGGGGAGGTGCCGGGCGACGAGGTCGTGGCGGTAGTTGTAGAACGTGGCGGTCACCGTGCCCGCCCCGACGGCGCCCATGGCGGCGGAGCGGTGTGCGAGGTTGACGGCGACGGGGTCGGTGATCCCGAGGCCCGCGAACTCCTTGGTGGTGTCCGGCGAGAAGTAGACGGTGGAGTGCAGCGGGTTGATCGCGGCGTGCCAGCAGTGCCGTGCGGCGAGCGGGGGAAGAGTCATGAACGGCAGGTTACCGACTGTTCGGTATGTCGGCCAGGTCCGGCTGCGGTTCCGGCAGCCGGAGCCCGGGACGCGGACCAGGCGCGGCCGGGGCGGGGCACGGCCGGATCCAGCCGATCCGGAGGCCCGGATGTGGCTCCTCGGAGGGGGCCTTCCTCGTGCTCGGCACGCTCCCCGGCTTCGGCGCGCGTGCGCCGGCGGGGCACTGGGCCGCCGCCTGCGCCGCAGGCCACGCGCCCTGGCCCGACAGCACCGGGTGGCCGGCGGGGTGCGTCCGGCGCACTGCGTCCCCGGCGCTTTCGCGGCAGCGTCCCGCGCCCCGTGACGGCCGGATGGCGATCGTGTGACAGCGGGGGCCATGGACATGACGTGGGCCGTCACGGGTGAATACGGTCGAACGGCAAGGCCTTGAACCGCTCTGTCTCCCCTACCACTTGGAGCCATTCGTGCACCGCAAAGTCATCGCCCCGAGCGTGCTCGCCGCTTCCCTGCTGCTGGTGATCCCGGCGTCGGCGGCGAGTTCCGGTCCGGGCGCCCCGGGTATCGGTGATCCCTACTACCCGGCCAGCGGCAACGGCGGATACGACGTGTCGCACTACGACCTGCGCCTGCAGTACCAGCCGAAGACGGACCTGCTCGAAGGCACCGCCACCCTCCTCGCCACCGCCAAGCAGGACCTGTCCCGCTTTAACCTCGACTTCGGCCTCCAGGTCAGCGAGGTCCGGGTCAACGGGGCCAAGGCGAAGTTCGCCACTTCCGGGACCCACGAGCTGGAGGTCACCCCGGCGAAGCCCCTGGCGCGCAACACCCCGCTGACCGTCGTCGTCAAGTACGCCGGGAAGCCCTCCGAGCTGAAGGTGGACGGCTGGACTGCCTGGCAGCGCACGCCCGACGGCGGCGTGGCGGCGCAGGAGCCCGACTCTGCGGTCTGGTGGTTCCCGAGCAACGACCACCCGCTCGACAAGGCCACGTTCGACGTCTCGGTCAACGTCCCGGACGGCACCCAGGCGATCAGCAACGGCGTGCTCCAGTCGCAGACTTCGCGGCTCGGCTGGACCCGGTACAACTGGCGGTCCAACAAGCCGCAGGCCACGTACCTCGCCACCCTCGCGGTCGGCAGGTTCGACATCACCACCGACAAGACGGCGAGCGGTCTGCCGGTCCTCAACGCCTACAGCAAGGACCTAGGCGACAACGCGGGCGCGGCGCGCGCGAGCGTGGAGCGGACAGCCGAGGTCGCCGAGTGGCTGGAGGGGGTGTTCGGTCCGTACCCCTTCAACGCGCTGGGCGGCTACGTGCCGAACGTGACCGCCGGCTACGCGCTGGAGACCCAGACGCGGCCGTTCTACGGTCCGCGCCAGTTCCAGAACGGCGCGAACGTCTCGGTGGTAGTGCACGAGCTGGCCCACCAGTGGTACGGAGACAGCGTCTCCGTCGAGGGCTGGAAGGACATCTGGATCAACGAGGGCTTCGCCCGCTACAGCCAGTGGCTGTGGTCGGAGAAGGAGGGGGAGGGCACCGCGCAGGAGCTCGCCGACTGGGCCTACTCCACACGCCCGGCGGAAGACCCGTTCTGGCAGGTCAAGCCCGGTGACCCGGGTCCGGAGAACCAGTTCCACGGTGCCGTCTACGACCGCGGCGGGATCGCCCTCCAGGCGCTGCGCAACCACATCGGCGACGAGAAGTTCTTCCAGATCCTCAAGGGCTGGCCGGCCGAGCGCACCTACGGCAACGCCAAGGTGGCGGACTTCGTCGCCTATGCGGAGAAGGTGTCCGGGCGGCCGCTGGCCCAGCTGTTCGACACCTGGCTCTACACCCCGGGCAAGCCGGACGCCTCGGCGCTGAACCCCGCGGCGCCGGCCGCCACGGCCCGTTCCTTCTCGGCGCCGGTGACGAAGACGGAGCCGAAGTCCTGGAAGAAGATCGCGGAGACGAACACGATCCACGACCACGACCACGGGCACGGGAACAGGACCGGGAGCGACGGGCGCTGACCCCCGTCAGCGGGCGGCGGCGCGCCATCGGGCCCGCGCCGCCCGCGCGACGGGCAGGTACCGCAGCTTCTCGGGGAGCAGTGGTACGAGGAGCCGTGCGGCCGTGCTGAACCGCCGGAGCCTGCGCTCCTGGGCCGGGCTCCACTCCAGCCCGATGGCCGCGCGCGCGTCGGGCGGCATGTAGCCGACGGTGACGAAGGCCCGGAAGCGCAGGTAGGCCACGCGCAGCACGGGCCAGGTGAGCCGCACCAGCAGCCGCACCGGCAGCGGGCCGACCTCGGGGCGGGGCAGCGGCACATCGGTGGCGAGCAGCTCGCGGGCGACCGCGGTCGGCTCGATCTCCTCGGCCAGCATCCGGCGGTAGTACGGCCAGAACTCCTCGACCGTCTGCGGCATGTCCCGGTCGCGCAGACCGAGGATCCGGCCGACCTGGAGCCACTCCCGGTAGAGCTGCCGCTCGTTGGCGGGGCTGATGCGGCGGAAGAGGTAGCGCCCGGCGTACAGGGCGATGGGGAACCCCGTGGCGTGCACCCAGGCGTAGCAGGCCGGGTCGAGGGAGTGATAGGGGCGCCCCCGGGTGTCGGTGCCCTGGATCTCCCCGTGCAGGCGGCGGACCCTGCGGCCCTCGGCGGCGGCCTCGTCCCCGCCGTACACCCACAGCTGGACGGAGCGCAGCGAGCGCTCGCCGCGCCCCCAGGGGTCGGTGCGGAAGACCGAGTACTGGTCGACCCCCGCCCCGACCGCGGGGTGGGCGACCTGGAGGGTGAAGGCGGCGGGCAGCGTCAGCAGGGACCTGATGTCCCCGGCGGTGGTCCACAGCACCCCGCCGGGCGGGGGCGGCTCGGGGTCGGTGCGGGCCCGCGCGGGGCGGCCTTCCGATGTGTTCGCTGCCGTTGTGCTCATGTGACCAGTATGCGAGAGCCAGATGTCCCCGGGCCGGACAGAAAGTCTTGTCACGGGTGTTACCCAGAGGTAACCGTGGCTGCTTGGATGACGGAGCCGATCTTCCCCCGCAGGAATGATGGAGACCCCATGCAGCACACCTCGCACCGCCGTCACCGGGCCGCCGCTGCCGTCGCCGTGGTCGCCGCCGGCGCGCTGGCCGCCACCACGGCGCCGGCCGCCACGGCCGCCCCCTCCGCCACGGCCTCGGTCGCCTCCGCCCCGCGGCTGAGCGTCCTGTCGTACAACGTCTTCCTGATGAGCAAGAGCCTCTACCCGAACTGGGGTCAGGACCACCGGGCGGCGGAGATCCCCAAGGCCGCCTTCTACCAGGGCCACGACGTGGTCGTGCTCCAGGAGGCCTTCGACAACGGCGCCTCCGACGCGCTGAAGGCCAACTCGGCCGCCCAGTACCCGTACCAGACCCCGGTCGTCGGCCGCAGCAAGAGCGGCTGGGACGCCACGGGCGGCGCGTACTCCTCCACCACCCCGGAGGACGGGGGCGTCACGGTCCTGAGCAAGTGGCCGATCGTCCGCAAGGAGCAGGTGGTCTACAAGGACGCCTGTGGCGCCGACTGGTGGTCCAACAAGGGCTTCGCCTACGTCGTGCTGAACGTGAACGGCGTCAAGGTGCACGTGGTCGGCACGCACGCCCAGTCCACCGACCCGGGCTGTGGCGCGGGCGAGGCCGCGGACATGCGCGCCCGCCAGTTCCGCGCGATCGACGCCTTCCTGGACGGGAAGAACATCCCGGCGAACGAGCAGGTGATCGTGGCGGGCGACATGAACGTCGACTCGCGCACCCCCGAGCACGCCGCCATGCTCGCCAACGCGGACCTGGCCGGCTCCGACACGCGCACGGGCCACCCGTACTCCTTCGACACCGCGCTGAACTCGATGGCGAACTACCGCTACCCGACCGACCCGCGCGAGGACCTGGACTACGTCCTCTACCGCAAGGGCAACGCCCGCCCGGCGGGCTGGGAGAACAACGTCGTCAAGGAGCAGTCGGCGCCTTGGACGGTCTCCAGCTGGGGCACCTCCTACACGTACACCAACCTCTCCGACCACTACCCGCTGATCGGCCGCTAGGCCCGCGGTCCGGTGGGCGGCGTGCCGCCCACCGGACCGGGCCGCCCGCGTCAGCGGGTCTCGTAGAGGCCTTCGATCAGCGCGCCGTACTTCTCCCGGACCACGCGGCGGCGCAGCTTCAGCGAGGGCGTGAGCTCGCCCGACTCGGGGCCCCACTCTTCGGTCAGCACCCGGTACCGCTTGATCTGCTCGGTCCGGTTGAGCCGCGCGTTGGCCGTCTCGACGGCCCGGGCGATCTCCTCCCGGACGGCCGGGTGTTCGGCGAGCTCGCCGAGGGAGGCGGCCTCGATGCCCCGGGCCGCGGCCCAGGCCGGGGCCAGCTCCGGGTCGAGGACCAGCAGGGCCACCAGGTAGGACCGGGCATCGCCGTGGACCAGTGCCTGGCCGATCAGCGGGTGCTCCTTGACGGTGTTCTCCACCAGCGCCGGGGAGACGTTCTTGCCCGTGGACGTGATGATCAGTTCCTTCTTGCGGTCGGTCAGCCAGAGGAACCCGTCCTCGTCGAGCCGGCCGATGTCCCCGGTCGGAAACCAGCCCTCGCCGTCCGCGGCGCTCTCCACCGAGCCGTCGGGCCGCAGGTAGCCGCCGAAGACGGTCTCGCCGCGGGTGAGGATCTCCCCGTCCTCCGCGAGCCGCAGCTCCAGCCCCTCGATCGGCCGGCCCACCGAGCCGAGCCGGAAGGCGTCCGGGCTGTTGACCGTGCACACGCCGGAGGTCTCGGTGAGCCCCCAGGCGTCCATGATGGTGATCCCCCAGCCCGCCCAGAAGCGGACCACGTCGATCGGCATCGGCGCGGTGGCACTCGCCGTCCAGACGAGGCGGTCCAGGCCCGCCAGGCCCAGCAGCGGGTCCAGCGCCCGCTCCTTCGCCCGGGTGTACGAGGCTTCGAGCGCGGCCGGTATCGCCTCCCCGCGCTCGCGGTGGCCGGCCCGGGCCCGGGCCAGGTCGTTGGCCGCCTCTATGGCGGCGCGCTGCTCGTCGGGCAGCTGGGCGAGGACGGCCCGTACGGACGCGGCGAGCTTCTCCCACACGCGGGGCACGCCGAAGAACTGCACCGGGCGCAGCTCGCGGACCGCGCCGGACACGGCGGCGGGGTCGGCGCACAGCCGTACGTGGGCGGCGCGCAGCAGCGGCAGGTAGATGCCGAGGACCCGTTCGGCGATGTGCGCGAAGGGCAGGTAGCAGATGTGCTCGGCGTGCTCGGGCAGTTCCACGTGCCGGTCGAGGCGGACCGCCTGGAGCATGAGGTTGCGGTGGCTGAGGCGGACGCCCTTGGGGTCGCCGGTGGTGCCGGAGGTGTAGACGACGGTGAGCGGGTCCTCGGGGCGCGTTTCCTGCCAGGCCTTCTCGAAGGCGTCGGCGTGGTGCAGCCGGGCGCCGCTCGCGTACAGGGAGCCGTACGTGCGGTGCGGGCCCGCCTCGGCGGCGTTGGCCACGACCAGCCGCTCCAGGGGCACATCGGCGTCGGTCAGCAGCGGCTCCCACCGGGCGAGCTCGCGGGCGCCCTCGACGACCGCGACCCTGGCACGGCTGTGGCGGGCGATGTGGGCGATCTGGCCGGGCGCGGAGGTCCCGTACACGGTGACGGGGACGGCGCCGAGATGGACGAGCGCGAGGTCGCTGAGCCAGTGCTCGGGGCGGTTGCCCATCATGAGCAGGACGTGGTCGCCGCGCTCGACGCCGAGGGCGGCGTAGCCGGAGGCGAGGACGGCGGTCTGGCGGCGGACCTCGCGCCAGCTGAGGGTCGTCCACTGGGCGGCTTCGGGGCCGGCGCGCCAGGACAGGGCGGGCAGGTCCCCGTACTCGGCGGCGTTGCGGGCCAGCAGGGCGGGGAGGGTGAGCTCCTCGGGTCGTCCGGGCAGTCGCAGGTTCGTGGTCATGGGCAGCTCCTGGCCGTTTCACATCGTTGGTGCGACAGCAATACTGTTGAACCCAAGCTGTGGAGCAGAGAGCGAGGCAAAGACGATGGCCGACCAGGCACCCGAGCCGATGCTCACCGTCGACGAGCTGGCGGCCAGGGCGGGCGTCACCGTCCGTACCGTACGGTTCTACAGCACGCGCGGGCTTTTGCCCCCTCCCGTGATCGGTCCTCGTCGGGTGGGCCACTACGGCCCGGAGCACCTCTCCCGGCTGGCCCTGATCGAGGAGTTGCAGCACCAGGGCATGACGTTGTCGGCCATCGAGCGGTACCTGGACGCGCTGCCCGACGATCTGAGCGCGCACGACCTGGCGATCCACCGCGCGCTGGTCGCCAGTTGGGCCCCGGACTCGCCGCAGGAGGTCTCGCGGGCCGAGCTGGAGAAGCGGGCGGGCCGGAGCCTGTCGGACACCGACGTGGGGCGGCTGACGGCGATGAACGTGCTCGCCGTGTCGGGGGACGGGTTCCGGGTGGACGTGGGCCTGTTGCGGCTGGGTGTCGCGCTGCTGGACGTGCCGATCGCGCACGAGACGATCCTGGCGGCGCGCAAGGTCCTGATGGAGCACACCAGGTCGGCGGCGCACGAGCTGACGGCGCTGTTCCGGGACGAGGTGTGGGGGCCGTTCACGGAGGGCGAGAACGATCCGGAGCGGGTGGAGTCGATGAAGGCGCTGTCGGCGCACATGCAGCCGATGGTGGTGCAGGCGCTGGTGACGGCCTTCCAGCGGTCGCTGAAGGAAGAGCTGCGGGCGGCGTTCGTCTCGGGCGACTAGCTCGTCGCGGTGCTCCGCGCGCCGACGCCGAGGCCGGCGTCGGCGTCGGCGTCGGCGTCGGCGTCGGCGTCAGCGGGCCGGCTCCGGCCGCGCGGAGCCGGGCAGTTCTGCGTACGCTGGAAGGGACTCCGCGCCCACCACCGCTCCCGCGTCGGAACCCCGCGGACGCGACGGCCGAGGGTCGATTCCGGCCCCGCGAGGTGGCGTCGCTCCCTGCGCGCATCGGCCAGGTGACTTTGCCATGGACCTGAACACCGTCACCGAAGTCGTCCGCCGGCCGTCCGACCGGCCGGGCACGGACTGGAACGAAGGTGACGCCTGGCTCGCGGGCGGCACCTGGCTGTTCTCCGCCGAGCAGCCGGATCTGCGCCGGCTGGTCGACCTGACGGCGCTGCCCTGGGACCCGCTCGTGCCCGGCGACGCAGGTCTGGAGATCGGCGCGACGTGCACCATCCGCGACCTGTACGCCTTCGTCCCGCCGAGCGAATGGACCGCCGGCAGCCTCATCACGACGGCCTGCGAGGCGTTCCTGTCCTCGTTCAAAGTCTGGAACTCGGCCACCGTAGGCGGAAACATCTGCCTGTCCCTGCCGGCGGGCCCGATGATCACACTCACGGTCGCGCTCGAAGCGCGGTACGAGCTGTGGGCCGCCGACGGGTCCGTGCGTACGGTCGACGCCCTCGACTTCGTGACCGGGAACAACCGCAACATCCTCGGTCCGGGGGAAATACTGCGCCGCATCGACATTCCGGCACACGCCCTGCGCAAACGCCCCGCACACCGCCGTTTCGCCCTGACCCGCCTCGGCCGCTCCACCGTGTTCCTCATCGGTACGCACACGCCCGGCACGAGCAACCTGCTGCTCACCGTCACGGCCGGCACCACGCGGCCCGTCCGCCTCGCTTTCGACTCCATGCCCGATGCCCGCACCCTGCGGCAGAGCATCGATGCCATCCCCGCCGACGTCTGGTTCGACGACCCCAACGGGACCCCCGGTCACCGTCGCCACCTGACACGGCACTTCGCCGAAGAGATCCGCGGCGAACTCATCGCTGGGGGCCCGGCATGACCTACCTCGTGAACGGCAAGAACTTCGACGAGGAACCGGCCCCCGGACAGTGCCTGCGCACCTTCCTGCGCGCACTCGGGCACTTCGGCGTCAAGAAGGGGTGCGACGCGGGCGACTGCGGAGCGTGCACGGTGTGGCTGGACGGCACTCCGGTGCACAGCTGCATCACCCCGGCCTTCCGCGCGGAAGGCCGGGAGGTGACCACGATCGAGGGCCTCGGCTCGCCGGGCGACCTCCATCCCGTTCAGCGCCGGTTCCGGGACGCCCCCGGGTTCCAGTGCGGCTTCTGCACCGCCGGGATGATCATGACGTCGACGACGTTCACCGACGCGCAGAAGGCGGACCTGCCCAGGGCGTTGAAGGGCAATCTCTGCCGGTGCACCGGCTACCGGGCCATCGAGGACGCCGTGAAGGGCGTCGCCAACGTGCAGACGGCCGCTGCGGGCAAGGCCGTCGGAACGAGCGTCGGCGCACCCGCGGCGGAGGACGTGGTGACCGGCCGGGCCGAGTTCACGATGGACACCCGGATGGAGGGCATGCTGCACCTGAAGGTGCTGCACTCGCCCCATGCCCACGCCCGGATCGTCTCGATCGACAAGACCGCCGCGCTCGCCGTCCCGGGCGTGCACCGCGTCTACACCTGGGAGGACGTGCCGCGCAGGCGCTACACCACGGCGATCCACACCGACCACCTCGTCGATCCGGACGACACCTACATCCTCGACGACACGGTCCGCTTCGTCGGCCAGCGCGTCGTCGCCGTCCTCGCCGACACGGTCGGGGCGGCCGAGGAGGGCTGCCGGAAGGTGGCCGTGGAGTACGAGGTGCTGCCGGCGGTCTTCGACCCCGAGGCGGCCATGGCCGACGGGGCACCCCAACTGCACGGCTGGGAGGACCCGTTCGTCCGCGATGCCGTCCACAACCTCCTGGTCGAGATCCACTCGCACATCGGCGACGTCGACGCGGGGTTCGCCGCGGCCGACGTGATCCACGAGGGCACCTACTTCTCACCGCGCGTACAGCACGCGCACCTGGAGACCCACGGCTCGATCGCCTGGATGGAGGACGGCCGGCTGAACGTCCGCACCAGTTCCCAGTCACCGTCGATCGCGAAGGTCAAGCTGTCCTACCTCTTCGCGCTGCGCCCCGACCAGCTCCGCGTGTTCTGCAAGCGCGTCGGCGGCGGTTTCGGCGGCAAGCAGGAGGTCATCTCTGAGGACCTGGTCGCGCTCGCCACTCTGGACACCGGGCGGCCCGTCTGTCTTGAGTTCACGCGCGAGGAGGAGTTCACCACGGCCTCCCCCAGGCACCCGATGAAGCTGACGGTCAAGCTCGGCGCGAAGTCGGACGGCACGCTCACGGCGTTCCAGGTGCGCAACGTGTCCAACACGGGCGCCTACGGCAACCACGGCGGCGAGACGCTGTTCGCGGGCGGCGCCGCCGTCATGATCTACCGCTGCCCCAACAAGAAGTACGACGCCTACTCCGTCTACACGAACACCGTCCCCAGCGGTGCGCTGCGCGGCTACGGGATGACGCAGCCGGCCTTCGCCGTGGAGTCGGCGATGGACGAGCTGGCCCTCGCCCTGCACATGGATCCGCTCGACCTGCGCCGCCGCAACATCGTGCGCCCCGGCGATCCGCTCGTCGCGATGCACGACGGCCCCGACGACGTGATGTTCAACGAGGACGGCCTCGCCAAGTGCATCGACCTGGTGGCCGGCGAACTGGCCCGTACGTCCGACCAGCCCTCCCCCGGACCCGGATGGCTCGTCGGGGTCGGCGCCGCGAGCTCCCTGCACGAGACGGCGCCCCCGACGGAGCACATCTCGGAGGCCTGGATCACGCTCGGCGACGACCTCGTGTACGAACTCGCCGTCGGCACCGTCGAATTCGGCGAGGGCACGTCGACGGCGCACGTGCAGATCGCGGCCAGCCAGCTGGCGACGACGCCGTCCCGGATCCGCCTCGTGCAGTCCGACACCGACCGCACGGGGTTCGACACCGGCGCCTTCGCGAGTGCCGGGCTCTTCGTGGCGGGCAACGCGGTGCTCCGGGCGGCGGGCGCGGTGCGCGACCGCATCCTGGAGTTCGCCGCCGCGCACACGGGCGTCCACCTCGTGATGTGCTCGATGGACGACGAGCACGTCGTCTGCGGGGACGAGCGCGTCCCACTGGCCGAACTCGTCGCCCTGGCCCGGGCCCGGGGCATCCGGTTCACCGCCGCCCGCAAGGCCTACGGCTCGCCCCGCAGCGTCACCTCCAACACCCAGGGGTTCCGCGTGGCCGTCCACCCGGTGACGGGCGAGGTCCGCATCCTCTACAGCGTCCAGGCGGCCGACGCCGGAGTGCTCATCAACCCCGAGCAGGTCCGCGGACAGGTGGAGGGCGGTGTGGCCATGGGCATCGGGTTCGCACTGACCGAGAACTTCCAGGTCGACGCGGACGGGGCGATGGGCAACCCGAACCTGCGCAACTACCGGATCCCCACCTTCGCCGACGTCCCCCGCACCGACGTGCTCCTGGTCGGCTCCTCCGATTCCGTCGGGGCCATGCGGTCGAAGGGGATGGCGGAATGCTGCATCAACCCGGTGGCCCCCGCGCTGGCGAACGCCCTCCGCGACGCCACGGGCGTCCGCTACCGCGAGCTGCCCCTGACCCCGGAACGGATCTACAGCCGGCTGGTCGCGAGCCAGTCGGCGCGGACGGGGCCGAGACCATGACCACCGAGCAGCATGAGGAAGCCGCGGCAACGGTCATCATCGGCCGGAAGGTCCGGCCCGGCATGGAGCGGGAGTATGAGAAATGGCAGGATCGGGTCAATGCCGCTGCCTCCGAATACCCCGGACATCTCGGCGTCGAGGTCTCTCCGCCGACCGCCCTGCAACCCGACTGGGTGGTCGTCTACCGGTTCGACTCGGTGGCCCATCTGCAGGCGTGGATGAACGGCGCGACCCGGCAGAGCCTCCTCGACGCCGGTGCGGAGTACTTCGACGGACCCGCGACCCAGCAGGTGATCAGCGGTGGCGCCCAGCCGACGGATCCGCTCGTGACCGTGGTGGTGACCCACCGCGTCCACCCGAACCATGTCGACGACTTCCTCGACTGGCAACGCCACATGAGCGAGGAGGAGAGCAAGTTCGAAGGCTTCCGCGGGACCGAGATATTCCGCCCGATCGAGGGCCTTCAGGACGAGTGGACCACCCTGTACCGCTACGACAACGCCGAACACCTCGACGCCTGGCTGACGTCGGACAAGCGGCGGGAGGTCCTCGCCGAGGGCAAGAAGTTCGAGGACTTCAAACTGCGTACGATCGACAACTCGTTCGGCAGCTGGTTCGCCTTCGACGAGAACGGCAAGGAAGCTCCGCCGCCCTCGGAGACCAAGACCGCCATCGCGGTCTGGGTCGGCCTGTACCCGACGGTCGTGCTGCTGACCCTCGCCCTGTCTCCGCTGAAGTGGCCGTTCTGGTTCGGACTGCTCGTGGGCAACCTGCTGTCGAGCTTCATCATGAGCTTCTTCACGATGCCCCACTACGTGAACCGGCTGCTGGGGCGATGGCTGTGGCCCCGGCCGGACGAATCGCCGGCGAAGACCAATCTCGTCGGCCTCGGCACCGTCACCGCGCTGATCGTGTTCTGGGTCGTCGTCTTCTACCTCGTGACGCGGCAGTTCTGGACCCTGCCCTGACCGGCGCGACGCAGGGGAAAGGCCGGCCGGGAGCAACCCGGCCGGCCTTCGCGGTCACTGCTGGTCGCTGTACGTCTCGCCGCGCTCGGCCTTCTCGATGAGCGAGGCCGGCGGGGTGAAGCGCTCGCCGTACGCGGTGGCGAGCTCGCGGGCCCGGGCGACGAAGCCCGGCAGGCCGCCCTCGTAGCCGTTGATGTACTGGATCACGCCGCCGGTCCAGGCCGGGAAGCCGATGCCCATGACGGAGCCGATGTTGGCGTCGGCGATGGAGGTCAGGACACCCTCGTCGAGGCAGCGGACGGTGTCCAGGGCCTCGGAGAAGAGCATCCGCTCCTTCATGTCCTCGAAGGGGATCTCGGCGTCCGGCTTGGCGAAGTGCTCTCGCAGGCCCGGCCAGATGCGGACGCGCTTGCCCGCCTCGTCGTACTCGTAGAAGCCGGCCCCGCCGCTGCGTCCGGGGCGGCCGAACTCGTCGACCATCCGGTCGATGACGGTGTCGGCGGGGTGCTCGGCCCACGCCCGGCCCTCGGCCTCGAATGCCTTGCGGGTCTCGTTGCGGATCTTGCGCGGGAGGGTGAGGGTGAGCTCGTCCATCAGCGAGAGCACCTTGGCCGGGTACCCGGCCTGGGCGGCGGCCTGCTCGATGGAGGCGGGCTCGATGCCCTCGCCGACCATGGCCACGCCCTCGTTGATGAACTGGCCGATCACGCGCGAGGTGAAGAAGCCGCGCGAGTCGTTGACCACGATCGGGGTCTTGTTGATCTGGCGGACCAGGTCGAAGGCGCGGGCGATGGCCTCGTCGCCGGTCCGCTCGCCCTTGATGATCTCCACCAGCGGCATCTTGTCGACGGGCGAGAAGAAGTGCAGGCCGATGAAGTCGGCGGGCCGCTTCACACCCTCCGCGAGCCCGGTGATGGGCAGCGTGGAGGTGTTGGAGCACAGCAGCGCGTCGGGCTCGATGACGTCCTGGATCTCCTGGAACACCTTGTGCTTGAGGGAGGTGTCCTCGAAGACGGCCTCGATGACGGCGTCGCAGCCCGCGAGGTCGGCGGCGTCGGCGGTCGGGGTGATCCGGGCGAGCAGCTCGGCGCGCTGGGCCTCGGTGCTCCGGCCGCGGGACACGGCCTTGTCGAGCAGCTTCTCGGAGTACGCCTTGCCCTTGGCGGCGGCCTCGGCGGTGACGTCCTTGAGGACCACCTCGATGCCCGCGCGGGCGCAGGAGTAGGCGATGCCGGCGCCCATCATGCCGGCGCCGAGGACGGCGACCTTGCGGACCCGGCGGGGCTCGACGCCCTGCGGGCGGCTGCGGCCGGCGTTGACGGCCTGGAGGTCGAAGAAGAACGCCTGGATCATGTTCTTGGCGGTCTGCCCGGTGACCAGCTCGGTGAAGTAGCGGGCCTCGATGGTCAGCGCGGTCTCGAAGTCCACCTGGGAGCCCTCGACGGCGCAGGCCAGGATGTTGCGCGGGGCCGGGTACGGGGCTCCGTTCAACTGCTTCTTCAAGTTGGCCGGGAAGGCCGGGAGGTTGGCGGCGAACTTCGGGTTCGACGGCGTGCCGCCGGGAATCCGGTAGCCGGGTACGTCCCAGGGCTGCTTCGACTCCGGGTTCGCATCGATGAAGGCGCGGGCCTTGGCCAGCATCTCCTCGGGGGTGGCGGCCAGTTCGTGGATCAGGCCGTTCTCCAGGGCGCGCTGCGGGCTGTACTGGGTGCCCTGGAGCAGCACCTTGAGCAGCGCGTCCGCGATGCCCATGAGGCGCACGGTACGGGTGACGCCGCCGCCGGCCGGGAGCAGGCCGAGGGTGACCTCGGGCAGGCCGATCTTGGAGCCGGGGGCGTCGAGGGCGATCCGGTGGTGGGAGGCGAGGCAGATCTCGTAACCGCCGCCCAGGGCCGCGCCGTTGATGGCGGCGACGACGGGCTTGCCGAGGGTCTCGATCCGGCGCAGCGAGCTCTTGATCGCGGTGCCGGTGTCGAAGGCCAGCTGCGCGTGTTCGGGGCGCAGCCGGATCATGTCCTTGAGGTCGCCGCCCGCGAAGAAGGTCTTCTTGGCGGAGGTGAAGATGATGCCGCGGATGGAGTCCTTCTCGGCCTCGGCGCGGTCGGCGATCGCCGCGATGGAGTCCTTGAAGGCCTGGTTCATCGTGTTGGCGGACTGGTCGGGGTCGTCGAGGACCAGGGTGACGACGCCGGTCTCGTCCTGTTCCCAGCGGATCGTGGTGGACTCGCTCATGTTCGCTACTTCCGTGTCAGAGGTGGGATCAGGGATCAGGACGGATCAGATGCGTTCGACGATGGTGGCGACGCCCATGCCGCCGCCGACGCAGAGGGTGACGAGCCCGTAGCGCTTGTCCTGGCGCTCCAGTTCGTCGACGACGGTGCCGAGCAGCATCGCGCCGGTGGCGCCGAGCGGGTGGCCGAGCGCGATGGCGCCGCCGTTGACGTTGACCTTGTCGAGCGAGACGCCCATGTCCTTGACGAAACGGAGCACGACGCCGGCGAAGGCCTCGTTCATCTCGATCAGGTCGATGTCGTCGATGGTCAGGCCGGCCTTGGCGAGGGCCTTGCGGGTGGCCGGGGCGGGGCCGGTGAGCATGATGGTGGGCTCGGAGCCGGAGACGGCCGCCGAGACGATCCGGGCGCGCGGCCGCAGGCCGCTGCGCTCGCCGGCTTCGCGCGAGCCGATGGCGACGAGCGAGGCTCCGTCGACGATGCCGGAGGAGTTGCCCGCGTGGTGGACGTGGTCGATCTTCTCGACCCAGTGGTACTTCTGCAGCGCGACGGCGTCGAAGCCGCCGAGCTCGCCGATGTCCGCGAAGGAGGGCTTCAGCTTGGCCAGGGTGTCGGCGGTGGTCCCCGGGCGGATGAACTCCTCCTGGTCCAGGACGACCAGTCCGTTGCGGTCGGTGACCGGGACGACGGACTTCGCGAAGTGCCCCTCCTTCACGGCGGCGGCGGCCCGCTCCTGGGAGAGGGCGGCGTACTCGTCCACATCGCGCCGGGAGAATCCCTCGATGGTGGCGATCAGGTCGGCGCCGATGCCCTGCGGGACGAAGCCGGTGTCCCAGTTGGTCATCGGGTCGGCGAACCAGGCGCCGCCGTCGGAGGCCATCGGGACGCGGGACATGGACTCCACGCCGCCCGCGAGGACCAGGTCCTCCCAGCCGGAGCGGACCTTGGCGGCGGCCATGTTGACGGCTTCCAGGCCGGAGGCGCAGAAGCGGTTCTCCTGCACGCCGGCGACGGTGTCCGGGAGCCCTGCCGCGATGGCCGCGATCCGGGCGATGTCGGAGCCCTGGTCGCCGACGGGGCCGACGACACCGAGCACGATGTCGTCGATGGTGGCGGGGTCCAGCCCCGGGTTGCGCTCGCGCAGGGCGCGGATGAGGCCGACGACCAGGTCGATCGGCTTGGTGCCGTGCAGGGCGCCGTTGGCCTTGCCGCGGCCGCGCGGGGTGCGGATCGCGTCGTATACGTAAGCTTCGGTGCTCACTGGTCAAGCCTTTCGAGGAGGTCTGAGCGTTAGCCGAGGAGGGAGCGGCCGATGATCTCTTTCATGATCTCGGTCGTACCGCCGTAGATGGTCTGGATGCGGCCGTCGGTGAAGGCCCGCGCGACCCGGTATTCGGTCATGTATCCGTATCCGCCGTGGAGTTGCAGGCAGCGGTCGGCGACGCGCTTCTGCAGTTCGGTGGCCCACCATTTGGCCATCGAGGCGTGTACGTGGTCCAGTTCGCCGTTCGCGTGGTCGGTGATGCAGCGGTCGAGGAACGTACGGGTGACCGCGCACTCCGTGGCCATCTCCGCGATCTCGAACCGGATGTGCTGGAGCTTGGACAGCGGCCGGCCGAAGGCCTCGCGCTCCTTGACGTACTGGGTGGTGATCTCCAGCAGGTACTCGGCGGCGGCGATGCCGGCCATCGCTATGCCCATCCGCTCCTGCGCGAGGTTGGTCATCAGGTGGACGAATGCGCCGTTCAGCTCGCCGAGCAGGTTCTCCTTGGGGACGCGGACGTCGTGGAAGAACAGCTCGGCGGTGTCCTGTGCCTTCTGCCCGATCTTGTCGAGGTTGCGGCCGCGCTCGAAGCCCTCCGCGCCGCGCTCGACGACCAGCAGCGACAGGCCGCGGGCACCGCCCTCCGGGGTGGTCTTGGCGACCACGATGACCAGGTCGGCGAGGATGCCGTTGGAGATGAAGGTCTTGGAACCGTTGAGCACCCAGTGGTCGCCGCGGTCCTCGGCGCTGGTGCGGATCCCCTGGAGGTCGGAGCCCGCGCCCGGCTCGGTCATCGCGATGGCGGTGATGGTCTCGCCGGAACAGAATCCCGGCAGCCAGCGGCGCTTCTGCTCCTCGGTGGCCAGCGAGGTGAGGTAGGGCCCGATGATGTCGTTGTGCAGGCCGATCGCGAGGCCGGGGGCGCCGGCCCGGGTGAACTCCTCGGCGATCACGGCCGCGTACCGGAAGTCGGTGTTCCCGCCGCCCCCGTACTCCTCCGGGACGGCCAGGCCCAGCAGCCCCTGCCGGCCGGCGGCCCGCCAGGCCTCGCGGCTGACGATGCCGTCCTTCTCCCACTGTTCGTAGTGCGGCAGCACCTCCTTGGTGAGGAAGGTGCGGACGGTCTCGCGGAACGCCTCGTGGTCGGCGTCGAAGATCCGGCGTTGCATCGGGGGCTCCTTAAAGCCAGTTCTTGACGGTTTCGATCAGCCGGGCCGGCTCGGGGCCGACGGGGGTGACGTTGAGCATCGTGACGCCCGCCTCGCGGAAGGCCTCGACACGCTCGCGTACGTACGACTCGGGCCCGCACAGCGTCATCAGCTCGCAGAACTCGTCCGGGACGGCGGCCGCGGCGTCGCGCTTGCGCCCGGAGAGGTACAGCTCCTGGATCGTGCGGGCCTCCTCCTCGTAGCCGTAGGCCACGGCGAGGTCGTTGTAGAAGTTCTTGCCGACCGCGCCCATGCCGCCCACGTACAGGGCGATCTGCGGGCGCGCGAGGTCCCGTACGGCGGCCGCGTCCTCTCCGATGGCGAGCAGCCCGCCCGCGACGGTCTGCAGCGGCCCGAGCCCGGGTGCGCGCTTCGCCGCGCCCTCGGCGAGGGCGCTCCCCCACACCGCGTGGGCCTTCTCCGGGATGAAGAGGGTCGGCAGCCAGCCGTCGGCGATCTCGGCGGTCAGGCGCACGTTGGCCGGGCCGAGCGAGGCGATGTAGACGGGGACGGCGTCGCGCACCGGCCGGGTGAGGATCTTCAGCGGCTTGCCGTGCCTGCCGCCCTTCTCGGGTGGCAGGGGCATGTCGGTGATGCCGTGGTGGTCGATCGTCTCGCGGCGCCAGATGCGGCGGCACAGCTCGACCGTCTCGCGTGTCCGGCCGAGCGGCTTGTCGTACGGCTTCCCGTGCCAGCCCTCCACGACCTGCGGGCCGGAGGCCCCGAGACCGAGCAGTGCCCGGCCGTCCGAGACCGCGTCCAGGCCCGCGGCCGTCTGGGCGATGAGGCCGGGCGTGCGCGAGTAGACGTTGAGGATCGCCGAGCCGATCTTCATCCGCTCGGTGCGGGCGGCGAGGTAGCCCATGATCGTCGGGGAGTCGAAGCCCCACGCCTCGGCGACCCACACGGCGTCGAGCCCTGCCGGCTCCAGCGCCGCCGCCTCGTCGGCGGCCCGGCGCGGATCGCCCGCGTAGTCGAGCATCATCGACAGTTCCATCAGGCGTCCTCTCCGGCGGACTTCCCGGTCAGGCCCGGTACGTCCCAGTCACGGGCCACGGATCCAGTGTCCGCCCCCGGCTGGGCGGGGCCGCCGGTGACGGCGGCCGGGGTCGCCGAGAAGCGTGGCGCTGGAGCGGGCTGGGTGATCCCGCCGAAGTCGGTGAAGGTGGAGCGGGCCGCGAGGTGCGGGTGGTGCGGGGCCTCGCGCAGCGAGAGCACGGGCGCCACGCAGGCGTCGGTGCCGTCGAAGACCGCCGTCCACTCCTCGCGCGTCCGGGACTTGAAGCGTGCGGCGACGGCCTCGCGCAGCTCGCTCCAGCGGGCGAGGTCCTTGCGGGCCGGGGCCTGCTCCTTGATGCCGAGGAGCTCGGTGAACGTGTCGTAGAACTGCTGCTCCAGGGCCCCCACCGCCATGTACTGGCTGTCGGAGGTCTCGTAGGTGCCGTAGAAGGGGCAGCCGCCGTCGAGGAGGTTGGCGCCGCGCCGGTCCTGCCAGCCGCCGGCCGCCATCATGCCGTGGATCATGGCGGTGAGGTGGGCGGTGCCGTCCACGATGGCGGCGTCGACGACCTGGCCCGCGCCGCCGGGGTTACGGGCGTGCTGGAGCGCGGCGAGGACGCCGATCACGAGGTAGAGCGAGCCGCCCGCGTAGTCGCCGACCAGGTTGGCGGGTACGGCCGGGGGCTCGCCCGGGTTGCCGATCATGCCGAGCGCCCCGGTGACCGCGATGTACGCGATGTCGTGCCCGGCGGTGTGGGCGAGGGGGCCCTCCTGGCCCCAGCCGGTCATCCGGCCGTAGACCAGCTTCGGGTTGCGGGCGTGGCAGTCGGCCGGGCCGACGCCGAGCCGCTCGGCCACGCCCGGGCGGAAGCCCTCGATGAGGATGTCGGCCCGCTCGACGAGGTCCAGGACGAGGGCGGGGCCGTCGGAGGACTTGAGGTCGAGCAGGACGGATCGCTTGTTGCGGTTGGTGAGGTCGTAGACCGGGTTGACCGCGAGTCCGCCACCGCCGGGCCGGTCCACGCGTACGACGTCCGCCCCCAGGTCGGCGAGGAGCATGGCGGCGAACGGGCCGGGGCCGATGCCCGCCAGTTCGACGACGCGCACCCCTGCGAGCGGGCCGTTCCCTGTCACTGCCATCGAGCCCCCAGCATCTGTAAGCGCACGGTGTGACACGACTGATGTAACACCAGCGATGCTAGGAACGCGTTCCACTCAGCACAAGAGCAAGCGCTTAGCCATTTGCCTGGATCCGCGCGTCGAGCTCCTTGACGTGCCGCTTGAGGGCCACGGTGCGGTAGCTCTCCTCCACCCACTCGCACAGCACCTGCACGGAGGGCGCCCCCTTCTCCCCCAGCGGGACGGACACCCAGCCGGACCGGCCCAGGCCGTATCCGGTCGGCTCCGCACCGGGCGCGGCCATCGCGTGCCCGTGCAGCGCCTCGTCCTTGAGCTTGACGGACAGGCCGGGCTGCTGCGGCCCGTCGGCGTTCCCCAGGAAGACGAAGATCTTCTTGTTGACCTTCATCACGCAGTCCTCGGGACCCCACGGATGGTCCTCCACGGACTCCGGAAGCCCGAGGGCGAACTCCCGCACCGCCTCCCACTTGCGCACTCCGGACTTCATCAGCGCCTCCCGTCGGTCGTGACCTCACGCTAGCGGAGCCCGGCGGAACAATCGGGGCAAGACCGCACCAGGCGGGCGGAGCGCCGCGCGCGCCGGGAAAGTGCCGTGATCGGGCGGCAATATCCCCTGATCAACGGCCCGGCGTCTGTGTACTCTGAGCGAGCTTTCGAACCTGTTCAAGCGTCAACACAAAATGGGGGGGCCGGTGCGCAATCGCCGACTCATGCTTTCCACCGCCGCCGTCGTCGCGGCCGGTGTCGGTCTCGTTCCGGGCATCGCCAGCGCGGCGGGCCAGGACGGCGGCAAGGGGACCGGCGGTTCGGGGGTGGCCGTTCCCGATCTCGATCTGACCGAGGCCAAGGCGAAGGCCTACGGATCCGAGACCTCCTCCAGCCCGGCTTCCAAGACGGTCCACCCGGCCGCCAAGGGCGGCAAGCAGGCCGCTCCGCAGGTCGAGGGCGCGGCCTCCGCCGAGCCGACGGTCGGTCTTCAGGCCAAGACCACCAGCGCCCACGCGGTCCAGCTGACCATGACGTTCACCACCGATCCGAACGCCTCGATCAGCTCGGTCATCGAGTGGGGCGACGGCAGCAAGTCGTCGACGCCGGCCTACCCGACCGTCCAGACCCTGGACCACACCTACGCCAAGGCGGGTGTCTACACCGTCAAGGTCAGCCTGATCGAGGGCACCACCCTCGTGGGCACCAACGAGATCGTCGTCCGCACCGCGGGCAACGAGTTCACCCCGCACGCCCCGACCCGCCTGCTGGACACCCGCGAGGGCATCGGCGCGGCCAAGGCCAAGGTGCCCGCGTTCGGCACCGCTCGCGTCAAGGTCGCCGGCGCCGCGCAGATCCCGGTCGGCGTGACCGCCGTGGCCCTGAACGTCACCGTCACCAACACCACCAAGGCCGGACACGTCCGCGTGTACGCCGAGGGCGGCGACGTACCGACCACCTCGAACGTGAACTACGTTCCGGGGCAGACCGTCCCGAACATGGTGATCGCGTCGGTCATCGAGAACGGCTACGTGGACATCTACAACCACGGCGACGGCGCGATCGACATCATCGCCGACGTCACCGGCTACTTCTCCAAGAGCGCGGCCAGCGGCTACAGCTCGCTCACCCCGAGCCGTATCGTCGACACCCGCGAGGGCCTCGGCACGGGCAAGGGCCAGGTCCCGGCTCTCGGCACCTTCACCACCCAGGTCACCGGCCGCGCGGGGGTCCCGGCCAGTGCGAAGGCCGTCGCGCTCAACGTGACCGTCACCGAGCCGAACACCGCCGGTCACCTGACCGTGTTTCCCTCCGGCGGCTCGGCCCCGAACTCGTCGAACCTGAACTTCTCGGCGGGGCAGACCATAGCCAACTCGGTCATCGTCCCGGTCGGCCCCGACGGCAAGATCAGCGTCCGCAACGGCGCCTGGGCCGGTGCCCATGTGGTCGTCGACGTCGTCGGCTACTACAGCCCCGAGAGCGAGAGCGCCCTCGTGCGCTCCTTCCCCGAGCGCTGGTTCGACACCCGCGAGTGGGACGGCCCGCTCGAAGGCCGCGGCTACATCTACGGCCGGGTCGCCGGCGGCGACCCGAACGTCACGGCGCTCATCACCAACGCCACCGTCACCAACACGGCCGGCACCGGCTTCCTCACGGTCTCCCCCGACCCGAACTCGTGGAGCGCCTACGAGGGCGGCTGGGACAGCTGGCCGACCCCGCCGAACTCCTCCAACCTCAACTGGACCCCGGGCAAGACCGTCCCGAACCTGGTCCAGGCGAGCTCCGGCGTCAACAACGTGATCGACTTCTGGAACATGAGCTACCAGTCCACGGACCTGCTTGTCGACACCTTCGGCTTCTACGCCAAGAACTGACGCCCCGCCGCACCGGCAGGACCCGTTCGGCACGGCGCCCCGGGAGCGGACCCCAGCGGTCCCGCTCCCGGGGCGCCGACCGTTCCCCGCCGGGCAGGGGCACCTGGGTGCGCGGCCGGTCCGGGGCCGCGCTAGCCTCGGCCACCGACACCAGCTGGGAGGAGCGGTTTCATGAACGCACAGGTTCGGCAGGACCGTCCGGAACGGACCTACGACGTCGTGCTCTTCGGCGCGACCGGGTTCGTGGGGGCGCTGACCGCCGAGTACCTCGCCGCGCACGCGCCCGCCGGCTGCCGGTGGGCCCTCGCGGGCCGCGACCTCGCGAAGCTGGAACGGCTGCGCGAGCGGCTCGCCGCGATCGATCCGGCCTGCGCGGCGCTGCCCCTGGTACGGGCGGACGCCTCGGACACCGGCGCCGTACGCGAACTGGCCGCGTCCACCCGGGTGCTGGCCACCACCGTGGGCCCGTACGTCTGGTACGGCGCGGAGCTGGTCGCTGCCTGCGCCGAGGCGGGCACGGACTACGTCGACCTCACCGGGGAGCCGGAGTTCGTGGACCGGATGTACGTCGAGCACGACGCGCGGGCCCGGGAGTCCGGGGCGCGGCTCGTGCACGCCTGCGGCTTCGACTCGATCCCGGCCGACCTCGGGGCGTACTTCACGGTCGGTCAACTGCCCGAGGGCGTACCGCTGCGGGTCGACGGGTTCATGCGGTCCAACGCGCTGTTCTCGGGCGGGACCCTGGCCTCCGCCCTGACCGCGGTGAGCCGTGGTCCGCAGACCCTGGCGGCCGCGCACGCCCGCCGGCTGCACGAGCCCCGGCTGCTGGGGCGGCGGGCGCGGGGGCCGGTCGGACCGCCGCGGTTCAGCCGGGAGACCGGCACCTGGGCGCTGCCGCTGCCCACGCTGGACCCGACGATCGTGGCCCGCTCGGCCGCCGCCCTGGAGCGGTACGGCCCGGACTTCCGCTACCGGCACTACGCGTCGGTCAAGCACCTCCCCCTCGCGGTGGGCGGAACGGCGGCGGTG
Organism: Streptomyces sp. NPDC048269; assembly: GCF_040652395.1. Classification (NCBI taxonomy): domain Bacteria; kingdom Bacillati; phylum Actinomycetota; class Actinomycetes; order Kitasatosporales; family Streptomycetaceae; genus Streptomyces; species Streptomyces sp. NPDC048269. The sequence goes on from NZ_JBEZLW010000004.1 coordinate 64,907, forward strand.
GGCGCGACGGTGGCCCTGGCCCAGGTCCCGCCCGTCCGGCGGTGGCTGATGAACCGCTGGGAGCCCGGCCGGGGACCGGACGCGCAGCGGAGGGCGCGCAGCTGGTTCACGGTGCGGTTCGTGGGTGAGGGCGGGGGCCGGCGGGTGCTCACCGAGGTGTCGGGCGGCGACCCGGGGTACGGGGAGACGGCGAAGATGCTGGCGGAGTCGGCGCTCTGCCTGGCCCACGACGCCCTGCCGAAGACCGCCGGACAGCTGACGACGGCCGTGGCGATGGGCGACGCTCTGATCACCCGCCTGCAGAAGGCCGGGATCACCTTCCGGGTGGCGGACGCCCGCTGACACACCGGTCGGTCACCCCGTCGCCTCGCGCAGGGCGCGGCGGCACAGGGAGTCGGCGTGCCGGGTGGTCTCCGGGATCCGGAAACGGGGACTGAGAGCGAGGACGTGGGCGCAGGCGTTGTCCAGCGAGACGCGGTGCCCGACGGAGACGTAGACCGGCTTGATCCCGTCCTGTGTCCGCAGCGCCCGGCCCACCTCGGCGCCGTCGGCGGCGGCCAGCGGGGCGAAGTCACCGCGCCTGTCGCCCGGTTCCTCGTACGTGAAGGTGAACGGGTTCTTGGCGACCCCGATGGCCGGGAGCCCGGTGACCACGCCGAGGTGGCAGGCGAGGCCGAAGCCACGGGGGTGGGCGAGCCCGTAGCCGTCGCAGACGACGAGGCCGGGCGCGGCGGTCAGGGAGTCCAGGGCGGCCAGTACGGTCGGCAGCTCGCGGAAGGCGAGCAGCCCGGGCACGTAGGGGAAGCTGACGTGCCCGACGGCGGTGGCCTCCTCGACGACCTCCAGGGTGGCGGCGTCGAGCACCACGGCCGCGGCCGCGACGAGGTCGCGTTCGTCGTCGTAGGCGACGTCCACTCCCGTGACCAGCCCGCGGCCGGGCGGCGGGCCGGGCTCGGTGAGCACGACCTGATGGCGTAGTTCGTCCTGTATCGCCCGGGCCTCGGCCTCGTCGGCGGGGGTCTTCGTACTCGTCATGATGGAGCGAGAGTAGCCTGGCGATCATGTTCGTCATGGAGCTCACCTACATCGCGCCCATCGAAGCCGTCGAAGACGAGATGGACGCTCACATCGCCTGGCTGGACGGCTACTACGCCTCGGGCGTCTTCCTCGCGTCGGGCCGCAAGGTCCCGCGCGACGGGGGCGTGATCCTGGCCGGCGGGGTCTCCCGTGCGGAGATCGAGAAGATCGCGTCCGAGGACCCCTTCACGGTGGCGGGCGTCTGCGCCTACCGCATCACGGAGTTCATCGCGACGAAGACGTCGGCGGACCTCGCGACGGTCCGGGAGAACCCGGCCGCGTAAGGCCGAGGCCCGGAAGCCACCGCCCACCGCCCGTGCGTCGGTGGGTCCCGCGCGGGCGGCGGCGCACCGGGATGGCTTGGGTGACCTACCACCTGCCGAGCCCCCGGTGTACCGACGGCCGGCACGGTTACCTCGACGGCATCGTCACCGACGAGCCCGCCCGGGGACGTGGCCACGGGCGGACGGTCGTCGACGGACTGGTCGGCCGGCCGGAGAGCATCGGCATCGGCTACGTCCAGCTGCACGCCAGCGCGGACGGCGAACCGGTCTACCGGGCGGCGGGCTTCGTCCCCGGCCGCTACCCGGGCATGGACCGGTTCACCGCGACTCCTGATCAGCGGCGTTCCAGCCGGGCCACCCGCCCCTTCTCCCCCGCCGCCCAGCAGCCGGTGTCCGCGGCGCAGTCGACCGTGTCGAACGAACCCGCGTCCAGCGGCCGCCACGTGCGGCCCCCGTCCACCGTCACGTCCGTGCCCGTCGGACCCACCGCCAGCACCGTGCCACCGCTGTACGGGTACCAGGCCGCGCCGGAGCGGTAGGCCGGCGGCGGGGCCGCGGCCTGGCGCCAGGTACGGCCCCCGTCGGAGGAGACGGCCGCGGCCTGGGGAGAGGGCTGCCCGGAGCGGTAGTCGCCACCCACCGCGAGGCCCCTCGTACGGTCCCGGAAGGCGAGGGCGAAGACGCCCCGCGCCGGGTCGCCGGCCGGGACCGTGGACTCGGCGGCCCGCCAGGTCAGGCCGCGGTCCGCGGAGTGCAGCACCCGCGCGCTCGACCCGCCGCCCGTGGCCAGCCAGACGTCGCGCGGACCGGCGCTGACCAGGCACTGGCCGCTCGCCGCGAAGCCCGCCTCGCCCGGCAGCGCCGTCGGCATGCCCTCGCCGGGCAGCACCCGCCAGCTCCGCCCGCCGTCGTCCGTCGACAGGATGCGGAAGCGCCCGTCCACCGGGTCGCTCATCGCCAGCCCGTGCCGGGAGTCGAAGAAGGTGAGGCAGTCGTAGAAGGCGCCCGGGTCGGAGTTGCGGAAGGTCTCGGTCCAGGTGGCGCCGCCGTCCTCGGTGCGCAGCACTCTGGACGCCTCGCCCTCCCCGATGGAGAGGGCGACCGCGCGCCGCGCGTCGAAGGCTTCGATGTCACGCAGTTCCAGTCCCTCCGTGGCCGCGCCGGGCGGCTATACGTCGGCCCAGGTCCGGCCGCCGTCCACCGTGCGCAGCACGGTCCCCTTGGAACCGGCCACCCAGGCGGTGGTCCGGCTGACCGCCGACAGTCCCCGGAAGCGGACGTCCTTCCCGGTGTCCTTCAACGCCCAGCCCGCGCCGTGCAGTTCCGCGTCCGCCGGCTCTCCGGCCGCGGACGCCTGAGCGGGCGCCGCCAGCAGCCCCACCGCAAAAACCGCCGCGCACATGCCAACTCCCAGAAGTCTCATGGCGCCGGAAGCTAACGCACGTCCGATTCGCCGTCCAGAGTGCGTCGCGGCCGTCGCGTTCCTGGATTGGCCCACGCCCTCGCCGGCCCGGAGCAGGTCGCCGAGGTGATCAGGCGCTGCCCTTCGGGACCGTGCACAGGGAGACCCGGGCCGTGCTTTGCGCCTGTGGAGTGAGCGGTAACCAGCCCTTCTGCGACCTCTCCGGAACCTGCCGCTCGGACTGGTCTTCTTGCCGCCACGCCTTCCCGACGTCACTCTGTGCGATCACACAGGCAGGTTCCGGCCAATCGGTGACACAGCTCACGTCACCTTCCATGCACGGATTTGCCGATTCCGGCGTCTATCGGGTTGCCGGGTTCCACCCCACGCCCGGCAGCAGATCCGCCGCAAGGGAGTGAGCCTTGATCACTGTCATCGAGCAGGCCGTACAGGCCCGTCTGGTCGCCACCGCGCCGAAGGTCGAGACCGTGCCCGTCACCCTCTGCTACGACCGGGCGGATCCGTTCGCCGTGCGCATGGCCTTCCCCGCCCCGGCCACCCTGGAGGGCGTCGAGGTCTCCTGGACCTTCGCGCGCGAGCTGCTGGATTCGGGGCTGGACCGTCCGTCGGGCTGCGGTGACGTGCGCGTGCGGCCGTACGACGCCGAACGGACCACGATCGAGTTCCACGCGCCCGAGGGCGTGGCGATCGTGCTGATGGTGACGGCCGAACTGCACCGGTTCCTGGAGCGGGCCTCGACCGTGGTCCCGCCCGGTCTGGAGCACCTCTACCTCGACATGGACCACAGCCTGGCCGAGCTGATGCGCGACACCCGCTGAGGGACCGATCCCCTAATTCGTTTGCGGACGGCTCCGGCCGCCCGTAACTTCGTAGACGCTCCCCCGGCCACCGCTGGGAGGTGCCCCCACATCGCCGTCGAAACGGAGCAGGACATTGCTCTTCTGAGGTTCGAGACACCGACACACCAGCCCATCTGACCGTCGGCTGTCTCCCCGCGTTGCACGCACCACTCACGCAACCTGGAGGCCTCTATGAGTCACGCCCCTGCCTATCTCACCTGCTCCGCCCTCTCCTTCGACTGGCCCGACGGCACGCCCGTCTTCGACGGGTTCCAACTCGTCGTCGGCCCCGGCCGAACCGGCCTGATCGGACTCAACGGCTGCGGGAAGTCCACCCTGCTGAAGCTCATCGCAGGTGAACTGACCCCCACCGAAGGCCAGTTGTCCGTCGCCGGCAGCATCGGCTACCTCCCGCAGAACATCACCCTCGACACCGCGCTGCGCGTGGACGAGGCCCTCTGCATCCGGAACGCCCGGGTCGCCCTGCACGCCATCGAGGCGGGCGAGGCCACGGAGGCGAACTTCGCCGCCGTCGGCGACGACTGGGACGTCGAGGAGCGGGCCCTGGCCACGCTCGACCAGCTCGGTCTCGCCGAGATCGGCCTGGACCGGACCGTCGGCGAACTCTCGGGCGGTGAGTGCGTACTGCTGCGGCTGGCCGCCCTGCTGCTCGCCCGCCCCGACGTACTGCTGCTGGACGAACCCACCAACAACCTGGACCTGCGCGCCCGGGGCCGCCTGTACGCGGCGGTCGAGTCGTGGACCGGTGTGATGGTCCTGGTCAGCCACGACCGGGAGCTGCTGGAGCGGGTCGACCAGATCGCCGACCTGCGCGACGGCGAAGTCCGCTGGTACGGCGGCAACTTCACGGACTACGAGGAGATGCTCGCCACCGAACAGGAGGCGGCCGAGCGGATGGTCCGGGTCGCGGAGGCCGACGTACAGCGACAGAAGCGCGAACTGTCCGACGCCCAGGCCAAATTGGCGCGGCGCAAGCGGTACGGCCAGAAGATGTACGACACCAAGCGCGAGCCGAAGATCGTGATGAACGCCCGGAAACGGGCCGCGCAGGAATCGGCGGGCAAGCACCGCATCATGCACGCCGAGAAGCTGGCACAGGCGAAGGAGCGGCTGGACCACGCGGTGGAGGCGGTACGCGACGACGACGCGATCCGGATCAATCTGCCCGCCACCCAGGTCCCGCCGGGCCGCCGCGTCCTGACCCTGAGCGATCTGCGGCTGGCCCACGGGGCGGCCGTACCGGGCGAGTGGGAGCTGCGCGGTCCGGAGCGGATCGCGCTGGTGGGCCGCAACGGCTCGGGCAAGACCACGCTGCTCCGCACGGTCGCGGGGCTCCTCGCGCCGGAGTCCGGCACGGCGGTCACCCATGTGACCACGCGCTCCTGCCGCAGCGGCTGGACGTGCTCGACGAGAACCGTTCGGTGGTGGAGAACGTGGCGCGGTTCGCCCCGCAGGCCACGAACAACCTGATCCGGGCGCGGCTGGCGCACTTCCTGTTCCGCGGCGGCCGCGCGGACAGGCCGGCCGGCACCCTGTCCGGCGGGGAGCGTTTCCGCGCGGCGCTGGCGGCGCTGCTGCTGGCGGAGCCCGCTCCGCAGCTGCTCATGCTGGACGAACCGACGAACAACCTGGACCTGGCGAGCGTGCGGCAGCTGACGGACGCGCTGGAGTCGTACGAGGGAGCGCTCGTGGTGGCCAGCCACGACGTGCCGTTCCTGGAGTCGATCGGCATCACGCGGTGGCTGCTGCTGGACGGGGAGCTGCGGTCGACCACGGCCGAGGAGGTCAGGGAGACGCTGTGGCACTGACGGCACGCGTGGCTTGCATGCTTGCGCGGCTTTTTGCGTGGCCTTGCACGGCTCGTACGGCCTGCATGGCCAGCACGGCGTGCGGGCCCATCGGCTGCGGTGCTGACTCGATCGACGCCCCCGCGCGCTGATGTCAGCCGTCAAGGCGGGAGCCGCGGACCACCTGTCGGCATGACTTTGGCTCGTCGGTTCCCGCTCAGGCCCTCTCAAACTGCATAGATAACTGGATGTAACCGGACATAGGCATGCCTGGGGCTTGGCTGCGTCTTAATGTCGCGCTTAACCTACGACTCCGTAGGCTACGGAACCGTAGGTAATTCGCTTTGCACCCAGGAGTACCCCGTGACGATCACCTCTCCCCACCTCGGCAGCTCGGAGGCGTGGACGGACGCCAAGCTGCTGTTCGCGCTGGAAGAGGTGGTCGAGAAGGAACTCAACCGCCATCTGAAGGTCACCAAGGACTGGATGCCCCACGAGTACGTCCCGTGGAGTGACGGCCGGAACTTCCCGGGCTTCTTCGAGGACGGCGAGGCCTGGGACCCGAAGCAGTCCAAGGTCACCGAGATCGGCAAGATCGCGCTGGTCGTGAACCTGCTGACCGAGGACAACCTCCCCAGCTACCACCACGAGATCGCCTCGCTCTTCGGCCGCAACGGCGCCTGGGGCACCTGGGTGCACCGCTGGACGGCCGAGGAGGGCCGCCACGGCATCGTGATGCGCGACTACCTGCTGGCCTCGCGCGCCGTGGACCCGGACAAGCTGGAAGCGTTCCGGATGCAGCACATGTCGGAGGGTTTCGAGTCCGACAACCGCCACTCCATGCTCCACTCGGTGGCGTACGTCGCCTTCCAGGAGCTCGCCACCCGCATCTCGCACCGCAACACCGGCCACCAGTCCGGTGACCCGGTCTGCGACCGGATGCTGGCGCGCATCGCGCAGGACGAGAACCTGCACATGGTCTTCTACCGGAACCTGCTGGGCGCGGCCTTCGAGCTGGCCCCGGACCTGACCATGCAGGCCGTGCGGGACGTCGTGGTCAACTTCCGGATGCCCGGACACGGCATGCCCGGCTTCGAGCGGATGGCCGCGCAGATGGCGATCGGCGGGGTCTACAACCTGCGGATCCACCACGACGACGTACTGAGCCCGGTGATCCGCTTCCTGAAGATCATGGAAATCGACGGCCTGGGCCCCGACGGCCAGAAGGCTCAGGAGGAGCTCGGTCTCTTCATGAACGGCCTGGACGGCGAGGCCCGCAAGTTCGACGAGCGCCTGGCCGCCCGCGCGGCGCGCATCGCGGCCCGCAAGGGCTGACCGATTCCCGCTCGCTCGCGCGAGTGACGCCGATTGCCCTGGCAGAGCCGTGCTCTGCCAGGGTTTCGCGTCATGACCTCGCTCCGGGTGGATTACGACCAGCTGACCCGTTTGACCCGTGCTCTGGACTCCTCGCTGGTCGCCCTGCGGGACGCCCGGCGCGCGCTGGACCACGTACGGGCCGACGAGCTGGGCACGGCCGACCTGGACGCGGCGTGTGACGGCTTCCAGAAGAGATGGGCCTTCGGCACGCGGGAGCTGACCAAGCGCGTCAAGACCGTACGGGAAGGCGTGGACCGCAGCGCCGCGGAATTCGCGGAGCTGGACGAGGCCATCCGCGTGGCCTTCCGCCGGGCGGCGGCCACGCATGAGTGAGCACGCTTCGCTGGGCTTCGACCCCGCCCCCGGGAATCCGGCTGCGGTCCTGGCCCTGACCCGGAAACTCTCCGCCTCGGCGACCTCCCTCGGCGAGGCCTCGCGCGTCATGAAGGCGCTGGTCTCGCACAGCTCGGACTGGCAGGGCGAGGCGGCCACCGCCTTCCGCGCCTCCCTCTCGCAGGAACTCCCCCGCTACCTGGCTTCGGCCCACACGTCCCTCGCGGAGGCCGCGCGGCGGCTCTCCGGGTGGCACGAGACGCTGGTGGCCCATCGCGCGCTGGCGGCCGGTTACGAGTCCCGGGCCGCCGCGGCCAAGACCCCCGAAGCCCTGGCCGACGCCCGCCGCCTGGCCCATGAGCTCGCCGCCGAGCACGCGGCGGAGGCCCGCCGGGTGGCCGGCACGCTGAACACGGCGTCCGCCCGCCTGGCCCCGAAGGAACCGAGCCTCCTGTCCTCGGTCTGGCACAAGATCGTCGACGACCCGGGCGACGCCTTGTCGAACGCGTCGGCCATCTTGGGTTTCGTCGGAGCCTTGGTGGCTCTCGCCTGCCCGCCGGTCGGGCTCGCGATCATGCTCGTCGGGAGCGGGCTGTCCCTGGCGGCCCTTGCGACGCACACCGCGGACCCGAAATTCCGCAAGTCCCTGACGGACGGCTTCACGAAAGGCGAGTTCGACGCGGACTTCTGGAAGAGCAGCGTGACGCTGGTCGGCGATGCCGCCGGCACGGTGCCAGGCCTGGCGGCGGTCGCATCCGGGGCCAAGGCCGGCACCGCGGCCGCCCGCGCAGCGATGGCTGCCGCCCCTGAGGGCAGCGCATTGGCGGGGCTCGCCCCGGGAGCCACCGCGTTCAGGCAATCGGCATGGACTACCGCCGAAGACCTGAGGCAGGTGGAGAGCCCCCTCACGGGATGGGCACTGCGATCATCGACACAAGTCACCAGGGATCGGGTAGGCGTGGCCGTGGCAGGGGCAGGCGCCGTGACCGCCGGAGTCGACTACGCCCCTGAGAACGACACCCTGGAACACAGCTCGACAGCGATGGACGGTGCCCGAGGGGTGCTGGACGACGCGCCCTCCGCCATCAAGAAGTCGAGCCGCGTCTGGTCGGTGCTGGCGCCGTGAATCGTCAGAGCAGTATCCCGCCCGTCTGGTTTCGCCTGCCTCCGGGCTTCTACGACATCCGCCCGGACGACAGGGAGCCACTGAACTCGTTCGCCGAGGCCCTGAGCAGTCCAGATGCCCAACGAGAACTGAGCCAGCTCGTGGATGGACTTGAGCAGCTCTCAGGGCATGACATCGTGCACACCTCTGTCGGCCTGCACCCTGAGGAGCCAGGCAGCGTCACCACGTCGCTGTTCTCTCTGACCACGAAGCGTGCTGAGCAGGCCAACCCTAGGCTCACCGTGGCGCGTGCAGCACTGGCCATCGCACGTTGCTCACTGTGGACCAGCTCCGTCCGGAGGTTCATTGGTCTGGCTTCAGCTCTCCCGTGTTGCCTGGTCGCCGGCAACATTTCCGTGCCCGATGTCGAGCAACGCCTATTTCAGGCCAGAGTTGCGACCGTCGATCCGGACGGCCTTCACCTGCTCGTCCTCGATTTGACCAGCGCATCCACCCAGCACGCCAACGCATACACAGACATCCTCGAAGCGGTCGCACACACCATCAGCTTTTCCGACCCTGCCTCCAGTGCGCCAGCGACCGCCGGGACCTCACGCATTCTGGAGTTGCTCCAATGAGCGCGCTCACCAAGGTCGCCTGGGACCACCCGCCAACGCCACTCGGCTACAGGCGTCTGGCCATCCGCCGCGCCGGATGGGTGCTCAGCCTCGGCGGCCCTCCCCTGATCGCATTCGCCTGCATCGACGTCATCCCTCATGCTCGGACCGGCTTCGCCCTCATCACCATGCTCGTGGCACCCCTCCTACCCTGGGTGGCCATTGCGTACTGCCGACGCCGCCGTGTGCGGGCAATCCTTCACGCCTACCCATGGCGAGAGCTGCCGTGCTGGTTGCCGCCGAGGGCAACGGGAAGCCCAGCCACCCTCGCCATCACTTTCGGGGACGACGACGCGGCCACGTTCCGCACCATCCCGTTCCCCGTGGCTGAGCTGGAGAACAACCGCCCCGACCGGATCTGGTTCGCAGGGGACCCCCGGTTCGGTGGGGTCGTATCTCCCGTCGGGGGGCATTACCCCGTGCGGGTCGTACCCCACACGCCGCGCCGGGAGGAGGCCGGCGGGGAGGGGTTCGAGCTCGCGCTGCGGGTGGGGCTGGTGCGGCGCAGCGGCAAGGGCACGCGGACCTGATCAGCGGCGGAGCGGGCGCAGGGCGAGGCGTTCGGACTCGGAGAGGCCGCCCCAGACACCGAAGCGTTCGTCATTGGCCAGGGCGTACTCCAGGCACGCCGCCCGGCCCTCGCACGCCCCGCACAGCCGCTTCGCGTCGCGCAGCGACGAGCCGGGCTCGGGGAAGAAGAAGCCCGGGCCCGTCTGGGCGCACAGGGCGAGGTCGTACCAAGCAGGGGCAGTGGCAGAGGCAGTTGTGGTGGTGTTCATCGACATGCCGGTGATACTGACCGCCGCCGATGGACGTCCGATCAACGCGCGATCAACACCCTGTCATGACCCCGTTGGCGGCACGCTGGCTATGACCGCGAATCGCGCCCCGAAGGGATCCGCCAGCTTGGCGAAGCGGCCGACTCCCTCCATGGACACCGGGGTGAGGCGGACCTTGCCGCCCGACTCCTCCGCCTTCGCCGCCGTCGCATCGCAGTCGGCGACCTCGAAGTAGGGCGTCCAATAGGGCCGTTCCGCGTCTTCCACCGGGTCCGACGAGATCGGGACCAGACCACCGAAGGAGGCCTGTTCCGTCGTGCCGGCCGGCTTGGCCATCGTGTACGTACCGCCCTCGAACGGCATCTCGCCGATCTCCCAGCCGAGTACCGCGCGGTAGAACTCGGCCGCCGCGGCCACATCGCCCGTGTAGAGCTCCGTCCAGCACAGGGAGCCCACCTCCGTCACCGCGCCCAGGCCCCTGTTCTGCCTCGGCTGCCACACTCCGAAGCCCACACCCGCCGGGTCGGCGAACATCGCCATCCGGCCGAAGTCCATGACGTCCATCGGCTCGAACGTCACCGTGCCGCCCGTCTTGGCCACGGCCGCCGCCGTCGCGTCCACGTCGGAGGTCTGGAAGTACAGCTGCCAGGCACACGGGCCCTGGTCCGCCGGGACTGCCATGCCGCCCGCGACCGTCTTGTCGCCGAGGTGGAACATCCCGTATCCGCCGACCTCCTCGCCGCCCGCCTGGAAATCCCAGCCGAACAGTCCCTCATAGAAGTCGGCGGCGGCGCCGATGTCCGGCGTGCCGAGGTCCACCCAGTTCGGGGAGCCGTCCTTGTAGTCCGTGCTGAGCATGGTCCGCACCCCTTCCACTGTCCTGTCCGTCCCGTCCGTCCTGTCCTCTCCTCTTCGAGCATGGCACCCGCCACTGACAGTGGCCCGGCGCCGCCCTACAGAGTGAACGACCGTGCGTTCGGTAAGATGGGGAGATGGCAGACGGACGCGTGGAACGCGGCAACCAGACGCGACGGACCGTTCTCGACCGGACGATGGGCATCGCCTCCGTGGACGGCCTGGACGGCTTGTCCCTGGGAAAGATCGCCGCAGACCTCGGCTTGAGCAAGAGCGGCGTGTTCGCCCTCTTCGGTTCCAAGGAGGACCTCCAGCTCGCCACCGTCCGCGCCGCCGTGGACGTTTTCGTCGACGAGGTCGTCCGGCCCATGCGGGAGGACCCCGCCGGCCTCGCCAAGGCGTGGCGGGTGTGCGAGCTGTGGCTCGACTACTCCGGGCGCCGCGTCTTCCCCGGCGGATGCTTCTTCTACGGCGTTTCCGCGGAGTTCGACGCGCGCCCCGGCCCCGTACGCGACGAGATCGCCAAGGCGCGCTCCGACTGGACGCGTTACATCGAGCGGGTCCTGGAAGAGGCCCGCCTGGCCGGCGGTTTCCGCGACGGGACCGACCCGGCGGACGTGCCGCAGCTCGCCTTCGAGGTGATCGCCCTGATGGAGCTGGCCAACGCGCATTCCGTCCTGCACGAGGACCCGGCGGCGTACGAACGAGCCGGCCGGGGCATCCTCGACCGGCTGCGGGCGGTGGCGGCCGCTCCGGAGGAGCTCCCGGACCGCCCGCCCGTCTTCAGCTCTCCTTCCTGACCCCTCTCCGCACGCGCATCGAGCAGCCCACGGCCGCCGCTCCCAGCGCCAAGAGAGCCGCCAGCAGGAAGACCCCGCGCCAGTGGCCCCCGGCCCCTGCCCCGCCCCCGGCCCCGGTCAGCAGGGCCGCCGTGGCCGCGATGCCCAGAGCGCCGCCCAATTGGCGGGCCGTCATCAACAGCCCCGTGCCGGCCGCGAACCGCTGCGCGGGCAGGGTGGCCGAGGCCGCCGTGGAGAGCGCGGTCAGCGTCACCCCGATACCGAGGCCGCCCAGCAGGCCGGCCGGAAGGAAGACCTGGGCGTACGAGGTCGACGCGCCGGCCCAGCCCCACAGCAGCAGGGCATTGGCGGCGAACAGCAGGGAGCCGACGGCGACGGCCGCCCACTGCAAGCGGGCCGGTACCCGGCGCCCGACGACCAGGGCGCCGGCCATGGCGAGCACGGCGCCCGGTGTGACGCCGAAACCGGCTTCCAGGACCGAGTAGTTCCACCGGGCCGTGAGGTAGGAGGGACCGGTCAGCAGCCACGCGTACATCGCCGCGCCGAAGAGCAGCGAGCCCGCAGTGGCCCGGGCGAAGACCGGGTCGCGCCACAGGTCGCGGTCGACGGCCGGGGCCGGATGACGGCGCGAACGGTACAGCGCCAGCGCCGCGAACAGGGCTCCGCCGACGACGAGTCCGAGTACCGCGGGGTCGGACCAGCCCCACTCCTCGCCCTGGGAGAGGCCGGTCACCACACCCCCGATGCCGAGCGCGAGGGCGAACGTACCGACGGGATCCGGGAGTTGGCGTACGAACCGGCCCTCGCGGGGCACGGCGCGCGCGGCGGCCCGGCAGACCGCCAGGCCGAGCGGCACGTTGACGAGGAAGATCGCGCGCCAGTCCCAGGCCTCGACGAGCAACCCGCCCAGACTGGGACCGACGGCTGCGGCGAGCCCGCCCGCAGCCCCCCAGGCACCGAGCGCGGCGGCCCGCCGCTCGGGCGGGGTGTGCGCCAGTACGAGGCCCAGCGCGGCCGGGATCATCCCGGCCGCGGCCGCCCCCTGGAGGGCTCGGGCGAGGATGAGCAGTCCGGCGGTGGGGGCCGCGCTCGCGGCGAGCGAGGTGAGGGTGAAAGCGAGGGCGGAGCCGAGGAAGAGGGAGCGTCGGCCCAGGGTGTCGGCGAGCCGTCCGGCGGCTGCCAGCAGCGCGGCGAACAGCACGGCGTAGCCGCTGACCACCCAGGTCAGCCGGGCGAGGGACGCCTCCGGGAAGGCACGCCGCAGATCGGGAAAGGCCACGTTGACGACGGTGGCGTCGAGAAAGGCGAGGAAGGTGACGGCGCAGGCGAGGAGGAGGATCCGCCGGGGGTCGGGCTCCGCCGTCGGACCGGTGCGGGCGGGATCGGTGGCCGGGACCCGCAGGCCGGTGCGCGTCATCGGGACACCGCCGGGGACGTCGCGAACTCGGCGGCCGCCGCGATGACTTCCGGGTGGGCGAGGATGCGCCGGTGGCCCAGGCCGCTGGTCTCGATCAGCCGGGCCTGGGAACCGTAGGCGGCGGCGATCGTGCGGGACTGCGCGGGGGCGGCCACGTCGTCGTCCGCGTCGTGGACGAGGAGGATCGGAGCCGCCAGGTCCGCCTGGCGCCGGCCGGCGTCCAGGCGCTGCCAGATGTCGGGCTCGCCGGGGAAGAGCCGACGCTCCACATGGCCGCGTAGCACCGCCCGGACCTCCTCGTTCAGGCGCAGCCCGGCACAGAACCGGTCCAGGAGGTAGTCGAAGTCGCCGACGCCTCCGATGGCGACGACGCGGTCGGCCCGTACGCCGTCGCGCAGCATGAAGAAGGTGGCGAGCACGCCGAAGGAGTGGGCCACGACCGCCGAGAAGTCCCCGTGTTCCGCGTGCAGCCGGCGGATGATGGCCCGGTAGTCGAGGATCGTGGAGGCGCGGCCGCCGGATTCGCCGTGGCCGGGGGTGTCGAAGGCGATCACCGTACGGCCCTGGGCGCGGAGGGCCTCGATGATGCCGGCGAACCGCGAGGCGCGCGAGGACCAGCCGTGGACGACCAGGACGGGCCGATCACCTCCCCCGCCTCCGCCGCCTCCGCCGTTACCGCCGTTACCGCCACCGCCACCGCCGCCGTCACCGCCTACCCAGCGGTACGTGGTGACGGGTATGCCGCGCACGAGCAGGCCGGCGGTCTCGGCCCTCCCCATCAGCTCCGCCTCGTCGGGGCGGAGCCGGGCGCGGCCGAGGGGCCGGACGAACAGCGCGAAGGCGCGGGCTCCGGTCAGGCCCGGGGCGAGCCGGGCGCCGATGTTGAGGGTGGTGCTCAGGAGTGAAGCCATTGGATGCACGCCCGGTTCTCCGGATCTCCTCAGATGGCCAGTCCGCCGGATGGCACTGGCAGGATGAAAGAGATATTAGCACGATCGTTCGTGTTGTTTTATTGCCTGATCGCGCCCCGGATGACGCGGACCTACGCTGGTGCCACCGCATTGCCTTGATCCTCGTACGACAGGAACAACAGGAGGCATGCCGTGAGGTCGACGTACATACGGCTTCGCCGGGCCTGCGTGGCTGCCGCCGCCGCGGGTCTGCTCATCGCCCCGGCCGTCGCGGGCTCCGCCTACGGAGGGCCCGCCCAAGGGCAGTTCGTCCCCGCCGCGGCGCCCTCCCCGGACGGCGACACGGAATTCCCACAGCTCACCCCGGCCGTCGCGGCGCAACTGGACGCCGCCGTACAGCAGGTCCTGCGCGAGGCGAAGGTGCCGGGCGTGACAGTCGGGCTGTGGGCCCCCGGCAAGGGGAGCTACGTGCGCAACTTCGGCGTCGCGGACACGACGACGGGTGCTCCCATGCGGAGCGACTTCCGGATACGCATCGGCAGCGAGACGAAGACGTTCACCGTGACCGCGCTGCTGCAACTGGTCGACCAGGGCAAGATCGGCCTGGACGACCCCATCGGCAAATACATCACCGGCGTTCCGAACGGGGACCGCATCACTCTGCGGCAACTCGCCGGCATGCGCAGCGGACTGTTCAACTATTCCGAGGACGAGGACTTCGACAAGGCGCTCGAAGCCCACCCCAGGAAGCCCTTCACGCCACAGCAGTTGCTCGGCTACTCCTTCAAGCACCCGGTGCAGTTCGCGCCGGGCGAGAAGTGGGAGTACTCCAACACCAACCTGATCCTGCTCGGCCTGGTGGTGGAGAAGATCACCGGCCGGCCGCTCCACGAGGTCATCGAACAGGACGTCCTGAAGCCCGCCGGTCTCCACCGGACGCTCTTCCCCACCGGGGCGGAGTTCCCCGAACCTCACGCGCAGGGCTACACCGACCAGTCCGCCTCGGGAAAGATCGTGAACGCGACCGACTGGGACCCCTCCTGGGCCTGGGCCGCGGGAGCGATCATCTCCGACCTGCAGGACCTGCGCAGTTGGGCGCGTACTCTCGCCACCGGCACGCTGCTGACGCCCGCGACCCAGGCCGAACGGCTGAAGACCACCCCGATCGGCATTCCCGGCGCCGGCTACGGGCTCGGCATCTTCGACGTCCAGGGCTGGATCGGCCACAACGGATCACTGCCCGGGTACGAGACGCTGACCGTCTACCTGCCACAGGCACAGGCCACCATGGTGGTCCTCCTCAACACCGACGTCCTGCACGACGGCCAGGAGCCCAGCACCCTCTTCGGCGAGGCGATCACCAGCATCGTGACCCCCGACCACGTGTACCCCGGACACAAGCCGACGGCCCCCAAGGCCAGTTGACGTGCCCGGTCCAGCAAGGCGGGTTGCGTGCCGTTCCAGCCGAGCCGGGTTCAGTCCTCTCGCTTCGCCCGGCTCGGCTGGACCCGCTTCGGCTCGCCCGGCATCTTCGGGTAGTCCGGCGGGTAGGGCATGTCCCCCATGCCGTGCTCGTGTTCGTCGCGGGCCGCGAGTTCGAGTACGGCATCCAGGGTGAAGGCATGGTCGTCCATGTCGGCGTGCAGGTCGCCCAGTTCGGCGAAGCGGGCCGGCATGGTCACGATGTCGAAGTCGCGCGGCTCCGCATCGTCCACCTCGTCCCAGCGCAGCGGCGCCGACACGGGCGCGTGCGGGCGGGGGCGGACGGAGTAGGCGGAGGCGATCGTGCGGTCGCGCGCCGTCTGGTTGTAGTCGACGAAGATCCGCTCGCCGCGCTCCTCCTTCCACCAGGCCGTGGTGACCTTGCCCGGCATCCGGCGCTCCAGTTCCCGGCCGAGGGCGATGGCGCACCTGCGCACCTCGGTGAAGGTCCAGCGCGGCGCGATCGGGACGAAGACGTGCAGACCGCGGCCGCCCGAGGTCTTGGGCCAGCCCCGTAGACCCAACTCATCCAGCAGGGCGCGCAGTTCGTGGGCAGCGGCCACCGCGTGGTGGTAGTCCGTGCCCGGCTGCGGATCGAGGTCGATCCGCAGTTCGTCGGGCCGGTCGGTGTCCTCCCGCCGCACGGGCCAGGGGTGGAAGGTGAGGCAGCCCAGGTTGGCGGCCCACAGCACGGCGGCGGGCTCGGTCGGGCAGATCTCGTCCGCGCTGCGGCCGCTGGGGAAGGCGATGTGGGCGGTCGGGATCCAGTCGGGAAGGTTCTTCGGCGCCCGCTTCTGGAAGAAGGACTCGCCCTCCACCCCGTCCGGATACCGTTCCAGGGTCGTCGGCCGGTTGCGCAGGGCTCGCGTGATGCCGTCCGCGACCGCCAGGTAGTACTCGGCCACATCCCGCTTGGTGAGGCCGCGCTCCGGGAAGTACACCTTGTCCGGGCTGGACAGGCGTACCGTCCGCCCGCCCGCCTCGAGCTCGATCGCATTACCGGCAGCACCCATGTGCGCCACGGTAGGCGGGCCCGGCCGGCCCCGCACACCGGGCGGGGCCGGACGTACCACCGCAGAATCGAAGACATGGATCTGCCGGTGATGCCGCCCGTGAAGCCGATGCTCGCCAAGTCCGTGGCCAGGATCCCGCCGGGCATGCAGTACGAGGCCAAGTGGGACGGCTTCCGCGCCATCGTGCACCGCGACGGCGACGAGATCGAGATCGGCAGCCGCACGGGCAAGACCCTGACCAGATACTTTCCCGAGCTGGTGGCGGCCCTGAAGGAGAACCTGCCCCCGCGCTGCGTCGTCGACGGCGAGATCGTGATCGTTCATGGCGGGCGCCTCGACTTCGACCGGCTGACCGAGCGGATCCACCCCGCCGCGTCGCGGGTGAAACTCCTCGCCGGGACGACCCCCGCCAGCTTCGTCGCCTTCGATCTGCTCGCGCTCGGCGACGAGGCGCTCCTCGACACCCCGCTCGCCGACCGCCGCAGCGCCCTCGCCCGGTCCCTCTCCACCGCTCGGCCCCCCGTTCACCTCGCGCCCGCGACCACGGACCCCGCCCTCGCGCAGGAGTGGTTCGAGCGGTTCGAGGGCGCCGGGCTCGACGGGGTGATCGCCAAACCCCTCGATCTCCCCTATCGACCCGATGCCCGCCTCATGTTCAAGATCAAGCACGAGCGTACGGCCGACGTCGTCCTCGCGGGTTTCCGTTTCCACAAGAGCGGTCCGATCGTCGGATCGCTGCTGCTCGGCCTGTACGACGGCCAGGGCGGCCTCCAGCACGTCGGCGTGTGCGCCGCCTTCCCCATGAAGCGCCGCGCCGAGCTCGTCGAGGAACTCGAACCGCTGCGCATGCCGGACCCCGAGGCCCATCCGTGGGCCGCCTGGGCCGAGGAGTCCGCCCACGAGAGCGCCCGGCTGCCCGGCGCGCAGAGCCGCTGGACCGGAAAGAAGGACCTGTCCTGGGTGCCGCTGCGCCCCGAGCGGGTCATCGAGGTGGCGTACGACCACATGGAGGGCGACCGCTTCCGGCACACGGCCCAGTTCCGCCGCTGGCGGCCCGACCGGGTGCCGGAGAGCTGCACCTACGCCCAGTTGGAGGAGGTGGTCCACTACGACCTCGCAGAGGTGCTCGGCCCGCCGCCCGCCGACTGACCCGCTCGGCCAACCGGCGGCCGCCGGTCCGGCCGAGCTGCCCGTCGCCTCCGTCCCGCCCACCCCGCCGTCCCCCCTCACCTCGCCGTCCCTCTCACCCCGCCGTCCCTCTCACCCCGCGGTCCCTCTCACCCCGCAGTCAGCTTCTCCCACTCCGCCCGGTCCGGCCCAGCCGTGTTCGATGCGTAATCGGGCCGCGCGGCCAGCCAGCGTGCCACCCGGGCCCGGATCTCCGGATCCGCGTACGCCCGCTCCGGCGGCTCGGCGAGGTGCCGGACCCTGGCGCGCGCCCGCATCACCTCCGGGTCCTCCAGCGCGCAGTCGAACAGCGCGGCCACCTCGCGGGCCGGCCCCGTGCGCCCGGCCCGGGTCGCGAACCGCTCCCCGATGGCCTGGTCGGCGACCACCTGGAAGTCGAACCACGGCTTCAGCGTGCGCACCGCCCAGGCGTGGTAACCGGCGGCGAACTGCTCCGACCCCGGGTCCCGGTGCGCCGTACGGGCCACCCTGCGCGCGGCCCAGAGCGCGAGCGAGGTGCCCTGTCCGAGGGTGGGGTTGGTGTGCGTGATCGCGTCCCCGACCGGCACCAGCCCGCTCACCACCGGCCCCCGCTCGTCGGCCAGCGCGCTCCACCGGTTGTCCAGGCTCGCAGTGGCCAGTACCTCCGAAAGCGGCTCGGCGCCCAGGGCCAGCCAGGCCGCGCCGGGCGGGAAGGAACGGGCGGCGGCCTCGAAGACGGCGGTGTCGCGCAGCGCCGAGCGCGTGGTGTCCGCGGTGTGCACGAACAGCGTCACGGCGAAGAGCCTGTTGTCGGCGGGGAAGACCGCGCACCCGGCGAAGGACCCGCCCGTCACCGCCCAGGGCCGGCGCGGCCCCTCGTCCACACCCTGGGGCAGCCGGTACCAGCGGCAGAAGTACGCGAGCCCCGTGCGGTGCCGTTCCGCGACTGGTGGGCGGCAACCTGCCGCGGCCAGCCAGCGCTCGGCGCCGCCGCGCCGGCCGCCCGCGTCCACGACGAGGTCCCCCTCGTAACTCCCGGTCTCCGTGGTCACTCCCGTCACCCGGATCCCGGGCTGCGTGAGCAGCCCGGTGACCGGTTCCCCGTACCGCGCGACGACACCCGGTTCGGCGCACGGCGGTGGCCAGTGCGCTCTCCAGGACGATGCGGCGGGCCTGGAGCATGACCAGGTCCTCGTCGCCGGGGCGCGCGGGCGGCCGTACGTCGAACCAGTCCAGCTCGTGCCGCTCGCGGGCCCCGAGCCGGAGCATCTCCTGGTGGACGTCGGGCAGTTCGTCCCGCAGGACGTTGCGCGCGGCGCCCAGCAGGGCGTGCGGCTGGGTCGACTGCGGTACGGTCGGCCGCCGCCAGCCGAAGAAATCGCGATCGAGCGCCGTACCCGGGGCTCGCGTGTCGCGCTCGAACAGTTCCGCCGTGTGCCCTTGCCGCGCCGCGAGCAGGGCGGTGGCCTGCCCTCCGACACCTCCGCCGATGACCAGTACGTGTGCCATTGCGCCCCCCTGAGCCGCTGAACGGTGCGACGATCAGACCGCCCAGAGCCTGCGCGGACGGAACCTGGCCGAAACCCGTACAGGCGTCCGAGGCCCGACGGTCCGGGCCCTGCCAGCCGCGGTTCACCGCGCCGCCCCACCGCCGCCCCACCGCGGCTCACCGCCGCCCGACGTCACCCGGCCCCACCGCCACCCGCCGTGACACGGACACGCCGTCACTCGGCAACTCCATCACGCCGTCGCGCCGTCACGCCGTCGCGCCGTCGCGCCGTCACTCGGCAACGCCGTCATACCGTCACCCGGTACGCCTCGACCGCCCGCCGGGTCTCCTCCTCGATCAGGTCGGCGTTGACGGCGGCTGCCGCGCGGACCCCGTACGCGGCCGCGCCCGCGATCTGCTCCGTCGGGGAGGTGACGTTGCCCGCCACCCAGACGCCCGGGAGCGCGGTGGCACCGGTCGTCGGGTCGGACTCGACGCAGCTGCCGATGACGTGACCGTCCCGCTCCAGGGCGACGGTGGGCAGGCCGAGTCCGGTCAGGACCCCGGACCGGGCGGTGAACCGGGGCGCCACCACGAGCGCCCGGCACCGCTCCACGCCTCCGTCGGCCAGGCTCACGCCGGTCAGCCGGTCCTCGTCGACGAGGAGGCCGGTCACCTCGCCCTCGACGACTCCGACGCCCCGGGCGGCCAGCAGTTCCCGATCCGCGGCGGTGAGCGGCCAGGTGTGCGACAGCAGGGTGGTCCTCGCGCTCCACTGCCGCCACAGCCCGGCCTGGTGCACGGCGAGGGGACCGTCGGCCAGCACCGCGAGCGGCAAGTCCCGGACCTCCCACCCGTGGCAGTACGGGCAGTGCAGCACGTCCCGCCCCCAGCGCGCCCGGAGCCCCGGCACGGCGGGGAGCTCGTCCACCAGACCCGTGGCGACCAGCAGCCGCCTCGCCCGTACGGTCGAGCCGTCCCCGCAGCGGACCAGGAAACCGCCGTCGGGCAGCCGGTCGGCGGCTATGACCGTGCCCGGCCGGACCTCCCCGCCGTAGCCGGTGACCTCCGCGCGCCCGCCGGCCAGCAGTCCGGCCGGGCTGGCCCCGTCGTAGCCGAGGTATCCGTGCAGGTGTGCGGCGGGTGCGTTGCGCGGGCTGCCGGAGTCGATCACCAGCACCGAGCGCCGGGCCCGGGCCAGGGTCAGCGCCCCGGCGAGTCCGGCCGTCCCACCGCCCACGACCACCACGTCGAACGAGTCGTTCCGTACGTTGTCCATGCTTGCGAGGGTCTGCCCGCCGGCCCCCGCTTGACAAATGTTGTTGCCGAAGCGGCAAATGGGGACATGGCCATCGAGGGGCAGGACGAGGAACTCGCGGGCGTGCTGACGTCCGTGGGCCCGCGACTGCGCGCCCTGCGCCGGCAGCGCGGCACCACGCTGGCCCAGCTCAGCGAGGCCACCGGAATCTCGCTCTCCACCCTCTCCCGGCTCGAATCCGGGCAGCGCAGGCCGACGCTGGAGCTGCTGCTCCCGCTGGCCAAGGCGCACCGGGTGGCGCTCGACGAGCTGGTCGGCGCGCCCGACACCGGTGATCCCCGGATCCGCCCGCGTCCCATCGTCCGCCACGGCAGCACCTACGTGCCGCTGACCCGCAATTTCGGCGGGGTGCGCGCCTTCAAGCAGATCCTCCCGCCCGTCGAAGGCACGCCGCCACTGCCGGAACTCCGGGTCCACGAGGGCTACGAGTGGCTGTACGTGCTGTCCGGGCGCGTCCGTCTGCTGCTGGGCGCGCACGACCTCGTGCTCGGCCCCGGCGAGGCCGCCGAGTTCGACACGCGAACCCCGCACGCCTTCTTCAACCCGGGGCCGGAGACGGCGGAGTTCCTCAGCCTCTTCGGCCCGCAGGGCGAGCGGATCCACGTCCGCGCCAGACCCGCCACCTCACCGGAAGGACGTACATGAGCACCAACGAGCCCCGGGAGCGGGCCGTCCCGCAGCCCCACGCCGTCGTCGGCGTCGGGCTGGTCGTGATCGGCCCGGACGGCCGGATCCTGCTCGGCCAGGCACACGACGGCCGCTGGGAGCTGCCCGGCGGCAAGGTCGATCCCGGGGAGGGCTTCGAGCAGGCCGCCGCCCGCGAGCTCGCCGAGGAGACGGCTCTGCGGGCGGATCCCGAGGCGATCCGGGTGCTCTCCGTCCAGATCGAAGCGGAGTCCGGCCTGACCCGGCTGACGGCCGCCGCGGCGACCACGTCGGCCAGCGGGGTCCCCACGGTCACCGAGCCCCACAAGATCACCCGCTGGCAGTGGTTCGCCCCCGCCGAGATCCCCGCGGCCCTGTACGCCCCGTCGGCGGCCGTGCTGCGCGCCTGGCGCCCGGACCTCACGACGCTGCCGCACGTCCCGTCGTACGACTACCCGACCGTGAACCCGGCCACGGGCGCCTGAGGGCACACCCGAGGGCGGCCCGGCCCGCCTACGAGGTGGCCGTCAGGACCGTCACCGCCGTCACCGCGACCATCGCGGCCTCCACGTCGCGGATGGCCGCCCGGACGCTCTCGGCCGCCCACTGGCCGGCGGCTATCTCCTCCATCCTCGGGGCCACCGAGTCGTGCCGCCGGTCGGGGAAGGCGAGCCGGTGCAGCTTGGCCGAGTGGATCAGGGCGATGAGGCCGGCCGTGCGCTCGTCCGGGTCGGTGTCCTGGAGGACGACGTCACGCAGCCGCTCGCGCAGTGCGCGCTCGACGGCGCCGTCGGCCTCCGGGTAGCGCCGATGCGGGAACACCCCGAGCACCTTATGCACGTGCGCCACCACCAGCCCGCGCTCGCCCAGGCTCTCCAGCGCGGCACCGAACGCCTTGGGGTGGTCCTTCGTCAGCCAGTCCGTCACCTTGCGCTTGTCGCGGCCCCGCAGCCAGGCCTCGATCAACGGGATCCGGCCGTCGAGCAGTGGCTCCCCGGTGGGCGTGGCGTCCCTCAGCTCCAGGTACGTGCCCGACACCGACACCCGCTCCGCCATGACGAGTTCGAGCAGGATCGCGCCCGCCACGGCCCAGCCCGCCGCCTGACGCTGTCGCGCCACCCCGGACTCGTCGTCCAAGGACAGCAGTGCGATCTCCTCGGCCAGTGTGATTCCCACGCGTGGTCCCCCCGTCGTCCGCACGTCTCCTCCCATGAGGACGTCTGCCGGCCACCGGAAGTTCCGGGCCGGGCCACGCCGCGCATGCGGGGCCAGCCGGGCCGAGCCACGCCGTGCATGCGGGGCTGAGTCGGCCGGTCCACGCCGCGGCCCGACCTACGTGCGCAGCACCACCTTCGGCGCGAAGTTCCCCTCGCCCAGGTCCTCCGCCAGCAGCCGCTTCGCGATCGCGTCCGCCGCCACCCGCAGTTCGGCGCTCCGAGGCCGCCCCCGGTCCTTCTCCAACTGGCCGCCGAGCCAGTCCGCCCACGCCGCCGAGATGACGTCGGCCTCCCGCTGCCCGGCGTGCGTGAGCGTGAAGAAGCTGCCCTCGCGGCTGAGGAAGCCCTCGTCCGTCATCCGGTCGAAGACCGGGAGCAGCACCTCGGGCGGCAGCGAACGACGCCCGGAGATCAGGCCCAGGCTGGCGTAGCCCACCGTCCGGGTCATCAGGTCCACCTGCATGACCGTCCACGCGCCCGCGATGTCCAGCCGGGTGTCCGAGTTCTCGACGATCGCGCGCGCCGTGTCCGGACCCATGTTCCGTACGAGTTTGCCGACCGCCAGTTCCAGCAGCTTGGCCGAATCCCCGGAGGCCGTGGCCGGCGAGGCGAAACCGTCCCCCATGTCCGTGGAGCCGGCGCGGGCGGAGTCACGCAGGCGCACCTGCTTGAGGAACAGCGCGACGACGAAGCCGACCACCGCCACCGGCACGGTCCACAGGAAGACGGTGTGCAGGGCCTGGGCGTACGCGTCGATGACCGGGGCCGCGGCCGCGGGATCGAGCCGGTGCACCCCTTCCGGGCTCGACGCGGCCTCGGCCAGCTGCGCCGGGTCCTGTCCGGTGAGCCTCGCCGCCTCCGCGACGGCCGCCTCCAGTTTCGGCCCCAGGTGGTTCGCGTAGATCGTTCCGAAGACCGCCGTCCCGAAGGCGCTGCCGAGCGTACGGAAGAAGGTGACCCCGGAGGTGGCCGTGCCGAGGTCCGCGTAGTCGACGGTGTTCTGCACGGCGATCGTCAGCACCTGCATGGACAGGCCGATGCCCGTACCGAGCACGAACATGTACAGCGACTCCAGCAGCGAGCTGGTCCCCGGCTGCATCCGCGACAGCAGGTACAGGCCGACGCCCATCACCGCGTTGCCGACGATCGGGAAGATCCGGTACCGGCCGGTCCTGCTGGTGACGTTGCCGCTGAAGACCGACGCGAGCAGCAGCCCGAAGACCATGGGCAGGGTCCGGACGCCCGAGATCGTGGCCGAGTCCCCGTCGACGTATTGGAGGTAGGTCGGCAGGAACGTCATCGCGCCGAGCATCGCGAACCCGACGATGAAGCTCAGCACGGAGCACACGGAGAACACCGGATTGCGGAAGAGCCGCATCGGCAGCATCGGCTGGGCGGCCCGTGTCTCGACCATGCAGAACAGGGCCAGGGCGAGCGCACCGCCCGCGAACAGGCCGATGATCACGGACGAGGTCCAGGCGTACTCGTTCCCGCCCCAGCTGGTGGCCAGGATCAGCGCGCTCGCGCCGATCGCGACCAGGGCGATGCCCAGGTAGTCGATGACCGGCTTGCCCGAGGCCCGGACCGCCGGGATCGTCCGGGCGGCCGCGACGACGACGAGGATCGCGATCGGGACGTTGACGTAGAAGCACCACCGCCAGCTGAGCTGGTCCGTGAAGAACCCGCCGAGCAGCGGTCCGATCACGGTGGCGACACCGAAGACGGCGCCGATCATGCCCTGGTACTTGCCGCGTTCGCGCAGGGGCACCACATCGGCGATCAACGCCATCGCGGTGACCATGAGGCCGCCGGCTCCGATGCCCTGCACGCCGCGCCACACGATCAGGAACGTCATGTTGCCGGACAGGCCGCACAGGAAGGAGCCGCTGATGAAGACGATGGCGGAGGTCTGGAAGATCAGCTTCCTGCCGAAGAGGTCACCGAACTTTCCGACCAGCACCGTCGCCACGGTCTCGGCGAGCAGGTAGGAGGTCACCACCCACGACATGTGGTCCCCGCCGCCCAGGTCCCCCACGATCGTGGGCAGGGCGGTTCCGACGATCGTCTGGTCGAGTGCCGCGAGCAGCACGCCCAGCATGATCGTGCCGAAGATGACGTTGCGCCGCCGCCGGTCGAGCACGGGAGGCGCGGCGGCTACGACGGGGGCAGTGGTCACCTTCGCACTGTCACAGCGCCCCCGCCGCACCGCATGCGGCGCTGATCCGTACGGGGGAACCGCATACGGCGCTCGGCCGTACGGGGGAACCGCGCGCCGGAAGTCAGCGCAGGTAGTCCAGGCCCGGGTGCTCCGACACGTACCCGTCGAGCAGCCGCCGGGCCACCCCCACCGAGTCCACCAGCGGATGCAGGGCGAAGGCCTTAACGGCGGCCGCCCGCGAGCCGCTCGCGGCGGCCGCCAGGACCTCCCGCTCGACGGCCTTGACCGCTGTCACCAGCCCCACCGCGTGCAGCGGCAGCGGGGCGACGCCCACCGGGTGGGCGCCGTTCGCGTCGACCAGGCAGGGCACCTCGATCACGGCGTCGGCGTCGAGGACGGACAGCGTGGAGCCGTTGCGGACGTTGAGGATCAGCGTGGCCCGCTCGTCCCGCGCGATGGCCCGCATCAGGGCGAGGGCGACCTGCTCGTAGCCCCCGGACTCCAGGTCGCTCTCCTCGCGCTCGCCGGCGCCGGCCGCCTGGCGGTTCTCGGCCATGTACGTGGCCTCGCGCTCGGCCCGGGTCCGGTCCCAGGCGGCCAGCGCCGCCCCGGTCGGCTGCCCCGGCCGGCCGGCCTCGGCGTAGAACCCGCGCTGCTGGTCGCGCAGGAAGGCCCCGCGGGTCTGCCCGGCCTCCTGGTAGGCCCGTACCGTGTCACGGTTGAAGTAGTAGTAGTGCAGGTACTCGTTGGGGATCGCGCCGAGCGAGCGCAGCCACTCGGCCCCGAAGAGCCGGCCCTCCTCGAAGGACTCCAGTGCCTCGGTGTCGGCCAGCAGCCGGGGCAGTTCGTCGCGGCCGCCGACGCGCAGCCCGCGCACCCAGCCCAGGTGGTTGAGGCCGACGTAGTCGATCCACGCCTCCTGCGGCCGGGCCCCCAGCAGCCGGGCGATGCGCCGGCCGAGTCCCACGGGCGAGTCGCAGATGCCGATCACCCGCTCGCCGAGCTCCTCGGCCATCGCCTCCGTGACCAGCCCGGCCGGGTTGGTGAAGTTGATGACCCACGCCTCGGGGGCGCTACGGGCGATCCGGCGCGCGAGTCCCCGGGCCACCGGCACGGTCCGCAGGCCGTACGCGATCCCGCCCGCGCCCACCGTCTCCTGCCCCAGCACTCCCTCGGCCAGGGCGATCCGCTCGTCGGCGGCCCGCCCCTCCAGCCCGCCGACACGGATGGCGGAGAAGATGAAATCGGCGCCGCGCAGGGCCTCGTCGAGGTCCCCGGTGGCCGTGACGGCCGGGGCGTCCGGGACTCCGGCGGCAGCCGCCTGGTCCGCGAGCACCCGGGCCATGGCGCAGAGCCGCCCGGCGTCCTCGTCGTACAGCGTCACGCGGGTGACCCGGCCCTCGGCATGGTCGCCGAGCAGGGCTCCGTAGACCAGCGGTACCCGGAAACCGCCCCCGCCGAGGATCGTCAGCCGCACGCCCTTACCGCCCTTCGTCCGTGGGGTTCCGTGGAGTCAGGGCACCAGTCTCCCCCGGCCGCTCACTCCCTCAGCGGCGGCACGGCGCGCAGCCTGGTGGCCTGCTGCCGGCCGGGGCCGCCGACCGGGGCGGGACCCGCGGGCGCGCCCTGCGGGGCGGCGAGGATCAGCGTGATCCGGGTCAGCCCCATCGCGTCCAGCATGCGGCTGGTCTCGGCCACCATCCGGCAGCGCACCAGTCCCCGCCGCGGGTCGGGGTGGCGCACGGTGCGTACCGCCCCGTCCTGTTCGGCGGCCTCGGCCCCGCTCGTGCTCAGCCAGTGCGGCACTCCGTACCGGTAGGCCGCCTCCATGAACGGGTCACGGGCCACCTCCTGGCGGATGCTGCGCAGCCCCTCGTCCTCCGGGGCCGCGGCGAGCGCGGAGGCGAACTGGGCCAGCAACGGTACGCACCAGGCCGGTTCGTGGTCCTCCAGCACGCCGGCCGCGTCCGGGTGGAACAGCACGAAGCGCAGGAAGTTGTCGTCCGGCAGGGCCGTCGGGTGCGGCCGGACGCTCTGGAAGAGCTGGTCGAAGGCCGAGTTGGTGAGAGCGACGTCCCACCTGTGGTCCACCAGGAAGCTCGGGTAGGGGACGGATTCCATCAGGGCCGCGTAGTCGCACAGGTAGTCGCGCTGGGCGGGGTCCTGCGGGAGCCGGTTCTCCTCGGCGGCCCGCCACGTGGGCGGCGGGTCGCGGTCGACCATGACGCGGAACAGCCAGAAGGACTGCCGCTCGCTCATCTCCAACGCCTGGGCGAGGGCGAGCAGTTTGCGGTCGGTCCACTCCTTGACCAGGCCGCGCTCCCAGTTCCCGTACGCACGCACGCTGATGCTCAGGCGAGCGGCGAGGTCCTCCTGGCTCAGCCCCAGCTCCTCGCGACGCTGGCGCAAAATCTCCTTGCGTCGCTCCGACCGCACGGCGCCGCGTGCGGACTCATCGCCCGCCAGGCGCTCCTCACCGGCTCGGGCGAGGCCATCGGACGGGCCCACCGCTGCGAGATGTGGCACCGAGAGCTCCCCCTCCTCACGGTCTGGATCTTCATTTCCGTGTGGCGATCCTGCTACCGACTTCATTCGAGTGTCAACTATTGTGGCAATTCCAGCCTCTTGACAGCTCATTCCCGCCACAGCTGTGGCACGTTCTAGCCCTTCGCGGCCGGAACGGCTAGATTCCAGAAGCCGACCATGTGCCCGGGCGCTGCCCGAACCGACTTCGCGCGATCTAGGAGAACCACTGGTGACAGACGGCTTCCCGGCTCCCGTCGCGGTGGCCCACGCACCCCTGGCCGCCACCGTCACGCGTGTCGCCGAACTCGCGGGCAAGATGGGCCGCGACCTGAACCAGGTCTTCGACCTGCGACGCCTCTCCGAGGCCTCCGGCGTACCCACGGACGTGGTCAGGACCCTGCTCGACGGCAGACCCGCCGGCGAACCCGATCTGCAGACCCGTTTCCTCCAGCGCCTCGATCTGCTCCGGCGCACACGGGTCAAACCCAACGGCCGCCGCTACACGCAGCAGGAGATCGCGGACGGCGCGGGCATGTCCCGGCAGCAGGCCGGCGCCCTGATCAACGGCGACCGCCGCCCCACGATGGAGCACTGCGACGCGATCCAGCGCTTCTTCGGGGTGCATGCCGGATTCCTCACCGCCCACGACGCCGACGCCCTCACCGACGCGCTCCAGCGGACCGAGCAACAGCTGCTCCAGGACTTCGCGGGCCGCGCGCGGGAAACCGTCCCGGCCGCCGCCGCTTCGGCGGGCGATCCGCTGGCAAGACTCCTCCAGAACCACGGTGTACGGGGCATCGCCTGGCGAGCCGCCCAACTGCCCAGCGACAAGCACCGGGACAAGGTGACCGAATGGCTGGACATGCTTCTCGAGAGCGTGAAACCGAACGAATCCTGACCCAGTCGAAAGTCTGGGTCTGATCCTTGAGTCCTGATCCGGATCCGCGCCGACGGGGAGAACGGTGAGCATAGGCAGAGAGCAGCGGCGGTTGTGCGGGGAGCTGGTGGCCGGGATCCGGCTCACCGCCCCCGTGGAACCCGTGGACCTCTACGCCGCCCTCTGCGAGGGCATGAGCAGACACCGCGGCCGCCGGGTGGACTTCCGGATGGCCTCGTTCCCACCAGGGACGGCCAGCGGCCTGTGGCTCGACATGGCGGACCGCGATCTCGTGGTCATCGAGGAACGCACCGCACCCGACCACCAGCTGGTGATCCTGGGCCACGAGTTGTGGCACATGAAAGCCGGTCACTGCAGCCACCACGTCGACGGCGCCGCCGTCGCCGCGCGGCTGCTGTCCGACGAGGCCGACATCGGCGAGACCGTCCGCCGGGTCGCCGCGCGCACGCGTGCCGACGTACGGGAGGAGACCGAGGCCGAGACCTTCGGCTTACTGCTGGGCAGCCGCTGCCGGACCTGGCTCGCCGGATCGGCGAGTCACCGGGCCCCGGCACAGCGCGACCATTTGGCGGGCCGGATCGAGGCCGCGCTGGGCTACCGGGGGCACAGGAACGACCGTTGAACGGCCAGGACTACTACATCCCGGCAGCCGCGATGGCGGTCTCACTCGCCTTCAAGCTGCCGGCCTTGCGCAACAACTGGCGCGATCCACTGCTGCGTTCGGTCTGCGCGCTGCTGACGCTGGCCGGAGCCGTCTTCGCCTTCGCCGCCCCGCCCACCATCGCGGCGGTCAACCACTGGACCGGGGTGCCCAACATCTCGGCCCCGCTGGTGTACTGCCTGATCACCGCGTTCAGCGCCTCCTGCCTGGTCCTGGTCGTCAACTGGCGGGGCGGCCCGGCCGAGGAGACCCGCCGCGTCTCCCAGCGCTGGATACTCGGCTACAGCGTCGTGATCGTGGCCCTGATCGTGCTCTTCGCCCTGGGTGACGCCCCGCTCGAGCGGCTCCGCGACCTGGACACCTACTACGCGAACACGCCGTACATCCGCGAGATGATCGCGCTCTACCTGGTGGCACACAACGTGGCGGCGGTGGTGATGGTCGCCATGTGCTGGCGCTGGTCGCTCCAGGTGCGCGGCTGGCTGCGGGTCGGCCTGATGATCATCGTCGCCGGCTACA
This sequence comes from Streptomyces sp. NPDC048269, assembly GCF_040652395.1. Lineage (NCBI taxonomy): Bacteria > Bacillati > Actinomycetota > Actinomycetes > Kitasatosporales > Streptomycetaceae > Streptomyces > Streptomyces sp. NPDC048269. The sequence continues at coordinate 93,667 of NZ_JBEZLW010000004.1, forward strand.
TGTTCAACCTCAGCTACGACGCCACCAAGATGTCCGCAGTCGTGGCCCGCTGGGCCGGCCACGACCTCGACTACCTCAGTACCCTCGTCGCCCCGCCGCTCGCCTCCGTGGGGGCGCTGATCAGCGCGATCGGCTTCGTGCTCCCCCTCGTCTGCCAGCGGCTGTCGGACAACTGGGAAACCTGGACGACGTACCGCAAGCTCGGCTCGCTCTGGCAGGAGGTGCAGATCTCCGCGCCTCCCGGCACCCCGTCCGTACAGATGGCCTGGTGGTCCGCCGCCGAGCTGCGCGTGATCCAGCGCGAGTCGGACATCCACGACGGATTCCTCCACCTCGGCCCGTACTTCGACCGGCGCCTGCGCGACGGCGCGTACGCGCGCGCCGTCGCGGAGGGGGCCGACGAGGGGACCGCCCGCGCGGTCGCCGACGCCGCCATGGTCGCGGCCGCCGTGCAGGCCCGCTCGGCGGACCCCGAGGGCAAGGTCATCGGGGCGGGCGAGGAGACCGTGCTCGACACCGCCGACGGGCCGCGCGACCTGCTGCGGATCTCCCACGCCCTGCGGCATTCGCCGGTCGTGCGGGCGGTCCGGGAGCGGGCCGCACCGCCCGCGTCCCGGTGCGGGCTCGCGTAGCCGGCCCGGTGGTCCCCGGGCCTTGCGGCCTAGGTCGTGTCGTCAAAGTCCCGTCTGGCTGGCGGGGCCTGGCACGCACGCTCGCCGCGTTGTCGTCGGTCACCGACACTCCGTGTCGATTCCCTCCTCCGCCTTGCGATCGCACGCACCAGGCCCCGCCAGCCCCGCCCTCCGGGCGGCCGACGCTACATGGACGACACTCCCTAGCGGGCGGCGGCCACCGCCGTCGTCGGGAAGAGGTCCTGGAAGGGCCCCGCGGAGTCGTTGCCGTCCCGCCCGTAGGGCGCATCGAAGCTCCACACCATGAACAGCAGGAACACGATCAGCGCGCTGAACAGCCCGGCCAGCAGCAGCTCCCGCCCGGAGCGGCGGATCTGCAGGGTGAAGATCAGCCCGACCGTGACCACGCCGCCCACGAGCAGCCCGAACCACACCACACCCGGCAGCGTGGATTCCGAGCTCTGGGTCCGCGAGTGGCGGGCGTCGTCGGCGGCGGCGATGTGGTCCAGCAACGGCTGGTAGGCCTGCGCCTGCAGCTCGTTCGCCGGGGTCTGGTGGGTGACGTCGCTGCGCAGCTTGCCGAGCAGCTGGGCACCCTCGGCCGACGCGTTCTCCCCGGCGGTCAGCCGCGGCCAGTCCACCGCGACCGTGTGGGAGACGTACGCATCGACCTCCCCGCGGATCCGGTCGCGGACGGAGGCGGGGTAGACGTCGGCGCGCTGGGTGACCTCGTACAGCGACTGGGCCTCGCGGCGCACGCTGTCCTCGGCGGCGCCGCGCGCCTCCCAGACGCCCGCGATGGCCAGGCCCAGCACGATCGCGTAGACCACGCCCACCATCATCGTCATGTACTCGATGACGTCGGGGGTTTCGCTGGTGTCCTCGTCATCGGCGGCCCGGCGGTGCCGGATCGCGGTGATGGCGAGGACGAGGGCGCAGACGAGCGCCATGGCGATGGCCAGGACCAGCCATTCGGACACGAGGATTCTCCCCTTGTGGATCGTTGGGTGGGTCGGTGGGCGGAGCGGTGGGCGGATCAGCGGGTGGTGCGGTGGACTGATGCGCCCCGCCGGTCAGCCGCGGCTCTTGGAGCGCGGACGCAGGGCGGCGGCGGCGAGTACGGCCGGCGTGGTGACGACGACCATGAGCATCAGCGTGGACATCCCGCCCGGTCCGCGCCGCTCCAGGGCGACGGAGCGGTACGGGCGCACGTGGAAGGCGCTCACGGGCGCGGCGGCGGCCCTGTGCCGGGGCGGGGCGGGCGCGTCCGCGGGCTCCGGACCGGGCACGGGCGCGGACACGGGCACGGGCGCGGGCACGGACACGGCAGCAGCCTCCGGCGGCTCCGCGCCCCCGGCCCCGGCCTCCACCGCGGCCACCGGCGGACCCTGGGGCTGCGACCGTTCCGGCCGCTCCGGCGGGTCAGGAGGGGAGGCGACGGCGTGCGGTTCGGAACGCCGCTCTGGGGACCGCCCCGGGTGGTGCACTGTGGGCCGGTCGGCCCCGGGTACGCCCGCCCTTACCGAGGGCGGCCTGAACACCGGCCGGTCCGGCTGCCCTCCCGGCACGCACACGTCGACGCGGGCCCCGCGGCCATTGCCGTCACTCGCGACCGCCACATGGCCGTGCAGCGGGCAGAGCGCCGCCACCAGGCCCGCCCCGGCGAGGTACTGCCAAGCGGTCACCGCGTGTCCTCCCGATTCCGCAGCACATATGAGGGTTACGGCTGAAGAAACGATCAGAGCCCGGCTTTGATACGCGGCAGACAGGTCAAGATCGCTGCCGGAGGGGTGACTTCAAGCCATCGGCAGCTCCGGCCGGCGCGCGGGCCGCACATCGGGCGAGTCGCTCTCGTTCCCCGGTCCGCGTCGGCGTTCCCGGCGCGTCACGCCGCGCATACGACAATCCGAGCGGAGGATGACCCCGTGGACACGCACGTCATCATCGTCGGCGCCGGGCCGACCGGTCGCGACACCCGCCGCCCCGACACGGCGGCCCCGGCATGAGCACCGCGCCCGCGGAACTGTCGCGGGGCGTGCGCCGGATCATCCTGGACGCCGCCGGCATCCCCCTGTCCGCGCTGCTCTGCGAGCCGCCCGAGGGCCCGCCGCGGGCGACGGTGGTCGCGGTGCACGGGGCGGGCATGAACGCCGGCTACTTCGACGGCCAGGCCCTTCCCGAGCTCTCCCTGCTGACCCTCGGGGCCCGGCTCGGGTACACGGTCCTGGCCGTCGACCGGCCCGGCTACGGGCAGTCCGCGGCCGCACTCCCCGAAGGGCAGACCGTCACCGAGCAGGCGGCCACCCTCGCCGCCGCGGTGCGCGACTTCGCCGCCCGGCAGCCGACCGGGGCCGGTCTCTTCCTCCTCGCCCACTCGTTCGGCGGCAAGGTCGCGCTGCTCACCGCCGCCGACCACGCCGCGCCCGACCTGCTCGGCCTGGAGATCTCCGGCTGCGGCCACCGCTACGCTCCCGATGCCTTCACCGGCGAGGGCGCCTCCCGGGGCGGCCGGCGCAGCTGGGGGCCGCTGCGGCTCTACCCGCCGAACACCTTCGCCACCTGCTCCTCGATCGTCGGCCCCGTGCCGGCCCGGGAACAGGCGGACATCGTCCGCTGGCCCGAGGTCTTCGGCGATGCCGCGGGCCGCGTCCGGGTGCCCGTACGGTTCACCTTCGCCGAGCACGAACCGTGGTGGCGGTACGACCGGGAGGCGCTCGCCGAGCTGAGATCGCGGCTCACCGCCGCCCCGAGCGTGCACGTCGACCGGCAGCCGGACGCCGGCCACAACATCAGCCTGGGCTACGCGGCCCGCCCCTACCACCTGCGCTGCCTCGGCTTCTTCGAGGACTGCCTGGTGCGGCGGAACGTCACCTACCGTTGAACGGTGCCGTCCGGAGTCGAAGCGGACGTGGGCGAGCTGCTCCCGGCGCAGACGCGGAACGCGGCGGCGACCACCGAAGGCGCGCAGGCCCGCGCCCCCGGGGCCTCCCCGGTGTACGGCAGTATCGGCGGTGCCGTCGCGGGGCCGTCGGTGCCCACCAAGGCCCCGCCGGGCCGGATCAGTTGCCGGTGCACCGGGTCCCGGCACACCTGTGGGGCACGGACGGACACCCGTTCCTGCCTCAGGCACAGGACGCTCTCTAAGCTGGGGCGCGTGTCTGCCTCCGCTGCCCTCGCCGATCCGGCCGATGAGTCCCAGGTCGTCGTCTGGGCGCTGATGCGGCGGCCCCTGCGGTTCCTCGGGTCGTGGTGGCCCGTGCGGTGCTGGGGGTATCTGGCAGCCGGGTTCGCCCTCGGGTACCCGGTGCTGGTCGCGCTCGTGCTGCTCGTCGGGCTCGGGGTGGTGCTGGCCGTGGTGGGGATCGGGCTGCTGCTCCTGCTCTGCGCCGTCTCCGGCGCGGTACCGCTCGGGGCGCTGGAGCGGTGGCGGCTGCGGTGGGTCGATCCGGTGCCGGTCGGCGATCCGCACATCTCGCTGGCCGGGGCCGGTCCGGCGGCCTGGCTGCGGACACGGCTGCGGGAGCGGGCCACCTGGCGGGAGTTCGGGTACGCCGCCCTGCTCGGGCCTGTCTTCGGGGCGGCGGGGTTCGGAGTGGTCACGCTGCTCGCGTGCTCCCTGATCCTCGTCGTCAGCCCGGTCGTCGTCTGGGCCCTCGCCCCCGAGCCGGTGATGCTCATACCCGGCAGGGCCGTCTCCGGCCCGCTGGAGGCTCTGGGCGGCACGGCGGCGGGGCTGGCCGGGCTGGTGGTGGCGGCGTACGCGGGAGCCCTGCTCGCCGGAGCCCAGGTGAAGACCGCCCGCCTGCTGCTCGGGCCGCGCGAGGAGGACGCCCGCGTACTGGAGCTCACCCGCTCCAGGGTGCGCCTCGTCGACGCCTTCGAAGCCGAACGACGGCGCATCGAACGGGATCTGCACGACGGCGCGCAGCAGCAGCTGGTCGCGCTCAGCATGACCCTGGGCCTGGCCGAACTGGAACTGCGCGGACTCCCGCAGGCCGCCGAAGCCACCGCACTCGTGGCCCGGGGCCGTGCCGAGGCCAAGGTGGCACTGGAGCAACTGCGCGACCTCGTACGGGGCATCCACCCCCAGGTGCTCACGGACCACGGGCTCGCGGCCGCCGTGGCCGAGGTGGCGCTGCGGCATCCCGTACCGGTGACGGTGGACCTCGACGTGCCCCGGCTGGCCGAATCCGTGGAGATCACCGCGTACTTCACCGTCACGGAGGCGCTGGCCAACGCCGCCAAGCACAGCGGCGCCTCGCACGTGGCCGTCGCCGGTAGGGTCGAGGACGACCGGCTCACTCTCTGCGTCACCGACGACGGCCGCGGCGGGGCCGATCCCGGCGCGGGAGCGGGCCTGGCGGGTCTCGCGGACAGGGTGGCGATGTTGAAGGGCAGGCTGGTGGTGTCCAGTCCGGTGGGCGGGCCGACCGAACTCCGCGTGGAGGTCCCGTGCTCCGACTGATCCTCGCCGAGGATTCCGTCCTGCTGCGCGCGGGGCTGGCGGAACTGCTCACCCGCGGCGGCCACCACGTCCTCGCCGCGGTCGGCAACGCGGAGGAACTCGTACGGGCCGTGGCGGCGGAGCGGCCGGACGCCGTGGTCACCGACGTCCGGATGCCGCCCGGCCACCGTGACGAGGGGCTGCGCGCCGCGCTCGAACTCCGCTCCCGAGACGCCTCGTTGCCCGTGCTCGTGCTCTCGCAGTACGTGGCCACGGCGTACGCGACGCAGCTGTTCACGGGTGCCTCGGCGGCCGGGCTCGGCTATCTGCTCAAGGACCGGGTGGGGGAGGTCGCCGAGTTCCTCGACGCCCTGCTCCGCGTCGCCCAGGGGCAGACGGTCATCGACCCCGAGGTGGTCCGGGTCCTGCTCGGCAGCCGGTCGCAGGACCATCCGCTGGCCCGCCTCACCCCGCGCGAGCGGGAGGTACTGACCCTGATGGCGGAGGGCCTCAACAACCAGGCCCTGGCGGGCCGGCTGTTCATCTCCGAGGCCGCCGTGGTCAAGCACGCGTCCAGCATCTTCACGAAGCTCGACCTGGACGCCACGGAGGGCAACCGCCGGGTCCTGGCGGTCCTGGCCCACCTGCGGGGCCGGGAGAGCACCTAAGGGCTGTCCGTAATCCCCGGCGGGCGCACGACGCCGGCTACGGCGCCTCGCTTCGTTGTCGGAACGCCCGAATACGCCCAGTCAGGGTGGTGTGCATGCGGCGAACCTACAAGGCCTGCGCCGGGCGGCGGCCGGGGACTTCCGAGCGGGCCACGATCCGGGAGGCGCCGCGACGGGGCGCCGTGGAGCGGGCCCAGGCCACGAGCAGCACCGGCAGCGCCAGGTAGCCGAAGCGGCCCGCCGGGGCCAGCAGGAAGGCCGTCGTGAGGCCGATCGCGAGCCGGTCGGCCGCCTCCACCACCGTGCGCGGCGGCCGGACCAGCAGCGACGCGGCCACCGCCAGGCCACCCAGCAGGAGCAGACCGACCGTCAGGTACCAGCCCCACGAGCCGAGTGCGGCCAGCAGGTGGCCGGGCAGTGGGCTACTCGCCGGAGTCGGGACCTCCGCACGCCCGGTGGGGAACGCGAACACCTGGCGCCACAGTTCGCCCGGCTGGAGCAGCGCGCCCGGCAGGACCAGGAGGGCCGTGCCGCCGACCGCGACCAGCCCGCAGCGCACGGCGGCCCTCCGGCCCCGGCAGGCCGCGAGCAGGGTCACCGCCACCGCCACCGCGGGCAGCGCCGTCCACTTCAGCGCGCACGCCCCGGCGAGGGCCGCCCCGGCCAGGACCGGCCGCCCGGCCCCGGCGGCCGCGAGCGCCACGCAGCACAGCCCGGCCAGCGGTAGGTCCACCCCGCTCACCACGAGGGGCAGGGCCACCACCGGCGTGGCCACCAGCACGGGAAGCAGCGGCGAGCGGGCCGCGCCGAGCAGCCGCCGCCCGGCCCACAAGCCGCCGAACAGGGCCGCCGCGCACCAGATCCTGGCGTCCCCCAGCAGCCGGGCGTCCCAGCCGTCCCCGCCGCCGAGCAGCGCGCGCGGGACGCCGAGCAGCGCCATGCCCGGCAGGTACGGCGTGTACTCCTCGACCCGCGCGGGCTGGTCGACGTAGAGCCGGCCGGACTCCAGCAGGAGCCGCCCGGACCGTTCGACGACCGTCACCTCCGACTGGCCCTGCCCGGTCAGGACCAGCCACAGGAGCGGTACGACGACGGCGCCGAGCAGGGCCGCGGCGAGCGCCGCGCGGCGACGGCCGAGGGCGGCGGCTCCCGCGGCGCCGAGGTACCCGGCGCCCGCGCACCAGCCCCACAGCCGGTGCGGCCCCAGCGAGGACAGGAGCGGGAAGGACATCGCCCAGGCGGCCGCGAGCAGCCAGCCGGCGGTCCACCGGGCGGTACGGGAAAGGGTCATGGGCCCATTCCAGCCGCGCGGCCCCCGCCAGGTCTGCAAGCCCAAGTGGACACTTCACGGTGGGGTTTCCCCTACCCCCCGGCAGGCACGCGAAAGGGGCGCGACCCCCAACGGGTCGCGCCCCTCACGGAGTTGTCAGTCCGGGCTCCGAGCCCCGGACCTGGGGGCTCAGGCCTCCGGGGAACCGCCGAAGCGCTCGCGGTAGGACTCCAGGTCCTCCTCGGTGACCCGCGCGAAGAGCACCGGCGGCACGGTGAACGGCGTACCGGCCGGGACGGCGTCCAGAGACCTGGCCTGCTCCGGGGAAACCCACGTGGCCGTGTCGTCGGCGAGCTCGAAGGAGGAGCGCATGGCGCGCGCCGAGGCCGGGATGAAGGGCTCGGAGACCACCGAGTAGAGGTGGATCAGGTTCATCGCGGTGCGCAGGGTGAGCGCCGCGCCCTCCAGGTCGGTCTTGACCTCCAGCCAGGGGGCCTTCTCGTCCAGGTAGGCGTTGCCGGCCGACCACAGGGCGCGCAGCGCGGCAGCCGCCTTGCGGTACTGGAGGGACTCCATGTGGCCCTCGTACTCGGCCAGCAGCGCGGCGATCTGCTCGCCCAGCTTGGCCTCGGCCTCGCCGGCGGGGCTGCCGGCGGGGACCTCGTCGCCGAACTTCTTGCGGGAGAAGGTCAGTACGCGGTTGACGAAGTTGCCGAGGGTCCCGCCGAGGTCCTTGTTGACCGTGGCGGTGAAGTGCTCCCACGTGAAGGACGAGTCGTCGGACTCGGGCGCGTTCGCGATGAGGAAGTAGCGCCAGTAGTCGGCCGGGAGGATCTCCAGCGCCTGGTCGGTGAAGACGCCGCGCTTCTGCGAGGTGGAGAACTTTCCGCCGTAGTAGGTCAGCCAGTTGAAGGCCTTGACGTAGTCGACCTTCTTCCACGGCTCGCGGGTGGCCAGCTCGGTGGCGGGGAACATCACCGTGTGGAACGGGACGTTGTCCTTGGCCATGAACTGGGTGTAGCGGACGTCCTCGGCCTCGTACCACCACGACTTGTAGTCGCGGTTCGCCGGGTCCAGGTCGGACCACTCCTTGGTCGAGCCGATGTACTCGATCGGCGCGTCGAACCAGACGTAGAAGACCTTGCCCTCGGCTGCCAGCTCGGGCCAGGTGTCCGCCGGCACCGGGACGCCCCAGTCGAGGTCGCGGGTGATGGCGCGGTCGTGCAGACCCTCGGTCAGCCACTTGCGGGCGATGGAGGACGCCAGCTGCGGCCACTCCTCCTCGTGCCGCGCGACCCAGGCCTCGACCTCGTGCTGGAGCTTGGACTGCAGCAGGAAGAGGTGCTTGGTCTCGCGGACCTCGAGCTCGGTGGAACCGGAGATGGCCGAGCGGGGCTCGATCAGGTCCGTGGGGTCCAGTACGCGGGTGCAGTTCTCGCACTGGTCGCCGCGGGCCTTGTCGTAGCCGCAGTGCGGGCAGGTGCCCTCGACGTAGCGGTCCGGCAGGAAGCGTCCGTCGACCGGCGAGTAGACCTGCCGGATCGCGCGCTCCTCGATGAAGCCGTTCTCCTGGAGCTTCCGCGCGAAGTGCTGGGTGATCTCGCGGTTCTGCGCGGAGGAGCTGCGGCCGAAGTAGTCGAAGGACAGCTCGAAGCCGTCGTAGACCGCCTTCTGGGCGTCGTGTGCCTGCGCGCAGAACTCGGCGACCGAGAGGCCGGCCTCCTTGGCGGCGAGCTCGGCGGGGGTGCCGTGCTCGTCGGTGGCGCAGATGTAGAGGACGTCGTGGCCGCGCTGGCGGAGGTACCGGGAGTACACATCCGCCGGAAGCATCGACCCGACCATGTTGCCCAGGTGCTTGATCCCGTTGATGTAGGGAAGCGCGCTGGTGACCAGGTGTCGAGCCATCCTCGGATGCTCCATTTCATATGTGCGGTACTACGTGGCGTGACGGACTGTGAATGAGGTTCATCGTATCGAACCGCCGAAAGGCCACGCGCCGCATTTGTTCATGGGTGGACGCAACACAAAAGCGAGGGCAGTGACCTCTCCGTCACGGCCCTCGCGATGGGGCCATGCTACAGCCGGTCGGCCGCGCACCCGACCGCCGGCCGCACACCCGACCGCCGTCCGCACGCGCCTGCCGCCGGTCGGGCGACACCGGCGGCAGGCATATGCATACGTGCCGGCTGGACCCCCGTGCGGTCGACATCGATCAAGAGGCGATCATCGCCGACGTAATGTTCCCCGGTTTCTTCTATGCGCCCTCCGGATGCGCCCGCGCGCTGTTTACCTGTACGGGGCGCGCACAGGGGATGAGGTGGAACGGTGAGCGATGGCGGACCGGAGGAGTCCGGTGGGGCGGTGGGACTGCCGAGCCGGCGCCGGCGGCCGACGCCGATGAGCCAGTGGGATCCGACGGCACGCCTGTCGTACTGGGCCTTCCACGCCAATCGCCGGCCCGCGTACATGCGCTTCGCGTACCTGCAGCTGGGGTCCGACGCTGCGGCCGAGCAGGCTGTGGACGCCGCCTTCGACTCGATCATGGGCGAGTGGCTCCGGATGCTCCACATGGACCGGCTGGACGCCTACGCGTGGACCGTGCTCAAGCACTGCCTGGTCGACCGGCGGGAGCGGCCGCGCCACCCCTGGCAGCGGCAGCCGCGGCCGATGGACATCAGCGCCTTCGAAGCCGCCCTCAAGGACGCCCACGTCGACCGGTACGAGGTGCTGACCGACACCATCCGGTTCTACTCCGCCGTGTCCCGGCTCGCCGAGCGGCAGCGCGACGCCGTTCTGCTGCGGTACGGGCTCCAGTGTTCCCCGGGCGAGGCCGCCTCCGTGATGGGCGTCGACGAGGCCACGGTCCGCTCGTACCTCGGCCAGGCCCACCGACGCCTCGCCCGGCTCCTCGACACGTCCGTCGACGCACCCGTATCGGCCGGATCCCCCGAATCCGCCGAGTCACACGAGCCACCCGAAGCAGACGGATCATGAGGCACCACGAACGCCAGCAGCCGCAGGACGGCGACGACGCCCCACGCTCCCTGTCCGACTTCCTCGCCCGGGCGAGCGTCCGCGACCGCTACCCGCACTACGACCTGGGCGCGGCCGAGGCCCGGCTGTTGCGCGCCACCCCGCACGCACCTGCCTCCGGCCACCGCGCCCGGCGCCGGTCCGTGTCCGGCTGGAGCGACCCGGCCCGGGACTGCCCGCTCGACGCCGAACGGGCCCGCCGTGACCTGAAGGCCGCCTGCCTGGCCTCCGTGTGCGCGCCGAAGGCCGAGGCGCAGCTCGCCGCCTTCCTGGCCTCCCGGCACACCGACCTGGCCGGCGCGGTCGTCTTCGGCTGCCTGCTGCACCTGGCCGGACTGCGCGAAGGCGCCCGGTTCTGGTGGCAGTTCGCGGCGGGCGGGGCCGGTCCCCGGACCGTCCCGGCCGCGTACTGTCTCTTCCTCGACCACTCCCGGCGCGGTGAATACCACGACGCCCGGCACTGGGCGCGCGAACTGGGCCGCCGGGGCTTCCGGCCCGGCGGCCGACGGGATCTGCGGGAAGTGCGGCTGTGCGCGCAGGCGGCCGTCCTGCGGTACGTCGACCAGCTCGACGATCCCGACCTGGGCCCGGTGCCGCTGCCCAGACCCGGACTGTCCGGGGTGCTGGCCGCGTTCCGGCCGTCGGCGGCCGCGGTCACCGGCGCCGCGGCCGCCGATTCAGCGCCGGCGGCCGTTCCCGTACCGCGCCTCGCGCCCGGCCCGCTGCGCCACCCGGCGCTGACCGCGGCGGCCCGCGGGACCGTCGTCCAGGCCGGGACCGGGGAGGCTCTGGCGGAGGCGCTGCGCGCGCTGGCCGTCGTACGGGTCCTGGAGCGGCATCCCGTGGGGGTGCGGGCCGCCCAGCTCGCCCGGAAGTCGGGGGTCGGCGAGGAGGAACTCCGCCCGCTGCTGTCGATGCTGTGCGAGGAGGAGTACGCGTACCGCGCCGGCGCGGGCGTGTACGCGCGCGGCCCTGCCCTGGACCGGCTCGCGGTCCCCGGCGGCCGCGGCCTGGCGGGCCAGCTCCAGCGCACGCTGGCCCTTGCCCGGGACAGCGCGGGTGCGGCGGTGTACCTGAGCCGGTACGCGGAGGGCGAGGTCCGGATCACGCAGATGGCGGACGGGCCCGGGACCCCGCCGGTGCGGGAGTGGGTGGACTTCCGGGCCGCCGCGCACGCCAGTGCGGTCGGCAAGTGCCTGCTGACCCAGCTCGACCACGACCGGCGGGCCGACCACGTGGCCCGGTACCGACCCGCGCGGCTGACGCCGCAGACCATCACCGACAGCCGGGCCCTGTTCACCGCGCTGGACGCGGTGGCCCTTGGCGCGCCCGTCTTCGACCTGCTGGAGTACTCGCCCGGGGTCGTCTGCTCGGCGGTCCCGATCGCGACCGGCGACGCCGCCGGGAGCCTCGCGCTCTCCCTGCCCGCGACCCACGCCCACCGCCTGCGTTCGGCGACCGAGGCCTTGCGCCGCAAGGCCGTTCCGGTGCTGCTGGCCCTGCTCCTGACGGGGGCGCTCCCCCCGGACGCACCGGCTGTCCCGGCCGCCTCGGAGCCGGAGCGGCCCGACGCCGGGACCCCGCCCACGCATCCGGAGCCGCAGCCCCGGCCCGAGCAGACGCGGGCCCCCCTCACCCCGGAGACCCTGCGCCACCTCCGCCGCCTCTTCCGCACCCCGCTCACGGACACCACGTCCGCCGCCGGCGGCCCCCACCTGGTCAGCGACACCACGGCCGCGGCCGCCTACCTCTTCGACGCCCTCCCGGACACCGGCCGGCCCTGCCTGTCCCTCCCCCACACCTTCACCCAGGTCGCCCCGGGCACCCTGACCACTCCGAGGGGCCTGGTGGTCCTGGGCACGTGAGACGGCCGGGCGTGGTCCGGGCCCGTGATCAGGGCTGACCCGGGACGAAGGAATCCAGGGCCGCGTCGAAGTGGCTCCTGGCCTCGGCGAGCCGGCTGACGGGCGCGGACACCCACACGTCGTACAAGCGGCCGTTCTCGTCCCAGCAGACGTCGTAGGTGTGCCGGGCACCTTCGGCGCGCGTGAAGCCGTCCCAGGTGAACTCCCACAGGGCGGCGGGCAGTCCGTTGTGCGTCGTCGAAACGACCGAGTTGTCGCGGAATCCGGGGTTGGTGTCCGGACCGTTCGCGTCGGAGAGCCGCATCGTGGCGAGCGGACCGCCGGCCGCCGACGGGTTCACCTTGATGCCGATCCGGATCGCCCCGTCTCCGGAGACGTAGAAGACCCGCTGGTCGTCGGTGCTGCGCTGGAAACCGTTCGGCACGGCGAGGGCGAAGCCCCGCGCATCGGTGACGGCCCGGTACCCCGGGGGCACGGGCTTGGCGGACGCGGAGTTTCCGGGCGCGGGCGGACGCGCGGACGGGGTGTGCTCGGACGTGGGCGTCGCCGGCGGGGACTGCACAACGGCCGTGTCGGCCCTGGGCGAGGCGGTGGCGGGCGAGGCGGTGGCGGGTGCGCTCCGCGCCGGCTCCTCGGCCCGCTCCTCCGTACCGTCGGCGAGCAGGGAGGTCGCGGTCACGCCGCCGACGACGGCCGCCACGACGAGGGCCGCGGTCAGCCCCAGGCGGACGGACGGCCGGAGCTTCCCGGCCGGTCCCGGCGCGGGGCCCGCCGGCCGGCCGACGCGCTCGGTCGGCGAGTAGCCGGCCGGGGCGGGGGTGGTCGGGGCGTCGGAGGCGGTTCCCGCCGACGGGGTCGGGGCGAGGCCGCGGTCGAGGACCGGGACGGTGCCGGTGGTCACGTACGCCGACAGCAGCCGTTCGGCCTCCGCCGCCCCCAGCCGCCGTTCCGGATCGCGCTGCAGCAGGCCCTGGATCAGCGGCAGCAGCGGCCCCGCCTGCGCGGGCGGCCGGATCTCGTCGGACACGACGGCGTGCAGGACTCCGCCGAGCGAATCCCGGTGGAAGGGCGACTCACCGGTCAACGCGGCGCACAGCAGAACGCCGAGGGACCACAGGTCGGATCCGGGGCCGGCGGCGGCGCCCTGCATGCGCTCGGGCGAGGTGTACTCGGGTGACCCGATGAAGGCGCCGGTCTCACTGATGGTGGTGGAGCCGGCGAGGCGGGCGATGCCGAAGTCGGTGAGCACCACCCGGCCGGTTCCCGCCTCCATGAGCACGTTGGCCGGCTTGATGTCCCGGTGGAGCACTCCGCGGGCGTGTGCCGCGCTCAGGGCGCCGAGCAGGGCGAGCCCCGTGCGGGCCGCCTCGCCGTGATCCAGCGGACCGTCGGCGGCGAGCCGGTCGGCGAGCGAGCAGCCTTCGACGAGTTCCATGACGATGTAGGGGTGCCCGTCCTGCTCCACGACGTCATGGACCACGACGACGTGCGGGTGCTTGACCTGCGCCACCGTACGGGCCTCGCGCAGAGCGCCCGCGGACTGCGTGCCGTCGCCGACATGGAGCTCCTTGACGGCGACGGAGCGTCCGAGCAGTTCGTCGGAGGCCTGCCAGACGGTTCCCATGCCGCCCCTGCCCAGCCGCCGCTCCAGGCGGTAACGCCCGACAATCACCGTGCTGTTGCGTGGTACGTCCTGCGACACGTTGCTCCCCCTGGCCCGTTCACAGCCCATGATGCCGCAGATACGGACTCGGCCTCCGCGGTTCCGTCGCGAGACCCGGGCCGCTCGGCCGCAACGCAAAGCAGCGAGGGCCGTGACTCCTGGAGTCACGGCCCTCGCCGATGTGTGTCCGAGGGGGGACTTGAACCCCCACGCCCGATAAAGGGCACTAGCACCTCAAGCTAGCGCGTCTGCCATTCCGCCACCCGGACCAGGTGGTCGGCCCCGGTTTCCCGCGGCGACATGGACAACAATAGCAAAGGATCGGCGGGGCTCCGACCACTTATCCGACCGGCCGCCGTCCGCCACGCCGTGCTGACCTGCACGCATGCACCGACGGCCACAGCGAGACGGAGCGTCTCGCTGTGGCCGTGGGCACGTGCCGCCGGGGTCACGGGCAGCGGATGACCTGTCCCGCGTAAGAGAGGTTGCCGCCGAAGCCGAAGAGCAGGACGGGGGCGCCGGTGGGGATCTCGCCGCGCTGCACCAGCTTGGACAGGGCCATCGGGATGCTGGCGGCCGAGGTGTTGCCGGAGTCGACGACGTCGCGGGCGACGACGGCGTTGACGGCGCCGATCTTGGCGGCGAGCGGCTCGATGATCCGCAGGTTCGCCTGGTGGAGGACGACGGCGGCCAGCTCCTCCGGGAGGACCCCGGCCTTCTCGCACACCTTGCGGGCGAGCGGCGGGAGCTGGCTGGTGGTCCAGCGGTAGACGGACTGGCCCTCCTGCGCGAAGACCGGCGGCGTGCCCTCGATCCGGACGGCATTGCCCATCTCCGGGACGGAGCCCCACAGCACCGGTCCGATACCCGGCTCCTCGGCGGCCTCGACCACGGCCGCGCCCGCACCGTCGCCGGTGAGCACGCAGGTGGTGCGGTCGTTCCAGTCGGTGATCTCGGTCATCTTGTCGGCGCCGATGACCAGGGCGCGGGTGGCGGAGCCGGCCCGGATGGCATGGTCGGCGGTGGCCAGGGCGTGCGTGAAGCCCGAGCAGACGACGTTGAGGTCCATCACGGCGGGGCCGGCGCCCATGCCCAGCTTGGCTGCCACGCGGGCGGCCATGTTGGGCGAGCGGTCGATCGCGGTGGAGGTGGCGACCAGGACGAGGTCGATCTCGTCCGGGGACAGGCCGGCGCCTGCGAGGGCCTTGCCCGCCGCCTGGAAGGCGAGCTCGTCGACCGGCTCGTCCGGACCCGCGATGTGGCGCGTCCTGATGCCGACCCGGGACCGGATCCACTCGTCGGTGGTGTCGACCATGGCCGAGAGGTCCTCGTTGGTGAGCACTCTCGCGGGCTGGTAGTGCCCTAGCGCCACCACGCGTGAACCGGTCATGGGCGGGGTCCCCCTTTGTACGGAAGTGCAGGATCACCCAGCTTTGCCTGCTACTGACGGGTACGGGTGCGTGTGACCCGACAGGATTCCGACACCGGAATTTGGAGATTCCCGAGGATCCACCTGCCGGGAGCGGTGCGCGAAGCGGAACCGCGACAATGAAAGTTGTCGGATGCAGCCGGATTCGGTCGGGTGCGGGGCGAGAACTGAAGGGGTGGGCTGATCACCATGGGACGGGTCACCGAGCGCCGTCGCGTCGTCCGGATCCGGAACGGCGTGGCAGGGGTCCGTCCGGACACTCTGGTCGCCGAGGAGCCACTGGAGATACGGCTGAACGGCAAGCCGCTGGCCATCACGATGCGGACTCCGGGCGACGACTTCGCCCTGGCGGTGGGCTTCCTCGTGAGCGAGGGCGTCCTGGCGCGCAGCGAGGACGTGCAGGCCGTGACCTACTGCGAGGGGGCGACGGAGGACGGCTCGAACACCTACAACGTGGTCAACGTGCAGCTGGCCGCAGGGGTGCCCGTGCCGGACATCACGCTGGAGCGGAACGTCTACACCACCTCCTCCTGCGGCCTGTGCGGCAAGGCCAGCCTGGACGCGGTCCGTACGGCGACCCGTTTCCCGGGGACGGCAGCCGACCCGGTACGGATCTCCGCGGATCTCCTCGGCGAGCTGCCGGACCGGCTGCGCGCGGCCCAGAAGGTCTTCGACCGGACGGGCGGGCTGCACGCGGCCGGGCTGTTCACGGCGGACGGCGAGCTGGTCGACATACGGGAGGACGTGGGCCGGCACAACGCGGTGGACAAGATCGTCGGCCGTGCCCTCCAGGCCGGCCGGCTCCCGCTCGCCGGCTCGGTCCTGCTGGTGTCGGGCCGGGCTTCCTTCGAGCTGGCCCAGAAGGCCGTGATGGCGGGCATCCCGGTGCTGGCGGCGGTCTCGGCGCCGTCCTCGCTCGCGGTGGACCTGGCGCTGGACTCGGGGCTGACCCTGGTCGGCTTCCTGCGCGGCCCGGACATGAACATCTACGCGGGTGAGGAGCGGATCACCTTCTAGCGCCGCCTTCCAGCGCTGCCTTCTAACCCTTGCCCCGGCGGCCGCGGCGGGTGGAATTCGGGGCCCGCTCGGGCTCGGGCGGGTCGATGCGGTGGAGGTCCAGGGCGGGCGGGAGCGGAGTGGTGCCCGGCCCGCCGGATTCCGCCCAGGCGATGATCTCGTCGGTCGCGGTGTCGTCCAGGGCCCAGCCGAACCACGTCGCGCGGGCGCCGCGGCGGCGGGCCTCAGTCGTGGGCTGGACCACGATGACGTTGGCCTGGGCGCAGGGGCCGAGGCAGTCGCTCGTACGGACGGCCAGCCGGCCCCCGGAGGCGGCGGCGGCCTCGCGCAGCCGGGCGAGCTGGCCGGCGTGGTCCGAGCCGGGGTTCTTTCGGGGGTCGCCGCAGCAGCAGCCGCGGCAGACCACCAGGGTGCAGGGGCGTTCGGTGTGGGCGGCGAGCGGGCGTATCCAGGTCACCGCCGAACGTTACCGGGCCCGTGCGGCGGGGTGTTGGGCCGCCGGCGAGACCTCCGCCACATGGGCGACGGGGAGTTCGGGGTCCTGGGCGCGGCGGCGTGCGAGGACCGCGCAGACCATCAGCTGCATCTGGTGGAACAGCATGAGCGGGAGCACGGCGAGGCTCGCGTGGGCCCCGAACAGCACGCTGGCCATGGGGAGTCCGGCGGCGAGGCTCTTCTTCGACCCGGCGAACTGGATGGCGACGCGGTCCGCGCGGCCGAAGCCGAGCCGCCCCGCCCCGTACCAGCTGACGAGGAGCATGACGGCGAGCAGTACGGCCTCCACCGCCAGCAGGGCGCCGAGGCGCGGGACGCTGACCTGGTGCCAGATGCCGGCG
Source organism: Streptomyces sp. NPDC048269 (assembly GCF_040652395.1). Taxonomy (NCBI): domain Bacteria; kingdom Bacillati; phylum Actinomycetota; class Actinomycetes; order Kitasatosporales; family Streptomycetaceae; genus Streptomyces; species Streptomyces sp. NPDC048269. Next base: position 110,524 of record NZ_JBEZLW010000004.1, read on the forward strand.
GCCATGCCCGCGCTGAAGGCGGCGTAGACGACGAGCAGGATCGAGCCGCGGTCGACGTGGCCCAGCACCTTCTTGTTGCGTACGAGGAAGCCGCCGACCCAGCGGCGCAGGGCCTGTCCGAGGAGGAAGGGCAGCAGGAGCTGGAGGACGATCTCGAGGAGGGAGTCGAGGGAGAAGCCGCCCGCGCCGTTCCCGAGCAGGGCCGCGGCGAGCAGCGGGGTGAGGACGATGCCGGCGAGGCTGGAGAAGGAGCCGGCGCAGATCGCGGCGGGGACGTTGCCGCGGGCCATCGAAGTGAAGGCGATGGAGGACTGGATGGTCGAGGGGACCAGGCAGAGGAAGAGCAGTCCGCTGTAGAGCGGGGGTGTGAGGAGGGTGGGGACGAGTCCTCGGGCGGCGAGGCCGAGGAGGGGGAAGAGGAGGAAGGTGCAGGCGAGCACGGTGAGGTGCAGCCGCCAGTGGCGCAGGCCGTCGAGGGCCTCGCGGGTGGAGAGCCGGGCCCCGTAGAGGAAGAACAGCAGGGCCACGGCGGCGGTGGAGGCCCCGTCGGCGACGGTGGCGGCCTGACCGCGGGCGGGGAGGAGGGCGGCGAGGCCGACGGTGCCGAGGAGGGCCAGTATGTACGGGTCCACGGGCAGCCGGGCGGGCATGTGCGGGCGGCGCCCGTGCGGAGTGCTCACGCGTTCATGGTCGGTGGTGGAGCGGTGATCGGGAAACCCGCACACCGCACTCACTGTCATCACGTTTCCCGATAAGCCTCGTACCCTGTGCGGTATGTACGACCCCGTCCAGCTGCGTACGTTCCTCACGGTGGCCCAGACGCTGAGCTTCACCCAGGCCGCGGGGCGGCTCGGCGTACGGCAGTCCACCGTCAGCCAGCACGTGCGGCGGCTGGAGGAGGCGACGGGGCGGCCGCTGTTCGTCCGGGACACGCACAGCGTGGAGCTGACCGAGGACGGCGAGGCGCTGCTGGGCTTCGCGCGCACCATCCTGGAGGCGCACGAACGGGCGGCGGCCTTCTTCACGGGGACCCGGCTGCGGGGGCGGCTGCGTTTCGGGGCTTCGGAGGACTTCGTGCTGACGCGGCTGCCGGAGATCCTGGAGGGGTTCCGGCACGAGCATCCCGAGGTGGACCTGGAGCTGTCGGTGGAGCTCTCGGGGACGCTGCACGAGCGGCTGGACGCGGGGCGCCTGGACCTGGTGCTGGCGAAGCGGCGGGGGCCGGGGGACGAGCGGGGGCGCCTGGTGTGGCGGGACCGGATGGTGTGGATCGGGGCGGAGGGACTGCGGGTGGACCCGGAGCGGCCGGTCCCGCTGATCGTGTTCCCGCCGCCGGGGATCACCAGGACGCGGGCGCTGGAGGTACTGGAGCGTGAGGGGCGGGCATGGCGGATCGCCTGTACGAGCGGCAGCCTGAGCGGTCTGATCGCGGCGGCCCGGGCGGGGCTGGGCGTGATGGCCCACACCCGGGGGCTGATTCCGCCGGGGCTGGTCCGGGTCGGGGGCCTGCCGGAGCTGGGGCCGGTCGAGTTCGCCCTGCTCCGCGGGGCCCGTGCGTCCGCTCCCGCCGAAGCCTTGGCCGCGGCCGTCCTCTCCGGCGCGGACCGCCTGAGCCGCACGGCCTGACCCCGCCGCGCGGTGCCGTTCGCCCACCCCACTGCGCGGTGCCGTTCGCCCACCCCGCCCTTTCCCGCACACTGCGGGCTCCGCCCCCGGACCGGCGCCTGCGTCTCCCCCGGCCACCGCTGGGAGGTGCCCCGGGCGCGGCTCGAAGACCAGGGGCTCCGCCCCGGACCCCGCGCCACGAAGTCCCCCGACTCCCGTCCGGGGGGCGCCCCGGGCGGGCTGGGTGTGGCTTCGCCGCCGCCCCGGCGCCACCGGCGCCCGACCTCGACAAGGGGCATCGCTGGGGAGGTCTTGTGCAGGTATCCGCTTGCTGATCAACTGCCCTGCGGCGTGGGGTAGCGTCGCCGCGCCGTACGGAGAGGAGCGGGGCCTTGCGCGAGATCACCGTCCCACCTGTCGTCACCGACGCGCCCGTCGGCGGTCTGGCCGACATCGTCTTCCGGCATGCGCGCGAGGAACCGGGCCGGGTGGTGCTCGGGCGCAAGACCGACGGGGTCTGGCAGGACGTGACCTCCGCCGAACTGGCCGCCGAAGTCCTCGCGCTCGCCAAGGGCCTGCTGGCCCAGGGCGTACGGTTCGGCGACCGGGTCGCCATCATGTCCCGTACCCGGTACGAGTGGACCCTCTTCGATTTCGCCCTGTGGGCGATCGGCGCCCAGCCGGTCCCCGTCTACCCGACGTCCTCCGCCGAGCAGGTGCACTGGATCCTGGCCGACTCCGCGTGCACGGCCTGCGTCGTCGAGAACGAGGACCAGGCCATGACCGTGGGCTCGGTCATCGACCGGCTTCCGCTCCTGCGCCTGCTGTGGCAGCTCGACGAGGGGGCCGTGGACGGCCTCGTCGCCGACGGCCGCGGGGTCGCCGAGGACGTCGTGCACCGCCACCGCGGCGCCGTGACCCCCGACGCCGTCGCCACCGTCATCTACACCTCCGGTACCACCGGCCGCCCCAAGGGCTGTGTCCTCACCCACGCCAATTTCATGTTCGAGACCGACACCATGGTGAGCCGCTGGGAGTCCGTCTTCCAGGCCGGTCCCGGTGAGCAGCCGTCCACCTTGCTCTTCCTGCCGCTGGCGCACGTCTTCGGGCGGATGGTGGAGGTGGCCGCCATCCGCGCCCGGGTCAAGCTCGGCCACCAGCCCGTACTGGCGGCGGCCGAACTGCTGCCGGACCTCGCCGCGTTCCGGCCGACCTTCGTGCTCGGGGTCCCTTACGTCTTCGAGAAGGTCTTCGCGGCCGCGCGCCGCAAGGCCGAGGCGGAGGGGCGCACGGGCCCCTTCGACCGGGCGGTGGAGACGGCCGTACGGTACGCGGAGGCGCGCGAGGAGAAGGCCTTCGGTATCGGGCCTGGCCCCTCGGCCGGGCTGCGGATGGAGCACCAGCTCTTCGAGAAGCTCGTGTACGGGAAGGTCCGCGCGGCCATGGGCGGCCGGGTGCGGCACGCCATGTCGGGCGGGTCCGCGATGTCGCGCCGCCTCGGGCTGTTCTTCGACGGCGCCGGGATCACGATCTTCGAGGGATACGGCCTGACCGAGTCGTCCGCGGCGGCCACCGCGAATCCGCCGGGGGCGACGAAGTACGGCACGGTGGGCCCGCCGATCCCCGGCGCCACGGTGCACATCGCGGACGACGGGGAGGTCTGGCTGCACGGCGGCCACGTCTTCGCCGGGTACCTCAACGACCCGCCCGCCACGGACGCGGTGCTGCGCGGCGGGTGGCTGGCGACCGGGGACCTGGGGCGGCTGGACGAGGACGGCTACCTCACCATCACCGGCCGCAAGAAGGAGATCCTGGTGACCTCCAACGGCAAGAGCGTCCAGCCGGCCGCGCTGGAGGAGCGGGTCCGCTCGCATCCGCTGGTGTCGCAGTGCGTGCTGGTGGGCAACGACCGTCCCTACATCGCGGCCCTGATCACCCTCGACACGGAGGGGATCGCCCATTGGCTGTCCATGCGCGGCCTGGCGCAGCGGCCGGCGGCCGACCTGGTGCACGACGCGGACCTGACGGCGGAGGTCCGCCGGGCGGTAGTGGCCGCCAACACCCTGGTCTCGCAGGCGGAGGCGATCCGCACCTTCCGGGTGCTCGCCGGGCAGTTCACGGAGGAACAGGGGCTGTTGACCCCCTCCCTGAAGCTCAAGCGCCGGGCGATCGAGAAGGCGTACGCGGTGGAGGTCGCGGCCCTCTACCAGTCCTGAGCGCGTCCCCTCCACTCACAGCACCGGTTCATCTGACGGATCGTCACTTACACGTGCCGTTGATATTGACGATCCGTCAGGTCGCGCACAGAATGCGGGGATTCCGACCGGAGGGGATCCACAGATGTTGCGACCGATCCGCACCCTGGCCGCCGCGGCGGCGGCCCTCGCGCTCGTCTCCGCCTGCAACTCCGCCTCCACGAACGGCCACGGCAAGGGCGGGGTCGGGGACACCCCCGGGAGCCGCCGCGGGCTGACCGCCGACTCGATCAAGGTCGGCGGCATCGTGTCGATGACCAGCGCGAGCGGATACAGCAAGAAGGACACCGATCTCGGCGCCAAGGCCCGCTACCTGAGGGCCAACGCCGAGGGAGGCGTCAACGGCCGCAAGATCGACTACCTCGGCGCGGAGGACGACGGCCAGGACCCCGCGAAGAACATGGCGGCCGCCCGCAAACTGGTCCAGCAGGACGAGGTCTTCGCGGTCGCCCCGATGAGCTCGGTGACCTTCTCGGGCGCCGACTTCCTGGAGCAGGAGAAGGTCCCCACCTTCGGCTGGGGCACTCTGCCCTCCTTCTGCGGCCCCGAGTACATCTACGGCTTCAACGGCTGCCTGGTCCCCACCCCCGGCGGCACCCTCAACCAGACCTGGCCCGAGGGCATCGCCGCGGTCCTCGGCGGCGCCCGGGGCAAGTCCGTCGCCGTCATCGCGAACGACAGCGACGCCGGGAAGTTCGGCATCCGGACCTTCCAGCAGGGCTTCACCAGCGCCGGTTTCACGGTCTCCTACGCCAAGGCCTCCGTGCCCGCGACCGCCGTGCCGAGCGACTGGTCCGCGTACGTGAAGGAGATCCTGGAGAGCAACGGCGGCAAGGCACCGGACGCCGTGGTCTCCGTCATGCAGACCCCGAACAACATCGGGCTGTTCACCGCGCTCAAGCGCAGCGGCTACAAGGGGCTGCTGTCCGACCCCACCGACTACGACCCCGGGCTGCTCGCGAAGGACGCCACCAAGCAGGCGCTCGACGGGGTGTACGTGCTGCTCCAGTTCGAGCCCTTCGAGTCGGACAGCCCGAAGATGGCCCAGTTCAAGGCCGACATCAAGGCCGCGTCGGGCGGCCGGGACGTGCCCCTGAGCATGCACATGTTGACCGGGTACATGGCCGCCGACCTGTTCGTCTCGATCGCGCGGACGGCGGGCGAGGACATGACCGTCGAGTCCTTCCAGTACGCCGCGCAGCACTTCTCCGACACCGGCACCCTCGTCGGCGACCGGGCGGAGCCCAAGGGGCAGAAGGACAGCTTCGGCTGCGGGGCGCTCGTACAGCTCAAGAACGGCACGTACGAGGTCGCCGTCCCGTTCAAGTGCTACGAACCCGTCCCCTTCACGTAGGGATCGGGGTCGAGGCATGGGGGATCTGCTCGTCTTCGTCCTGAGCGGTCTGGTCTCCGGCGCCCTGTACGCACTGCTCGCCACCGGGCTGGTGCTGTCGTACTCGGCGTCCGGGCTGTTCAACTTCGCGCACGGGGCCACCGCCTACCTGTGCGCACTCGCCTTCTACGAGTTGCACTCGGGCCTGGGCTGGCCGGCCGTCCCGGCGGCGCTGCTGGTGGTGTGCGCACTGGCGCCCGGGCTCGGGTGGGGGCTGGACCGGCTGATGTTCCGGCGGCTCGCGCGGGTCGGCGAGACGGCGCAGATCGTCGCGACGATCGGGCTGCTCGTGGCGCTGCCGGCCGCCGGGCTGTGGGCCGTGGAGCTGCTGGCGGAGGCGGGGGCGCCGGTGAAGCCCGCCGAGAACCAGTTCGGGCTGCCGGGGGTCGGGCCGAGCCCGGCGAAGTCCTGGCAGCTCGCGCAGGGGGTCGGCATCGACTCCGACCAACTGATCACGTGGGTGGCGACGGCGGTGGTGGCGGTGGCCCTGTGGGTGCTGATGCGGCACACCCGGCTGGGGCTGCGGCTGCGGGCCGCCGTAGACAACCGCTCGCTGACCGAGCTGCGCGGGATCAGCGCGGACCGGCTGTCGTCGGTGGCCTGGATGATCGCGTCGGCGCTGGCCGGGCTGGCGGGAGTGCTCGCGACCCCACTGCTGGGCCTGTCGGCGCACGATTTCACCCTCTTCCTGTTCGTCTCGGCGACGGCGGCGGTCATCGGACGGTTCGCGTCCGTGCCGCTCGCCTTCGCGGGCGGGCTGGGCCTCGGCGTGCTCCAGAACCTGGTGGCGGGGTACGCGTCCTTCGCCGAGGGCATCACGGGCTTCCGTACGGCGGTGCCGTTCCTGATCCTGTTCGGAGGCCTGCTGGTACTGACCCGGCGGGCGCGGACGGCGGGTGTGGCGGCCGTGGACGAACCGCCGGTGGACCATCTGGCGGGGGCCTCCTGGGGGCGGCGATGGGGGGTGTGGGCAAGCGGCGCCGGGCTGTTGTGCGTGGCGTTCTACACCGTGAACACGCCGTTCTGGAGCGGGCTGCTGGCGCAGGGACTGGCCATCGCGCTGGTGTTCATGTCCTTCACCGTGGTGACCGGGCTGGGGGCGATGGTGTCGCTGGCCCAGGGCACGTTCGTGACCGGGGCCGCGCTGGTGGCCGGGCTGCTGATGAGCCGGGGCTGGCCGTTCGTGGCGGCGCTGGCGGTGGGTACGTGCGCGGCCGCCCTGCTGGGGGCGCTGGTCGCGCTGCCGGCGCTGCGGCTCGGCGGGCGGTCCTTGGCCCTGGCCACGCTGGCGCTGGCGTTCCTGGCCGACCAAGTGCTGTTCCAGCTGAGCCGGCTGCGGAACGGCGATTCGGGGTGGGCGGTCCCGCGACCGGTGTTCGGGCCGGTGGACCTGTCCGACGACCGGGCGCTGGGGGTGGCCCTGGTCGTCCTGGTCGCCGTGGTGGCCGCCGGGCTGAGCGCGCTGCGCAGCTCCCCGTCGGGGCGGGCGATGCTGGCCGTACGGTCGGCTCCGGCGGCGGCCATGGCCTCCGGTGTGTCCGTGCTGCGGACGAAGCTGCTCCTGTTCACGCTGTCGGCGGGGCTGGCCGGGTTCGGGGGCGTGATGTACGCGTCGTTCAACACCCGGATCACGGCGACTGATTTCACCGCGATGACGGGTCTGGTGTGGCTGGCGGTGGTGGTGGCGGCGGGTGTGCGGCGGCCGGTGTACGCGGTGGTGGCGGGGCTCGTCTTCACCGTTGCGCCGCGGCTGCTGTCGGACTACGTGACGGCGTCGGCGCACCTGCCGGTGATCCTGTTCGGCCTGGCGGGGTTGGCCTTGGCCAATGACCCTGACGGGTATTGCGCGGCGGTCCCGGTGCGGTTGGCGCGGCGGCGGGCAGCGGGCCCTGCGGGCGGCTCGTCCCCCACCCCGCCCCTTCCCGAAACCGTGGGCTCCGCCCCTGGCCCCCCGTCCCGGGGCTCCGCCCCGGACCCGGCGGCGGCTCCGCCCCCGGACCTGCGCGCCTCGAACGCCGGCGGGGCTGCTGTGCGGCCCGCGCGGCCCGCGCCCGCGCTGGAGCTGCGCTCCGTGACCGCCGGGTACGACGGGGGGCTCGTGCTGCACGGGGTCGATCTCGCCGTGCGCAAGGGGGAGATCCTCGCCGTGCTCGGGCCAAACGGGGCCGGGAAGAGCACCGCCTGCCGGGTCGCCGCCGGGCTGCTCCCCGTCACGGGCGGCGAGGTACGCGTACACGGGCGGGACGCCACGCGGGACGGGGCCGTGCGGCGGTCCCGGGCCGGGGTGCTGCTCGCCCCCGAAGGCCGGGGGATCTTCCCGGCGCTCACCATCGAGGAGAATCTGGCGCTGTACCTGCGGGAGGCCGACGCGCGGGCCGCCGTCTACGACCGGTTCCCGCGGCTCGGCGAGCGCCGCGCAGTGGCTGCGGGCGCCCTGTCCGGCGGCGAGCAGCAGATGCTGGCCCTGGCGCCGCTGCTGCAGCGGCCGCCGGGGGTGCTGATCGCCGACGAGCCCTCGCTCGGGCTCGCCCCGCGCGTGGTGGAGGAGGTGTACGCGCTGCTCACGGAGTTGCGCGAGGCCGGGACCGCGCTGCTGCTCGTGGAGGAGAAGGCGGCGGAGGTCCTCGGGATCGCCGACACCGTCGCGTACCTCTCGCAGGGCCGGGTCTCCTGGTGCGGCCCGCGGGCCGAGGTGGAGGCGGACCGGCTCACCGAGGCCTATCTGGGGATGGCGACATGAGCGGCGACGCGGGCGACGTCACGGACGGCGGCACGAGCGGCGACACGGGCGGGTACGTGCTCCGGGCGAGCGGCGTCAGCGTGCGGTTCGGCGGTGTCAGGGCACTGGCCGGGGTGGACCTCGGGATCCGGGCGGGCGAGGTGTGCGGGCTGATCGGGCCGAACGGGGCCGGAAAGACCACGCTGTTCGACGTCCTGTCCGGGATCCGGCGGCCCGACCAGGGGCGGATGGTGCTCGACGGGGTGGACATCACCCGCCGCTCCCCCGTCTGGCGGGCCCGGCACGGGATGCGCCGGACCTTCCAGCGGCAGCAGCTGTTCGGTCAGCTCAGCGTGGCGGACAACCTGCTGGTGGCGCAGGAATGGCGGGGCGGCGGGGGCGGGCTCGCCGCCGACCTGCTCGCCTTCCCGGCCCGGCGGGCAAGGGAGCGGGCGCGCCGGGAGCGGGGCGAGCGGGTCCTGGCCGACTGCGGGATCGGCCCGCTCGGGGCCTCGTACGCCGGCGGGTTGCCCGTCGGGCAGGCGCGGATGGTGGAACTGGCCCGCGCGGTCGCCGATCCGCCGCGGGTGCTGCTGCTGGACGAGCCGGCGTCCGGCATGTCGGCCACCGAGCGCGAGCAGCTCGCGGCGGTCGTGCGGAGGCTGGCCCGGGAGGAGGGCTGCGCGGTGCTGCTGGTCGAGCACAACGTGGCCTTCGTGATGGACCTGTGCGCACGGGTGGTCGTACTGGACCTCGGGACGGTCCTCGCCGAGGGCACGGCGGCCGAGGTACGGGCGGACCCGCTCGTGCGGGAGGCGTATCTCGGGACCGCTCCCGGCACGGCGTGAATCGTGCCCGGACGGCGGGAATACGTCGCACGGGGGGCCGGTTGTCGCCCCTCGTACGAGGCCGCCCACCGACCCGAGGGAAACGACCAGACGTGAACCAGGTCCCCACCGTCAAGCTCAACAACGGCACGCTCATGCCCCAGCTCGGCTTCGGGGTCTGGCAGGTGCCGGACGCGGAGGCGGAGCAGACCGTCTCGACCGCGCTGGAGGCGGGCTACCGCAGCATCGACACGGCGGCCGTCTACGGCAACGAGGCCGGCACCGGCAAGGCGGTCGCCGCCTCCGGGGTGGCACGCGGGGAACTGTTCGTCACCACGAAGCTGTGGAACGGCCCGAGGCGGACCTGGAACCGGGACGCGGTGCTGCGCGCGTTCGACGACTCGCTCGGCAAGCTGGGTCTCGACTACGTCGACCTGTACCTGATCCACTGGCCGCGCCCGATGCGCGACGACTTCGTCTCCATCTGGAAGACGTTCGAGGAGATCGCGGCGAGCGGCCGGGCCAAGGCGGTCGGAGTGTCGAACTTCCGCCCGGCGGACCTGGAGCGGCTCGCCGGGGCGAGCCCGCTGGTCCCCGCCGTGAACCAGATCGAGTTGCACCCGCTGTTCCCGCAGGCCGAGCTGCGCGCGCTGCACGCCGAGCGCGGGATCGCCACCGAGGCCTGGTCCCCACTGGGCCAGGGCAAGGAGCTGCTGACGCTCCCGGCGGTGGCCGAGATCGCCGCCAAGCACGGCCGCAGCGCGGCGCAGGTGGTGCTGCGCTGGCACCTGCAGCACGGGAACATCGTGATCCCGAAGTCCGTGACCCCCGCGCGGATCCGGGAGAACCTGGACGTCTTCGGCTTCGAGCTGGACGCCGCCGACGTCGCCGCGCTGGACGCCCTGGGCGCGGGCGCGGCGGGCCGCCGCATCGGCCCGGACCCGGCCGTCTTCGACGTGTGAGCGGCATCCACATGAACCTTGCCGAGGGGCTCTACCGGATCCGCAACGTCGACAGTGGGCTGGTGCTCCAGCTGGAGGGCGCCTCCCGGGTGCGGCTCGGCCCCGACGGGCCGCCGGCGCCGGTGGCCGCCCGCCGGTGGCGGATCTCGCCCGTCCACAGCGGCGGCGGGATCTTCCATGTGGTGAGCGAGGACAACGAGAGGCGGCTGGACGTCGCGAACGCCTCGACGGACAGCGGCGCCCGGGTGCAGGTGTGGCGGGCCAACGCCTTCGGCGCGCAGGAGTGGATCGTCGAGGAGCACCTCGACGATCCCGGAGTGGTGTCCCTGGTCGCGTGCATCAGCGGCCTGCTGCTGGAGGCAGACGCGGAGGGGCGGGCCCGGCAGGGCGAGGACACCGACTCCCCCGGCCAGTGGTGGCGCCTGGAGCCCGTGCAGCCGTAGCGTGCCGCCCGCCGGGCGGAGCCGCGGGATGGAGCAGTCACGCCGGCGCGCCGGGCGGAGCCGCCGGGCGGAGCGGCCGGGCGGCTCCGCCGGGCGGAGCGGCCGGGCGGAGCCACCGTCAGGCGCGTACGAAGCTTCGGACGCGGTACGTCGGCTCCGCGCGCGGGATGTCCGGGCCGGGCAGCAGGGCCAGGCGGGAGGCCAGTTCGTGGGGGGTGATGCCGCGCGGGCTGACGCGCGAGGCGTACCGGCCCGCCAGCAGGGCTTCGGCGGAGCCGCGCGGGGTGCGGCCCTGCCCGTGGCCCGTGAAGCGGGTCTCGGCGGCCGGCCGCAGGCCGGCCCGCGCCGCGTACGCCTCGACCCGATCCGAGGAGTCCGCGGGGGCGGCCGTCAGATGCGGTGCGAACACGGCGTCGATGTCGCTGCCGACGTCGTGCGCGGAGTCCTTGTCGACGGTGGTGACGAACACCCCGCCGGGCCGCAGCACCCGGCCGGCCTCGGCGACGACGGCTCCGACCGCGCCCGGGTCCCGCAGCAGGTGCAACAGCCACACCGCGCTCACCGCGTCCAGCGAAGCCGGACGCACCGGCAGCCGGGTGGCGGAGGCGAGGACGGCGGGGATCCCGCGGCGGGATGCCATCGCGGCCATTGCCTGCGAGGTGTCCGCGCCCAGGACGCGCAGTCCGGGGCGGGTGAGCCGGGTGGTGACGATGCCCGTGCCGCAGCCGAGGTCGAGGAGGGTCCGCACGTGCGCCGGGAGCAGGCCGAGGACCGCCGCGGCGGCGGCCTCGGCGCGCGGGGGGCCGCCGCGGGTGGCGTCGTAGGCTTCGGCCTCCGCGTCGTAGTCGAGCAGGGGGCGCGGTATCGGCATCAGCTCGCGCCGTGCGCCGGGGCCAGGTTTTCGACCCGTTCGGCGAGGTCGAAGTCGTTCGCCGTCACCACGCCGCCCGCGTCGTGGCTGTTCACCGACAGGCGCACCGTGTTGTAGCCGAGCGTCAGGTCGGAGTGGTGGTTCAACTCCTCCTGGACGGTGGCGATGTGGACGACCAGCGCGCTCGCCGCGAAGTGCGAGCCCAGCCGGTAGGTGCGGGAAATCCGGTCGTCCTCGAAAGCCCAGCCGGGGAGCTCCCGCAACCGGTCCTCGATCTCCTTCTGTGACAGCGGCTCACTCGGCATGCACCAGCTCCTTTTCCCCGTGCTTCTCCCCGTGACGTGTAGTCAAGGTTCCCACAGTGCACGCCGGAACGAACCTTTCGCGCCATAGTGCGCGCGGGTACTTTCCGCGCCTTCCGCACCCGCCCGGCCCCCCATATGCTCCTGCGCCGGACGTGACCGTTACCAGCGGTAACAAGGGGACGAAGGGGCGGCATCACATGGCGAGCACAGGCAGTTCCAGACGTACGTTCATCACGGGCGCGGGCGCGGCGGCCACCGCCGGCGCCTTGTCGGCGACCGGCACCCTGGCGGCCCCGGCGGCGGCAGCCCCCGCGACCCCGCCGAACCGCAGACGCGTCGCCGTCCTCGGCGGCGGGGTGGCCGGGCTGACCGCGGCCCACGAACTCGCCGAGCGCGGCTACGCCGTCACGGTGTACGAGCGCCGGGCGCTCGGCGGCAAGGCCCGCAGCATGGACGTGCCCGGCAGCGCCCGCGGCGCCCGTCGGCCGCTGCCCGCCGAGCACGGCTTCCGCTTCATCCCCGGCATCTACCACAACCTGCCCGACACCATGCGCCGCATCCCCTTCCCCGGGAACGCGAACGGCGTGTGGGACAACCTCGTGGCCCCTCGCGAGATGATGTTCGCCCGGGCGGGCGGCCGCGAGGACCTGCGCGGGCCCATCCCCTGGCCCGACCACTCCCCCGCCGAGCTGACGCCCGACGAGCTCCGGCGCGCCCTGACCGGGATCCTGCAGTCGCTGGTCCGGCTCCCACCGCACGAGACGGCGTACTTCGTCGACCGCGTGCTCGTCTTCCTCACCAGCTGCGACGAACGGCGCAACGAGGTCTGGGAACACACCCCCTGGTGGGACTTCGTACGCGCCGCGCAGATGTCGGGCGAGTACCAGCGGATCCTCGCCGTCGGCATCACCCGCAACATCGTGGCGACCAAGGCCGAGGAGGCCTCCACCCGTACGGTCGGCACCCTCGGCGAGGCCTTCGTCTTCAACCTGCTGGGACGCGGCGCGGACGGCCCGCCGGACCGCATCCTCAACCTGCCCACCAACGAGGCCTGGATCGACCCGTGGGAGGCACATCTGCGCTCGCTCGGGGTGGAGTTCAGGATCGGATGGACCGTACGGGAGGTGCAGTACGGGAACGGCCGGGTGAGCGGGGTCATCGTCCTGGACCCGGCCGGCACGCGGCAGACCGTCACCGCCGACCACTACGTCTCGGCCCTGCCCGTCGAGCACGCCCGGCGCACGTGGGGCGCGGCGCTGCGTGCCGCCGATCCCATGCTGGGGCGCTGCGACGAGCTGGAGACCGACTGGATGACCGGGATCCAGTTCTACCTCACCGAGCGGGCCGCGCTGGTGCACGGCCACCTCAACTGCATCGACTCCCCCTGGTCGTTGACGGCGATCCAGCAGGCCGAGCACTGGCCGTCCCGGAACTTCCCCGCCGACTACGGCGACGGCTCCGCCGTCGACTGCCTGTCGGTGGACATCTCGGAGTGGGACAAGCCCGGGATCCTGTACGGGAAGACGGCCAAGCAATGCACCCGCGAGGAGGTGGCGCGCGAGGTGTGGGCGCAGCTGAAGGCTTCTCTCAACGACAGCGGGAAGACCCTGCTGAGCGACTCCGCGCTGCACTCCTGGTTCCTGGATCCGGGCGTCGACGGGCTGGGCACCCCGAACCCGACCAACCAGGACGAGCTGCTGATCCACCCGACCGGCACCTTCCACAACCGGCCGAGCGCGGGCACCCGCATCCCCAACTTCTTCCTCAGCGGGGACTACGTGGCGGTCGACATCGATCTGGCGACGATGGAGGGCGCGAACGCCTCCGCCCGGGCCGCCGTCAACTCCCTCCTGGACCGGGACGGTTCGAAAGCGGACCGGTGCACGATCCAGCCGCTGTACCGGGCACCGGAGGTCGAGCCCGCCAAACGGCACGACCTGTGGCGCCACCGTCTCGGCCTGCGGAACGTCTTCGATCTGGGCTGACCCGGGCCGGCACGCTCAGCTACCGTCGTGGGCATGACCACCACGATGCCCACGGTCGGCGCCATGCTCCGCACCTGGCGGGAGCGGCGCGGCATCAGCCAGCTGGAGCTGGCGGGCCGCGCCGACTCCTCGTCGCGGCACATCAGCTTCATCGAGACCGGCCGGTCCCGGCCGAGCGAGGAGATGGTGCTGAGGCTCGCCGACCGCCTGGACGTGCCGGTGCGGGAGCGCAACGCCCTGCTGCTGGCGGCGGGTTACGCCCCGCACTACGCGCAGACCGCCCTGGACGACCCGTCGATGGAGACGCTGCGCGAGGGCATCCAGCGACTGCTGACCGGCTACGAGCCCTACCCCGCTCTGGTCGTGGACGCCACGTACGACGTCGTCGCCGCCAACCGGGGCATCGCGATGCTGCTGGACGGGCTGCCGGAGCACCTGCTGACCCCGCCCCTGAACGCCATGCGGATCACCCTGCACCCCGAGGGCCTGGCTCCGAGGATCCGCAACCTCAAGGAGTGGCGCGGGCACCTCCTGGCGCAGATGGAGCGGCAGATCGCGCTGGCCCGGTCCGAGCCGCTGCGCGCGCTGTACGAGGAGGTGTCGGCCTATCCGGTCGCCGAGCCCCCGGGCGACGCCGAACCGGATGAGCCCGTTCCGTACATCGCGCTTCCGCTCCTCATCGAGCACGACGGTCACGTGCTGTCCTTCGTGTCGTCGATCGCGACCTTCAACACGCCGATGGACGTGACCGTCGCCGAGCTGGCCATCGAGACGATGCTCCCGGCCGACCCGGCGACGGTGAAGTACCTGCGCTCACTCGGTGACTGAGCGCAGGGCGAGCTGCTGGAGCAGGGCGAACGAGGCCACCGTGACGGCCTGCACCGGGATCCACACCAGGCCGGCGGTGGTGGGCGGGAACCAGACCAGCAGGGACACGAGACTCAGGGCGGCCCAGGCGTAGTTCGCCTCGACGACGAACTTCACGGGGAAGACCGGCGGCCGGCGCCGGGAGGCGAGCCAGCCGACCGCGGCGCCGAACGCGGCGAGGAGGACGCCCAGTTCCAGCAGCAGGCCCTGACCGACCCCGAGCAGCCGTCCCAGCGGGGCGGAGAAGGCGACGTACGCGAGCCCGTTGCCGGTGGTGACCACCGAGTCGAGGGCGAGGAAGCGGCGCAGCGCGGTCTGCGGCGCGGTGGTCCGGGCGATGCTGCCGAGCAGGGTCGCGGACATGGGAGATCAGCCTCCATCAAGGTCGAACGGCCTGGTGGGAGACGGGTTCCGGAGCCGAGTGCGCGGCCCCGGAACCCGATGGCCCCACTGTGCCGGGCGCCCTCCGGCCGGGTCGATTACCTCTGACGTCATACCAACCTTTTTTGAGCGGTACGGCAGGAAACGTTGGGTTACCCCTGGTTCGGCAGGGGGCTGCCGGATAGGCTTCACCCAGCGCCCACTCGAACGTCTTGTCGACATACGGAGAATCAGCCGGTGCGAGCCGCTCCCCGACCCGATCTCGCCGCACTCTGGCGGCGCGTGGAGGAGCTGTCGGAGCGGTGCGGGCAGGACCCGGCGCAGGTACTGGCCGCCCAGCGGCTGAGCCATCTCTCCGGTGTCGAACCCGCCCGCATTCCAGGGGTTGTTGCCGGCACGGCGGCCGAGGCGCCCCTCGAACAGCGCGTGCACCGCCGCTTCCTGCGGTTGCGCGCGACCCGCCGCGACAAGCACGGCCGGGAGTGGCCGCTCGCGGCCATCGCCGACGATTTCGACGCGCCCGGCGCTTCCCTCGGCCCCCTCAACGCGGGCACCGGGCTGCCCCGTCTGGGCCACGCGGCCGGCGTGCAGCGCTTCTTCGGGGTCCACGCCGGCTTCCTGCTGGCCGACAGCAAGAGCGCGGTGGAACGGGCCCTCGCCCTGTCGGCGGCCACCGCCTCGGACGGCGCGGACGACCTGGAGCACCTCTCCCACCTCACCGGCATGACTCCGCAGGCCATCCGGCTCACCCTCGACGGCAAGCCGCCCCGGCTTCCGCTGAAGGAGCAGGTGCACCAGCGGTTCGAGCACCTGCGCCGCACCCGGTTACGGGAGGACGGGCAGCCCCACTCCCTCTCCGCCATCGCCAAGTCCTTCGACGCTTCGGGCCAGTCACTGACCCGGCTCGCCCAGGGCGAGGGGCTGCCGAACCTCGCCGCGGCCGCCGGGATCCAGCGCTTCTACGGCGTCGAGGGCGGCTTCCTGCTGGCCGACGACGCCGAGGCCCTCGCCACCGCCCTCACGGTGATCGAGCGCGAACTGGAGTCCGCCGAGCGGCAGCAGGAGAACCCGATGCTGGCCGTGATGCGGGCGCACGACGTACGGAGCATCGTCACGCGGGCCGGCCGGCTCTCCCCGCGCGGCTGGAAGTCGCTCGCCGACCACCTGGACGACCTGCTCGCCCGGGAAGGGCAGCTCGGCCGCCCCACGGGCGGCGCCGGCCACGACATCGGGGATCCGGCCGGCGGGGGCCGGACAGCCGGGGGCCGGACAGCCGAGGGGGGAACCGTATGAGGACCACACGGGCGATGCGCGGACTCGCCAACGAGCTGCTCGCCGGCGCGGGCCTGACACCGCCGGCCGGCGCCACCGAGATCATCGGGGCCCTGTGCGCCGCCTACGCCCGCCGCCGCGGCGGCCGGAAGATCGACCTCCGCTTCGTCCCCTTCCCGCCCGACACGGCCAGCGGACTGTGGCTGGAGATGGACGACCGCGACCTGCTCGTCATCGAGGAGCGGACCCGGCCCGAGCACCAGCTCGTCATCGCCTCCCACGAGCTCTGGCACGTGGACGAGGGCACCTGCGACAGCCACGGCCCGGGCATGGCGGTGACCGCCCGGCTCACCGGACACCACGGCGACCTCGCCGGGCTGCTGCGCTCCGACACCGGGCTGAGCACCGTGATCCGGCAGGCCGCCGCCCGGGCCGACCACGGGGATCCGGCGGAGATCCGCGCCGAGACGTTCGGCCTGCACCTCGGCAAGCTCCTCAAGCCGTACCTGCCACCACCCCGGGAAGAACAGTTCCCCGAGGCGATCGAGCGCATCAAGACCTCGCTCGGCTGGGGGCGCCCCGCGTCACTCCGGTGACCCGCGCCCAGCCAGCCGCCGCACCCCTCGCGCCGATGCCCTCAGCACGGCCCTGACAGAGAGCACGACACGTGACCCAGTCTTCCCCGCCCCGCCACGCCGTCGTCATCGGCGGCAGCCTGTCCGGCCTGCTCGCGGCCGCCGTCCTCGCCGAGCACGTGACGGTCACCGTCATCGACGCGGACCCGCTGCCCGACGGCCCGGCGCCGCGGCGCGGACTCCCGCAGGCCAGGCACACCCACCTCCTGTGGTCGGGCGGCGCCCGTGCCATCGAGCGGATCCTGCCCGGCATCACCGACGACTGGACGGGCGCGGGCGCCATCCGCCGCAGCCTGCCCACCGACCTGGTCACCAAGACCGCCCAGGGCTGGATCCCGCGCGTCGGGGAGAAGCAGTTCAACATCTCCTGCAGCCGCGACCTCCTCGACTCGGTGGTCCGCTCCCGGGTGACCGCCCTGAAAGGCGTCTCCACCCTCCAGAAGAGCCGGGTCCGGGCCCTGGAGGGTACGGCCGCCCGGGTCACCGGCGTCCGGGTCGACACTCCGGAGGAGGAAGACCGGCTGCTGGCCGCCGACCTCGTGATCGACGCGAGCGGACGCGGCTCGCGCGCCCGGACCTGGCTCCAGGCACTGGGCGTCACCGGGATACGGCAGGCCGAGGTCGACTCGGGCCTGGTCTACGCGACGAGGATCTTCGAAGCCCCGGCCGGAGCCCACGAGACGGGCTTCCCCATCGTCAACGTGCAGTCCGACCCCCGGGTGCCCGTACCCGGCCAGACGGCCACGATCGTGCCCATCGAGAACGGCCAGTGGCAGGCCACCCTCTCCGGGACCCGCGGCGGCCAGCCGACCGCCGACCCCGAGCAGTTCATCCCGTTCGCCAAGGGCATCAGGGACCCGATCGTGGGCGAACTCCTCGAAGGGAAGAAACCCCTGACGGACGTCGCCGTCACCCAGGGCACCGCCAACCGCCGGATCTACTTCGAGAAGGCCGAACTCCCCGACGGCTTCATCGCCGTGGGCGACTCGGTCGCGACCTTCAACCCGCTGTACGGGCAGGGCATGACGGTCGCCGCCCAGGGACTGCTGGCCGTACGCTCCCTGCTCCGGCGCCAGGGGCTCGACCATCCCGGCTTCGGCCGCGAGGCGCAGCGCGCGATCGCTCCCCTGGTGAGCACCGCCTGGGAACTCGCCACCTCGCAGGACATCCTGTACCCCGGGGCCACCGGGGTGAAGCCGCGGGCCGGAACCGGCGCGCTCAACGCGTACGTGAACCGGCTGATGACGGGGGCCACCACCGACGAGGCGCTCACGGCCGCCCTGTTCAAGGTGCTCACCATGAGCAGTGCGCCCACCCACTGGCTCCACCCGTCGGTGGTCTGGCACGTCCTGCGCGCTTCGGGCCGGGGCGCCCTGGAGGCGCCGCCGCTCACCGCCGCCGAGCGGGCCGTCGCCGGGCTGGGCCCGGCGGTACCGACGGCACCGGTGGACCCTGACCCGGTCGATCCTGACCCGGTCGACCCGGCGAACCCGGCGAACCCGGTCGGGCCGGCCGACCCCGTCGGACAGGCCCGGTGAACGACGGGATCCTGCTCTACCTGCCGGGAGCCGTCATGCTCCTGGCACTGCTGATCAAGGTACCGACGCTGCGCCGGGACTGGGACCAGCCCCTGAACCGGGCCGCGTGCGCGCTGCTCGTCGTGGGCTGTCCCCTCACGTTCCTGGCGTCGCCGCCGACGATCGCCGCGGTCAACCGTCTCACCGGCGTGGTCAACTTCTCCGCGCCGCTGGTGTTCTGCCTGGTCACGGTCTTCTCGGGAACCTGCGTCGTCCTGGTGCTGCAGTGGGCCGGCGGGCCGCCCGCCGCCGTCCGGCGGGCCACCCGGCTGACGGTGGCCGTGTTCGGGGCGGTGACCGTGCTGATCGTCGTCCTGTTCGTGATCGGCGACGCCCCTGTGGAACGGCTCCGGGACCTGGACACGTACTACGCCACCACGCCCTGGATCCGCGAGATGATCGTCTGCTTCCTGCTCGCCCACACCGTGGGCAGCACGGCACTGACCGGGCTGTGCTGGAAGTGGCTGCGGCGCGCGGACCCCTCGCTGCGGCCGCTGCGCACCGGGCTGGCCCTCATCGTGCTGGGCGGGCTGCTGGACCTGGCGTACCTCGCCGCGAAGTGGGCCTCGGTGGGTGCCCGCTGGGCCGGCCACGACTGGGTGGTCCTGTCCACGGACGTGGCACCGCCGCTGGCCTCCGCGGCGGCCCTGACGATCGGTGCGGGGTTCATCGTGCCGCTGGTCGGCGGGTCGGCGGCCTGGCGGGACTTCACCCAGTACCGGCGGCTGTATCCGCTGTGGAAGGCACTGCGCGGATCCGCGGCCTCCCGGGTACGGACCGTGCCGCTGGCCTGGTGGTCGCCGGTCGGCATCCGTCTCATCCACCGTGAGTCCGTCATCGACGACGGCATCCTGGCGCTCGCGTCCCGGTTCGACCCCGCCGTGCGCGGTACGGCGTACGAGGCTGCGCGCGGGCAGGGTCTGAGCGAGGCCCGGGCCGCCGTGGTCGCGGACGCGGCCATGCTCGCCGCCGCCTGCCGGCGCGGGGCCGCCGGTCCGCAGGGTGGGCACCCCGCCCCGTACCGGCTGGACAGCGGCCCGCTGGAGGCACTGGCCCGGGAGTTCCGCAGTTCCCCCATCGTCGCCGCGGCCCGCGAGGCGGCCGCGCCCACGGGAACCTGATCCGCCGGCTGGGGCCGTGGCCGCGGCCGCTGCGCCGGCCCCCTGTCCCTGTCTCTGCCTCTGCCCCTGCCCCTGCCCCTGCCCCGGGAAGACACCACGCCCCGGGCGAGAGGGCCCGGGGCGTGGTTGGTGTTCGGCTCGGCTGCGGCTCAGAGGTCCGCGAGGTCCAGGCCGGCCTGGGCGGCGGCGGCCTGGACGGTCTGCTCCAGCAGGACGGCGATGGTCATCGGGCCGACGCCCCCCGGTACCGGGGTGATCAGGGAGGCGCGGGCGGCTGCCGACTCGAAGTGGACGTCGCCGACGTTGCCCTCGTTGTAGCCGGCGTCCAGGACCACGGCGCCCGGCTTGATGTCCTCGCCCCGGATGAACTCGGCCTTGCCGACGGCGGCGACCAGCACGTCCGCCTGGCGCACGATCGAGGGGAGGTCCTGGGTGCGGGAGTGGCAGTAGGTGACGGTGGCGTTCTGCTCCAGCAGCAGCATCCCGGCCGGCTTGCCCAGGATCGCGCTGCGGCCGACGACGACGGCGTGCTTGCCGGTGAGATCCACGTCGTAGGCGGCGAGGAGGCGCATGATGCCGCCGGGGGTGCACGAGACGAAGCCCGGCAGCCCGAAGCCCATGGCGGCGAAGGAGTGCATGGTGACGCCGTCGACGTCCTTGCCGGGCGCGATGGCCTCGAAGGCCGCGCGCTCGTCGATGTGGTGCGGGACGGGGTGCTGCAGCAGGATGCCGCTGATCTCGGGGTCCTCGGAGAGCGCGGTGAGGGTGGCCACCAGCTCCTCGGTGGTGGTCTCGGCCGGCAGCTCCACGTGGCGGGAGGTGATCCCGGCCTTGGCGCACCGGTTCTGCTTCATGCGCACGTAGGTGACGGAAGCGGGGTCCTCACCCACCAGCACGGTCGCGAGACAGGGCGCGGTGCCGGTGCGCTCGGTGATCTTCGCCGCGTAGGCGGCGGTCTGCTCCGAGATGCGGCGGGCGAGGGCGGTGCCGTCCATCAGCCGGGCGGTGGCGGACGCGGGGGCAGTCTGGGCAGTCGTCACGGGGTCTCCTGAACGTCGCTGCGGATCGCGGTTCGCCCAGGCGCGCGGCAGTCGGCGTACGGAGGTACGCCGGGCCGCTCCCCGGTGGTGATCCACCCGAACGCCAGTCACGGCCCGCCGTCCACTGTAGTCGACACATCCGGTGGATGACCGGGGCCCGGCCTGGGACGGTAAAGACATGACGCGTACTGGCGGCCACCGGGTCCTGGCCGCCCGGCATCGCGAGGGCGACCCGGCTGCCGCACGCCACCAGGGCCGGCCCAGAAGTCGTCGCGCTGCGCTCCGAGCGGCCGCGTACGGAGTTCCACGACATCGGAGCCGTGCTCTACTTTCTCCGGAAGGTGATCCGGATGGTGCCCGGCCTCACGGTCGGGCAGTACCGGGACCGCTTGCGCGAGCTGCACGAACGGATCGAACGCGAAGGCCCGTTCGTCGCGCACACCGCCCGGTTCCTCATCGAAGCCCGCAAAACGGGCTGACGGAGAGGGCGGACGGATCCACGCCGAATCGGTTGCGCGGCCACAGCGTGGCGCAGGTCACTCAATTCAGCGCGTAACGAATCGACTCGGGCATGCGATGAACCGACAGGTGTCCTCGCGCGGCCCCGGAATACAGAACCCCCTCGGATCTGTTTCCCGAGTCCGCGCGATGATGTCCCGCCCACCCCTTATCTGTTCGCAACGAGAGGCTCCTTGTGTCGCTCAGCCCGTCCCGTACGTTCCCTCCGGAGATCGCCGAATCGGAGGCCCTCGTCGCGCTCGTCGAGCGCGGCCGCGAGCAGGGTCACATCAACGGTGACGATGTGCGCCAGGCCTTCGAGGCCGGCCGCATCCCGGTGGACCAGTGGAAGCGGGTCCTGCGCAGCCTGAACCAGGTCCTGGACGAGGAGGGTGTCGCCCTCCACGTCAGCGCGGCTCCCGCCACCAAGGCCGCCGCGAAGAAGCCCCGCAAGGCGGCCGCCGCCCCGGCCCGTACCGTCGCCAAGAAGGCGGCCGCCGCGCCGCGCCCCATCGGCGCGCGCAAGGCCTCGGCCGCCGGCCCGGCCACCACTGCGGCCACGGCCGCCGCCGCGGCGATATCCGCTCCGTCGACGTCCACCACCGAGGACGGGGCGACGGCCGAGGCCGCCGCCGATCCGAAGAAGCGGACGGTCAAGAAGACCGCGACCGCCGCGAAGAAGACCGCCACCAAGAAGACGGCGGCGAAGAAGACCAGCGCCAAGGACGCCGACGAGGGCGAGACGCCCGCGGTCGGCGAGGACTGGGCAGCGGAGGACCTGGTCGACGAGGCCGAGGAGGAGGCCCCCAAGCCCGGCGGCACCCAGGGCTTCGTGCTGTCCGACGACGACGAGGACGACGCCCCGGCGCAGACGGTCATGGTGGCCGGCGCCACGGCCGACCCCGTCAAGGACTACCTCAAGCTCATCGGCAAGGTGCCGCTCCTCAACGCCGAGCAGGAGGTCGAGCTCGCCAAGCGCATCGAGGCGGGCCTGTTCTCCGAGTACAAGCTCGAAGAGGAGGAGGACCACAAGCCCGCCTTCAAGCGCGAGCTGGAGATCCTGGTCGAGGACGGCCGCCGCGCGAAGAACCACCTGCTGGAGGCCAACCTCCGCCTCGTGGTCTCCCTCGCCAAGCGCTACACCGGCCGCGGCATGCTCTTCCTCGACCTGATCCAGGAGGGCAACGTCGGCCTGATCCGCGCCGTGGAGAAGTTCGACTACACCAAGGGCTTCAAGTTCTCCACGTACGCGACGTGGTGGATCCGGCAGGCGATCACCCGCGCCATGGCCGACCAGTCGCGCACCATCCGCATCCCCGTGCACATGGTCGAGATCATCAACAAGCTCGCCCGCGTGCAGCGCCAGATGCTCCAGGACCTGGGCCGCGAGCCCACCCCGGAGGAGCTGGGCAAGGAACTCGACATGACCCCCGAGAAGGTCATCGAGGTCCAGAAGTACGGCCGCGAGCCGATCTCCCTGCACACCCCGCTGGGTGAGGAGGGCGACAGCGAGTTCGGTGACCTCATCGAGGACTCCGAGGCGGTCGTGCCGGCCGACGCGGTCTCCTTCACCTTCCTGCAGGAGCAGCTCCAGTCCATCCTGGGCACGCTCTCCGAGCGCGAGGCGGGTGTGGTCTCCATGCGCTACGGCCTCAACGACGGCCAGCCCAAGACCCTGGACGAGATCGGCCGCGTGTACGGGGTCACCCGTGAGCGCATCCGCCAGATCGAGTCCAAGACGATGTCGAAGCTGCGCCACCCGTCGCGTTCGCAGGTGCTGCGCGACTACCTCGACTAAACCGTCGGGGGCCTTCAGGCCAGTCGGAAGACCGGCCCCTTGGGCGTGAACGGCAGGGAGGCACCCTGCGGAACCAGATAGGCGTGCTCGCGCCGGATCCGCAGGGTGTCGCACCACCCGTCCGTGATCACCAGCACCGGTGCCCCGGGCGGGAAGTCCTCCGCCCGCTGCAGCAGGTCGATGCCCGGCTGCAGCTCGGTCCCGCCCCGGCCGCGTACCCGGACCCGGCCCGCGATCTCGGTCGGGGGCAGATAGCCCGCGTCGTACGGCGCCGCGTCGCAGAAGACGACGCGTGCCGCCGGTACGTCGCGGGCTTCCGCGTACGAGGCGATGGCGCCCAGCGCCTTCCCGAGCAGGGCGGCGTTCATCGAGCCCGAGGTGTCGAGCACCACGCCGAAGGTGCAGCGGGCCACCTCCTCGGGCGGGAAGCAGCGGCCCGCGCGCGGGATGTCCGGCGTCGAGGCCTGGCGGCGGGCCGGGCGCGCGTAGGAGCGTACGGCCACGGGGCGCGGCACGTACTCGTCGAACCAGCGGGCCAGCTTCGCGTCCCAGGGCACGGGCGGATGGGCCAGTGCCCGGATCTCCTGGACGAGACCCGCGGGCAGCAGCCCGCGCTCCCCGTACTGGTGCAGGTCGAAGCCCCGGGTCAGGCCGCGCCGGTAGAAGTCGTCCAGGTCCGAGTACGGGCAGCTCGCCGGGTGGGGCAGCGGCTCGCCCAGGATGTCCCCGAGGCCCTTGCCGCGCAGGGTCGCGAGGCGGCGCATCCGGCGCAGGTCGGCGGCGATCCGGTCGTAGACCTCCTCGACGGAGAGGTCCCGTAGCGCAGGGTCGTGGAGCAGTCCTGCGGGCATCTCGCCGACGCCCATCTCCACGAGCCAGCCGTTGACCACGTAGTCGGCGGCCACGTTGTGCAGGTACGGGTCGCGGGCGCCGCGACGCCCGCCGTGGCGCAGCGCGGCGTGCAGCATCTCGTGGGCCAGGATGAACCGCCATTCGCCGTCGGTGAAGGTGCGCAGCGGGTTGACGTATATCTCGCCGGCGCTCGCGCTGACCGCGGCGATGGCGATGCCCTGGGCGCGGGCCAGCTCGGCGTCAGCGACGATCTTCAAGCCGGCGGCGAGGCCGCCGAGCAGCGGGTACGAGGAGACGAACCAGTTCAGCGCACGGTCCCAGGGGTGCCGTCGGGCCGTTTCGCCGGTGATCCGGTCGCGGCGGCCGCCGGCCACGTCCATGGCGGCGGAGACGCTGCGGGTGAGGGCGTGCGCGAAGCGGGTCTCCCAGTCGGGGGCGGGGGTGTTCCACCTGCGGAACGTGACGAGGACCTGGTCGGGGTGGTCCCCGGCGGTGCCGCACTTTTCGTAGGCGGCCGGGATGCCGTCACGGCGCCAGCGGGCGGCGAGCAGTTCCTCGTCCCCGCCGGGGTACTCGGCGGGGAGGTGGTCGGGGGCGCGGCCGACCGCAACGGTCAGCAGGAAACGGTTGACCACGGCGCAGCGTGCGGCGAGGTCGAAGCGGTCGGGCTGCGGGCGGTCCTCGTCCTTGCCGGCGGGGACGTGGCCGAAGCCGAGGTGGAGCAGGGCGTGGGCGAGGGCCCACGCCCATTCCCGGGGATCGGCCCGCTTGGTGGGGTGGACGTGGACGGTGCCGTTGGAGTCAACCGCGGCCAAACCCCCGGCCGGGGTGGCCGCGCACTTGGCCTGGCGGCAGACGGAGGCGTCGACGGCGGCGAGGGCCGGATGCCGCTTGACCAGGGCGAGCCCCTCGGCGAAGGCCTCGGTGGCGGGGTCGGGCCTGCCCGGCTTCTGTGCGCCGCGGCTCATGCGGCGTCCCCCTGTCGGGCGTCGTGGCCCGGCCGGTTCTCCGCGCGGGAGCGCGCTGCGCTCACCGGCGGGCCTCGACCAGGCGGGGCATGTCGCGGGCGGCGTCGACGAGGAACCAGGCGGGCAGCACGGGCAGGCCGTCGGCGTCGTCCGCGATGACGGTCTGGGCGACCTCGACGGATATCTCGGCGAGCTGGACCAGGAGCGCTTTGGCGCGGTAGGCGGTCTGCCGGGCGGCGGGCGAGACGTGTTCGCGCTGCGCGGGGAGTTCCTTGATCAGGCGTCCCCGGAAGGCCTCGGCCAGGTAGTACAGCAGGTCCCGGTCCTCCGTGCGGCGCGGCCAGCTCGCGTCGCCCTTCAGGATCGCCTCGATGCCGAAGGTGTGGCGGACGATCTTGGCGTAGCCGCAGAAGGAGACGGCGTGGGCGGGGGTGAGGGTGCCGTGCGCGACGACCTTCAGGGTCTGCTCGTCCAGGCCGGTCCCGAAGGAGTGCAGGGCGTCGGAGAGCATGTGCCAGGAGCGGGGGGTGGAGAAGGCCTCCTCGGTCTTGGGCGGTTGCGACCAGAGGTGGTCGGGGCGGTCGGTGAGGTAGTCCGTGACCCAGGGGTGGATGCCGTTCTCTCCGGCCCAGACCAGCCAGTCCCGCGCGGACGCCTGGAGGTGGACGTGGGTGAGGCGGTTGACGAGGGCGGAGGCGATGGGCCGGGCCAGGGCGTTGTCCGTGGCGCGGTTGCCGGCGCCGATGACGATGGAGCCCGCGGGGAGTTCGTAGGAGCCGATGCGGCGGTCCAGGATCAGCGAGTAGAAGGCCTTCTGGACGTCCGGGGACGCGGCGTTGAGCTCGTCGAGGAAGAGGCAGTACGGCTCGTCGCGCGCGATGGCCTCGGGCGGGCAGAAGACGGAGCGGCCGTTCTGGATCTGCGGTACCCCGATCAGGTCCTCGGGGGCGAGCTGGGTGCCGAGGAGGCTGACGCATTCCAGGCCGAGCGAGTCGGCGAACTTCCGTACCAGCGAGGACTTGCCGATTCCGGGTGCCCCCCAGAGGAACACGGGCCGCACGGTGGCGAGGCCGAGGAGCAGTTCGGGGATCTGGGCGGGGGTGACGGTGACGGAGGCCTGCACGGGCGTGGATGTCCTCGGGAGTTCGGGTGCGTGGTCCGCCCAGTGTGGGCGCACCACGCGACCCGAAGCACCCGGTTTTCCCCGGGCCGGGAGCAGGTCCGTGAGCGTGCCCCTGAGTGGCTCCGGAGCGGGCTCCGGAGCGGGCCCAGGAGTCAGCTCGCGGATTCAGCTCGCGGTGTGCTCCAGCAGGTGCTTGAGCTTCTCCTCGCCCCGGGGCATCTCCTTGCGGAGCATGGGCTTGACCACGAGGGGGACCAGCGCCCTGCCCATGCCGTGGCCCTCGAAGTCGATGGACAGGGTGACGCGTGAACGGGTCCCGTCGTCGAGGGGTTCGATGTAGCCCCGTACGTCCGGCCGTACCGGTCCGTCGACGCCGTGGATGTGCCAGCTCCGCGGCGGGACGAGTTCCGTGAACACCATGGTCGTGGGGATCCTGCGCTTGCCGATCTGCCGGGTGACGACGACCTTCGAACCGACGTGGACGGGGAGGTCGCCCATGGGAACGGCTGACACGGCGCTGTCCTGCCACTCCGGCAGGTGCGTGGGGTCCGTCACGTACCTGTAGACGTCCTCGGGCCTGCGGTCGATGTCGATGGTCTTGCTGATCGCGGACATGGCGACCCCTTCGAGCCCCCCTGACTGTCCTCTCCTTCCAAATTACCCCGCGGGGGAAACGGTGGCGCGCGCCTTCCGGGCGGACATCACGGCGTACACGAGGACGCCCGCGAAGAGGAACAGGACGCCCTGGTAGACGGCGGCGTAGCCGGAGCCGGCCACCAGCCACATCGAGAAGGCGAAGGCCAGGGAGGCGAGGGAGGCGTCGCGGACCAGGCGGCCCCGGTGGAC
This sequence comes from Streptomyces sp. NPDC048269, assembly GCF_040652395.1. NCBI lineage: Bacteria > Bacillati > Actinomycetota > Actinomycetes > Kitasatosporales > Streptomycetaceae > Streptomyces > Streptomyces sp. NPDC048269. Next base: position 136,867 of record NZ_JBEZLW010000004.1, read on the forward strand.
GCGCTCGGAGCGGCCCGAGAGCAGGAAGTAGAGCTGTGCGGCGGTGGAGATCAGGTACGGGACGGTCGCGGTGAAGGTGGTGACCAGAACCAGGATCTCGAAGACGCCCTCCGAGCCGGCTGTGTAGTTGTAGATGGTCAGCGCCGAGGCGAGGACGGCCGTGACGACCACTCCGACCACCGGGACGCCGCGCCTCTTCGTCTCGAAGGCCTTCGGGAAGAGGCCGTCCCTGGCGGCGGCGTACGGGGTCTGCGCGCTGAGCAGGGTCCAGCCGTTGAGGGCGCCCGCCATCGAGATCACCGCCGCGCAGGCGACGACGGTGCCGCCCCAGGTTCCGCCGAACATGGCGTCGACGGCGTCCGTGAAGGGGGCCTGGGAGGAGACCAGGCTGTCGTGGGCGACCAGGCCGAAGACGGCGAGGGTGCCCAGCAGGTAGACGGTGGCCGCGCCGACGGTGCCCAGGATGGTGGCCCGGCCGACGTTGCGGGCCGGGTCGCGGACCTCGCCGGCGCTGACGGCGGCGGATTCGACGCCCAGGTAGCTGAAGAGCAGGATCGCCGCGGAGGCGGAGACGGCGCCGATCGCGCTCTGGTCGGTGGCCCGGAAGGGGCCGAGGTTGGCCGGGTCGAAGAAGAGGAGACCACCCACGGCGACGAGCAGCAGTGGGGCGAACTTCAGGACGGTGGAGACCACTTGGACGGCGCCGACGTACCGGGTGCCGGCCAGGTTGGCGAGCGCCGGCAGCCACTGCACGGCGAGGGCGGCCAGGCACATGGACCACTTGTGCGCGCCGACGGCCGGGAAGAGCACGCAGAGGTAGCCGACGGCCGCCACCGCGAGGGCCGCGTTGGAGACCCAGGTGGTGATCCAGTAGCTCCAGGCGGCGAGGAAGCCGGCGAAGTCGCCGAACGCGGCGCGGGCGTAGACGTACGGGCCGCCGGTCCGGGGGTGCCGCTGGGCGAGCCGGCCGAAGACCAGGGCGAGGGCGACCGCGCCGAGGGTGAGCACGGCGAAGGCGACGAGGCTGATGGTGCCGAACGGGGCCACCGAGGCGGGCAGGAGGAAGATCCCGCCCCCGATGATGTTGCCCATGACCAGGCAGGTGGCGACGGGGAGACCGAAGCGCCGCGGCTCGTCCCCGGCGGGCGCTGGGGGTCCGGGGACGGTTGCGGCCTCGGTCGGCGGGGCTGCGCTGCCCTCGGTCGCTGGGGCTTCTGTGCTGGTCATCGGTGGTGCGCCTCGGGGGTGTCTCACATGGTGGGCAGGTCGACCCATGGTCGGCCACCCCTGAGGCCGCTCCAAATCAGCGGGTTTCGTCCTGCGTGGACACCGGCATGGAAGGAAGGATTCCGCCGGTGGCACCTTCCGGCCGGGAATCCTCCGCCGGAGTCCGCACGGGCCCCCCGGCCAGGGCCTCCGCCCAGCTCCCCCTCCGCACCGGTGGAACCACCGGCAGCTGCGGCCCGTCCGCCTCCCGGAGCCAGCGGCGGAGTACGCCGTGCACCGCCTCCGCGCCCACCAGGTCGCCGCCCGGATCCGACAGCTCCGTCGGCCACATCAGGAACGCGTGCCCCTGTTCCCCGCCCAGGCCGCCGTGCGAGCCGATCTGCTCCTCGAAGGCGTGGACCGCGCCCGTCTGCGGGTCGTACGCCGAATTCACCATGATGTCGGCCACGTGCGGGAAGGTGTCGGTCCGGCGGACGGCCTCGGCCGCCCCGGGGCCGTAGGGAGCCAGCAGTTCCTCCGCCTCCCCCGGCACGTCGAGGCGTGCCACCGCCCCGCCCGGGCCCAGCACCACGCCGTCCACCAGGAGGAAACCCAATCCGGGGTGGTTCGCCAGGGTGGGCAGCAGGGCGGGGTGCGCGCGCGCGACGCACTCGCGCGAGGCACGGCCGGGGACGTCCGGGAAGGAGATCAGCCCGAGGTTGCCGGAGGCGAGGACCACCGGGTCGGAGCCCGGCCCGGGTCGGGCCTCCTCGTCCTCCTCGACCGGCCGGTGCAGGGCCGCCAGGACGGCGGCCCGCGCCTCCGCCCCGCTGCGGGTGCGGCCCGCCCGGCGCGGCACCGGCAGCCCGCAGCCCGCCCGGACCAGGTCCTTGAGGGTGAGCCCGTACCGGCTGAGGAAGGTCTCCCCCGGGCTCTGGCCGTGGTCGGAGAGCAGCACGATCCGGTACGCGCGCGGCGCGTGCTCGGCGACCCGGGCGATCAGCGCGAGGCTCCGGTCGAGACGTTCCAGCACCCGGTCGGTGTCCCGGCCGTGCGGGCCGGAATGGTGCGCGACCTCGTCGTAGGCGACCAGGTCGGCGTAGACCGCGGCGCGCCCGGCGAGCATGTCGCCGATCACCGCCGCCACGACCACGTCGCGTTCGACCACGGTCGCGAAGGCCCGGATCAGCGGGTACAGCCCGCCGCGGGCCACGCGCGGCCGGTCCCCGCGGATCCGCGCGCGCAGCGACTGGCCGATCTCCCGGCCCGCCTCGGCGACGAAGGACACGGCCGTGCGGACGGCGTTGGCCGGGTCGGAGAAGTACGCGAAGTAGCCCGCCCGGGACCGGTTCGCCCGGCCCCGGCGGGCGGAGACCGAGAGCACGAGCGCCAGTTGGTCGGCGCCCCCGCTGAACAGGTTGCCCCGGCTGGCCCCGTCGAGGGTGAGCAGCCCGCCGTCCGCGGTCCGCTCCACCGCCCGCCGCTGGAGTTCGGCGGCGCTGGTGGGCCGGTTGCAGACCATCACCTCCCCGGTGTCCTTCTCGTACCAGCGGAACGCGGGCACGTCGAAGGTCGAGCCGTGCAGGATGCCTAGCTGGCTGGCGCCGGTCTGGCTCGACCAGTCGGTGCGCCAGGACGCGATGCGGTGGCTGCCGTCCAGCCAGTCGGAGACGGTCGGCATCAGGCCGCCGCCGGCCGCGCGGCGCAGCGCCTCGTACCCGACCCCGTCGAGCTGGAGGAAGACCAGCCCGGGCGCGGACTCCCCGGAGCCGGGCGCGCCCGCCCTGCGCAGTCTGCGCCGGCGCCGGTCGGCGAGGCGGTAGAGCCGCCGCCGGTACGCCCCGTCGTCGCGCACCGCGAGCGCGGTCGAGGTCGCCGAGGCCACGGCGGACATCACGGCGGCCACGACCACCGCGGTCTCGGGGGCCACTTCGCCCCGCCCGGCGGGGATCAGGTCGAGCGCTATGAGCAGCAGCGAGCCGTTGAGGAAGAAGACGAGCAGCCCGAGCACCAGGGCGGGCACCAGCAGCAGGGCCCGGACGAGCACGGGCCAGACGAGCGCGCTCAGCAGACCGAAGGCCCCGGCGCCCCAGGCGGCGGTGAGCCCGATCTGGGTGATGCTGTCGTCGTCGCCGGACCGGAGCCGGAAGTCCGGCAGGATCCCGGCCAGCGCGAGCATCGTCAGCGTGGACACCGCCCAGACGAGGATCACCCGTACCAGGGTCCCGCCCGCGCTCCGCCACCGTCCTCGCACCACGCCCCACCTCCCGCGCGCCCCGTCCTGCCTTCCAGGCTCGCACAGGCGGGCTCACCCGGCCGGGCGACACGGACGGCGCACCGGTGCGCGGGACCTGCCGGTCAGGTGCCTTCGTGGACGGCGCTCAGTGCCGTTGCGGCCGGCGGGTCAGGTGAAGTCGTGGCCGGCGCTCAGGTGCCGTCGTAGCCGGCGGTCGGCATGGACAGCCGGCGGTGCACCTCGGCCTTCATCGCGGAGGTGTACGGCGGCTCTTGGTGCCCGGCGGTCTCCAGGCGGACCCCGCGCCGCTCGCACTCGGCGCTGAACTCCTCGACGGAGCGCAGCGCGCGGGCCAGCACGCGGTGGTTGGCGGCGACGAAGAGGTCGACCTGCCCGGCGTCGATGTCGGACCAGAGCCCGCAGTGGTCGGCGCGCAGCCCGTAGACGAGCAGTTGCCTCCTCACGACGTACCCGTGGTCGGCGGCCCAGCGCGCGCACACGGCGTGCTGGGTCCGGGTGTCCACGGCGAAGGGGTCGGCGTCGAGGTCTTCGAGCGGGGCCAGGCTGGCGATCGCGGCCACGCGCAGCTCTTCCATGCCGCCCGACCCTACTCCGATCGGCCGCCGGGGAGGAGAGGGCGGGGAGGTTCCGGTTCCGGGCGGATCCTTGGGGCAGCCTCTAGGCTCGGTGAGGGGTGGGACGGGACGGGCGTGGGAGGGAGAGCCGGATGCCGGTGGAGGTCACCTGGTGGGGGCATGCCACGTGCACGGTCGAGGACTCCGGCGTCCGGCTGCTGACGGATCCGCTGTTCGCCCGGCGGCTGGCCCATCTACGGCGGCGGCGCGGACCGGTGCCCCCGCCCGAGGCGGCGCGGGCCGACGTGGTGCTGGTGTCGCACCTGCACGCCGACCACCTGCACCTGCCCTCGCTGCAGCGGCTGGCGCCCGGTACCCGGCTGCTGGTGCCGCGCGGTGCGCGCCGGGCGGTTCCGGGGCTGGCACGGATCGCCGGAATGCGCGGGCTGGCGGTGACGGAGGTGGCGCCGGGCGACGAGGTCCCGGTGCGGGGCGGTGTACGGGTTCGGGCGGTCAGCGCCCTGCACGACGGGCGGCGCCTGCCGTTCGGGCCGCAGCTCGCCCCGGCCCTCGGGTACGTGGTGGAGGGCGCGGCCCGTACCTACTTCGCCGGGGACACCGGGCTGTTCGACACGATGGCCCGGGAGGTCGGCCCGGTGGACGTGGCCCTGCTGCCGGTGGGCGGCTGGGGCCCGTACCTGGGACCGGGGCACCTGGACGCGGGGCGGGCGGCGCGGGCGCTGGCCGAGCTGGCCCCCGCGGCGGCGGTCCCGGTGCACTACGGAACGTACTGGCCGATCGGGATGGACGCGGTGCGTCCGCACGAGTTCCACGCGCCGGGCGAGGAGTTCGAGCGCCGGGCGGGGCGGCTCGCGCCGAAGGTGACCGTACGGGTGCCCGCCCACGGGGAGCGGGTGCGACTGCCGTGACCTGGCGCGACATCGTGGCGGCGGCCGGGCAGGTGCCGCTGGAGACCACCCGGCAGGCGGTCGGCTACCCGGCGTTGTTCGTGCTGGTGGCGCTCGGCGCACTGGTGCCGGTGATCCCTACGGGGGCGCTGGTGAGTTCGGCGGCGGTGGTGGCGTTCCATCAGGACTCGCTGCCGTTCGGGGTGTTTCTGGTGTTCGGGGTGTCGGCGCTGGCGGCGTTCACCGGGGACGTCGCGCTGTACTGGCTCGGTCAGCGGGGGGTGCGGTCACGCAATGGCTCGCGCTGGCTGGAGGCGCTGCGCGGGCGGGCCACGCCCGAGCGGCTGGAGCAGGCGCAGAGGGCGCTGGACGAGCACGGGGTGCTGGTCCTGGTGGTGTCCCGGCTGGTTCCGGCGGGGCGGATCCCGGTGATGCTGGCCTGTCTGCTGGCGCGGCTGCCCCTGCGGCGCTTCGCCCGCGGCGACGCCCCGGCCTGCCTCGCCTGGGCGGCGACGTACGGTCTGATCGGCATCCTGGGCGGCTCGCTGTTCTCGGAGCCCTGGAAGGGCGTGGCCCTCGCGGTGGGCCTGACCCTGCTGATCAGCGCGGGCCCGTCGGTGTGGCGACGGTTGCGGGGACCGGCCCGGAAGAGGGACTAGACCTCAAGTGCGCTTCGGGTTCTAGGGTCTTCCTCAGCGGACGGTCCCGCACCGCGGACGGTCCTGAGCAGCGAACGGAGCGACAGCCGTGGAGTACTCGCACAACGACGCCGAACTGGTCCAGCAGCCCATCGGGTACTGGAGCTGGGCCGCCTACGAGGCGGTCGTCAACCGCACCCGGGGCGCGCTCGCGCAGCTGGGCACCACCCAGCCCCAGTGGTGGATCCTCCACCAGGTCTCCGTGGCCGCCGGGAAGCCGAGGAGCCGGGACGAGGTGACCGAGACCCTGAAGGGCTACCTGGCGGTGGGCCAGGAGGCCGTGGCCGAGGAGCTCGACACGGCCGTCGCCCGGGGGTGGATCACGCAGGACGCCGGGGGGAACCTCGAAATGACCGTGGAGGGCCGGGAGTTCTACGAGCGGGCGGCGGCTCTGCAGCGGGACTTGCGGGACGAGCGGCATGCCGGCATCCCGGACGAGGAGTACCTGATCACCCTCAAGGTGCTGCAGCGGTTCATCCACAACACCGGCGGCCGGGCCTGGCACCACTGAAATCGGGCCATGAGCGGCGTTGGGGAGTACCTCCGGCTGACGGCGGAGGAGCGGGCCGGGCGGGATGCCGGTGTGTCCGCTCCCCTCGGGCTTCGGCTACGTCCATGACTTGACGGGGCCTCTGCTCGTGCGGCTTCGGCTCGTCACGGCATCAGCCGAGCGTGCGGGAGGCGCCGATCGGGAGGTCCCAGAGGTGGTCGCGGGGCAGGCCCGCGCGGGCCCAGGCGGTCCGGGCGCGGTGCAGGGGCTCCATGACCGGCTCGGCGGAGAGGACGAAGGTGGCCCAGTGCATGGGAGCCATCCGCCGGGCGCCGAGGTCGAGGCAGGCCTGGACGGCCTCCTCCGGGTCTGCGTGGACGTCGCCCAGCCACCAGCGCGGGGCGTACGCGCCGATGGGCAGGAGCGCGAGGTCGATGCCGGGGTGGCGGCGGCCGATCTCCGCGAACCAGTGGCCGTAGCCGGTGTCGCCGGCGAAGTAGAGCTTCTTCGGCGCGGGGCTCAGGGTGTCGGTCAGGATCCAGCCGCCCCACAGGGACCGGCAGGTGTCGATCAGCGAGCGTTTCGACCAGTGGTGGGCCGGTACGAACTCGAAGCGCACGCCGCCCAGTTCGGCCGACTCCCACCAGTCGAGATCGGTGACCCGGGTGAAACCGCGGCGGCGGAACCAGCCGGCCAGGCCCGCCGGGACGAAGAGGGCGGTGTCGCGGGGCAGCCGCTTGAGCGTGGGCGCGTCCAGGTGGTCGTAGTGGTTGTGGCTGATGACCACCGCGTCCACGGGCGGCAGGTCCTCCCAGCGCACCCCTACGGGTGTCATCCGGGAGGGGGTGCCGAGGATCCGCCGGGACCAGACGGGGTCGGTCAGCACGGTCAGCCCGCCGGTCCGCAGAACCCAGCTGGCGTGTCCGGCCCAGGTGACGCAGACCGAGCCCGGAGCGGCCTCGGGCAGTGGGGCCGGCTCGTACGGCAGGTCGGGGATGCCGCGCAGCCCGTCGGGCCCGGGCCGGAAGGCGCCCTCGCGGGCGAGCCGCGCGAAGGCGCGGACACCGGGGAGCGGGGTGGTGAGCCGGTCCGCGAAGGAGCGGGGCCAGCGGCGGTGTTCGCCGAGCGGGCGCGGGGCGGCGGGGAGGGACGGCGGCGCTGCGGGCTGCCGGGCGCCGGCGGTCGGCACTGCGCCCGCGCCGGCGCCGCCCGTTGTGGTGGCGTCCGTCGTGGCGGCGGCGTCCGAGGAGGCGAGGGCGTCCGTGGAGCCGGCGGCGGCCGTGGAGGCAGGGGCGTCCGTGGAGGCAGCGGCGGCCGTGGAGGCAGGGGCGGCCGTGGAGGCAGGGGCATCCGTCCGGTCGCTCATCAGGAAGTCTCCGTTCGCCGGGTCGGGCATCAGACCAGCCCGGCCAGGACGGATCCGAGGAGGTCCAGGGAGCGCCGCACGTGCGGGAGCGCGAGCGGGTCGTGTGCGGTGAGCGCGGCGAGCCGTTCCTCCGGGGTGGCGCCCAGCAGCGGCCCGGTCGACAGCCTCACCCGCAGGGCGACCGGTTCGTCCGCGAACCGCTGCCCGCCCGGCGTGGGGGCGCCGAGCCGGCCGCCGAGCCAGTCCTCCAGCTCCATGGCGTCGCCGACCCCGTGCCGGGCGAGGCCGGCGCGCAGCGGGGTCAGGTCGGCGTAGAGGTGCCGGCCTGCCTGCGGGGGACGGGCCAGCGCCCCGACGGAGAGGAGTTCCCGGTGCGCGGCGGCGGCGACCACGCCGTGCAGCGCGGCTGCCGCGGCGGCCCGCCCGCCGACGGCGGCGGGTTCGTCGAGGGCGTGCGCGGCGGCCCCGGCGACGGGTCCGGCCACCAGTGCGCCGGTGGCGGTGAGGACGTCGAGGGTCCGGGCGCGCAGCCAGGTCCCCCTGGGGGTGTGGGGGAAGCGCACCACCGCCGCGGGCCAGCCGGCGGGCAGCAGCGCTCCGGACAGGTCGACGAGCACGGCCGCCTCGTCCGGGAGCATCTCGGCGGGGCTCAGGACCAGGGTGTCGTGCGGCCGGTGGACGGTGTCGCGCCAGCTCTCGTCGCTGACGACGAAGAGCCCGGCGGACTCGGCGGCCTCGCAGGCCTCGCGCAGCATCTCCGGCGGCGGCACGGTCGCGGTCGGGTCGTCGGCGACCGACAGCAGCAGCACGCGCGGGTCGCCGCCCTCGGCGCGTACCCGCCGTACGGTCTCCAGCAGGGCGTAGGGGTCCGGGATTCCGCCGCACTCGGCCGGGGTCGGCACGTGGTAGGCCCGCCGTCCCAGCAGCCGGACCTGCGGGGTCCACCAGGCGGGGCAGGGCCGGGGCAGCAGCACGTCGCCCCCGTACGCGCCGAGCAGCGCGAGCAGCAGCGCCGGAGCCCCGGGCCCGGCGGCCACGTCCTCCGGGGCGGTCGGCAGCCCGCGCCGCCCCCAGTGCCGGCAGGCGGCCTCGCGGACGGAGTCCCCGCCGCCCGGGGGCTCGGGGGCGGAACGCCCGGCGGCCGCGGCGAGGACGGAGACGAGTTCGGGCAGCACGGGCAGGCCGGGCTGGGGCGCGGGGGGTCCGTACCGGACCGGACCACGGCCTTCCGCCGTCGTGCGCTGCATCCCCTTTTCCGCCTTCCGCGCGCTAACCGCTCAGCTCCGCCAATCCTGTCCTTTATACGATTATTTGCTGCGGTATGCCCGCTCTACGCCCCCGCTACGCTCCTACGCCCGCTTCGGCGCCGCCCGCCCCGGTTCAGCCCCGCTTCGACGGCCGCCCGCCCCCGGTTCAGCCCTGCCTCCCCAGCAGCGCCAGCAGCCTGGTCTGCGCGTCCGCTCCCGCCGGAACCTCCAGCGGAGCGGCGTACATCCCGCTCGCCGCGAGCCCGTCGGCATACGGCATGACCTCCTTGATGGAGAACTCGACGAGGCCGTCCGGCAGCCGGTCGTCGGCACCTATGCCCCGCGAGAGGTCCCAGGTGTGCACGACGCAATCGGCGGTCAGCTCCGAGCAGTACGCGGAGCCGAGCGCGGGCCCGTAGGAGAGCTTGACGGTCCGGTCGAGCGCCCCGGGCTCGGCGAAGGCGTCGTGCGCGGCGGACGCGGCCCTGTCCCACGCGGCGACCGGGTCGTCGCCCAGCACGTCGCCGGAGAACGCGTCGCCCATCTCCTCGACCGCGCGGCCCTCGGTGACCAGCGGCGGGATCCAGAGCTGCTCCCCGGTGACGTGGTTGACCAGGTCCCGCACGCTCCACTCCGTACACGGGGTCGGCGCGTCCCACTGGTCGTCCCCGATGGCGCGCAGCCGCTCGCCGAAGAGCCGCAGCGCCTCGGCATGCCGTTCGAGCAGCGTTTCCGGCATGGCTCTCACCGTCCCGTGGCACGAGGTGTCCCCCTCGGCCCCCACTCTCCTCGCTCCCGCATTTCCCTGCCACCGCCACGCCGAATCCCCTTGGCACACAAGGGGGGTGTCCACATGTCAAAACGCAGATCTCACATCACGAACTGATCGTCTACGGTGGGACATCGCTTCGACGAGGAGGGGGCAGGCCATGAACGCCCACGAGGAGACCGCCGTCTACACGCACGGCCACCACGAGTCGGTGCTGCGCTCGCACCGCTGGCGCACGGCGCGGAACTCGGCCGCGTACCTGATCGGCGAGCTGCGGCCGGGGATGTCGGTGCTGGACGTGGGCTGCGGGCCGGGCACGATCACCGCCGACCTGGCGGAGCTGGTCGCCCCAGGTGGCCGGGTGACCGCCGTGGACGCGTCGGGGGACGTGGTCGCGCAGGCCCGTGCGTACGTGGCGGAGCGCGGCGTGAGCGGGGTGGAGTTCGCGACGGCGGACGTCCACGCGCTGGACTTCCCGGACGGCTCCTTCGACGTCGTCCACGCCCACCAGGTGCTGCAGCACGTCGGCGACCCGGTACGGGCCCTGCGCGAGATGCGGCGGGTGTGCCGGCCGGGCGGGATCGTCGCCGCGCGGGACGCCGACTACGCCGCGATGACCTGGTACCCGGCGGCGCCGGGCCTGGACCAGTGGCTGGACCTGTACCGCCGGGTCGCCCGCGCCAACGGCGGCGAGCCGGACGCGGGCCGCAGGCTGCGGGCCTGGGCGCGGGAGGCGGGCTTCACGGACGTGGAGTCCTCGGCGACGGCCTGGTGCTTCGCCTCCCCGGAGGAGACGGCCTGGTGGTCGTCGCTGTGGGCGGACCGTACGACGGCCTCCTCGTACGCGGACATCGCCGTCCGCGGGGGCCACGCGACGGCCGCGGACCTGGCAGCCGCCGCGGAGGCCTGGCACGTCTGGGCTGCAGCCCCGGACGCCTGGTTCTCGGTCCTGAACGGCGAAATCCTCTGCCGGGCGTAGCCAAGCCGCGGGGGTGAGGGGGACGCATCAAAGCCCCGCGACGGGCAACAAGGGCTCCATGACGACGGAAAACGGTGGGGCCGCGAGACGCTCCCGGCTCGTGTGGCTCGTGGCGGCCCAGGCTGCCTCGATGGTGCTCCTGGGCATGCTGGTGACCCGCGTGGCAGCGGGACACCGGCTGCTTTCGCTGGAGAACGAGGTCAACCGTGCGTTCGCCGCGCATCGCAACCCCCTCGCCGACGGAGTCTCCGAGTGGCTGTCCGTCATGGCCGGCACGGAGGCGATCGTCGGCGTGACGCTGCTCTGCATCGCCGGAATGCTGGCGCTGCCGCGCGCTCCGCGGTGGACGGAAGCCGTGTTCCTGGGCGCTTCGGTCGCCGTCCAGTCGGCCGTCTTCCTCGTCGTGACGGTCTTCGTGGAGCGGCCCCGCCCCGACGTGGCCCAACTGGACGGGGCGCCGCCCACGTCGAGTTTCCCGTCGGGTCATGTCGGGGCGTCCGTCGCCCTGTACGGAGGGCTGGCCACCCTCCTACTGAGCCGTACGCGCGGTCCCTGGCGGTACGTCACGGCGGCAGCCCTGCTGCTGGTTCCGCCGGCGGTCGGGCTGTCGCGGATGTACCGGGGGATGCACCACCCCTCCGATGTGGCGGGCGGTCTGCTCAACGGCGCCGCGACGCTGCTCGTCATGGGGTCCGTGTTCCTGTCCGGGCGCACCCCGGCGGCCTCCCCGTCCGGCCGTACCCAGCCTGCCGCACGCGGCGCGGCGCGGACCCCGGACACCGTCGTGCCCGCCCGGCACGCCGCCCGGCGTCCCGGCCGGCGGGTCGTCGTCGTCCGTCACCCCCACGGCTGCGCCGACGAACTGGCCGACAAGGTGCGCAGCCTCCTGCACCGGCACGGTTACACCGACCAGCGATGGACGCCGACCACCGTCGAGCAACCCTGCGGCGGCCTCGCCGAGGAGTGCGCCGCGGGCGGCGTCGACCTGGTGGTGGCCTGCGGGGGCGACGGCACCGTACGCGCCTGCGCCGACGTGGTGGCCGGCGCCGGCATCCCGTTGGCGCTCGTCCCCTGCGGCACCGGGAACCTCCTCGCCCGCAACCTGGAACTCCCCCCGGATCCGGCGACGGCCCTCGACGAGGCCCTGGTCGGCGGCGAGTTCGGGATCGACGTCGGACGGGTCGCGGGCGACGACCTCCCCCCGACCCGGTTCACGGTCATGACGGGCGCGGGATTCGACGCGGCCATGGTCCGCGACGCCTCTCCCGCGCTCAAGGCCCGACTGGGATGGGCCGCCTACGTGCTCTCGGCCGCCCGGCATCTGGGGGACCCCCGCATGCGGCTGACCATCCGTCTGGACGGCGGCCGCCGGCTCCGGCGCCGGGCCCGGATGGTCGTCATCGGCAACGTCGGCGCGCTCCAGGGGGGCCTGGAACTGCTGCCGCGGGCGCGGCTGGACAGCGGACGGCTGGAGGTCGTGCTGTTCGACCCGCGGGGCGCGGCCGGCTGGCTCGCCGCCGCCGTGCACCTGGCCGCCCGGGTCGCACGGCGCCGCGCCCCCGGCCCGGACTCACCGCGCGGCACGGCGGACGCCGGGCCGGTCGCCGGGCCGGTCGCCGGGGGTTCGCTGGAGTACTTCAGCGCCGCCCGGATCGACATCCGCTTCGCGCGGATCCAGCCCCGCGAGGTCGACGGGGACACCATGACCGAAGGTTCCCGGCTGACGGCCGAGACGGAACCGGGTGCCCTGCGGATCCGGCTGCCCCGGGCTCCGGGAGCCCCCGCTCCCGCGCTCCCGCACGCCCGCGGGGGACACAACGGGCGGGACGTGCACGACGAGCCGGACGACGCACCGGCCATTGCCCATACCCCCCACACCCCCCACGCCCCTCACACCGCGCAGCACTGAGCCCGCCCCGGCGCAGGGCGCGCCGGAGCACACACAGTCAGGAAGACAATGGGAACCGCCACCCGGGTACCGCAGAAACGTGACGTGCGGGGCGAGGAGCTGTCCGGCGACGAGGCCTGGGCCGCCCTGCGCCGCTACGGGAGCTGGAGTCTGGCCCGAGACTCCTTCGTGCGCTTCCGCTACGCGGACGGCTTCAGCCACTCCCGCGCGCTCGCCCTCCAGACCGTCCTGTCGATCGTGCCGCTGGCCATCGCCGCGATAGGCCTGTCCAGCGCGCTGCACACCGAGGGCATCGGCCGCGTGGCCGAGCTCACGATCAGCCGGATCACCAGCGGCCCCAGCCAGGAGATGGTCGACGAGGCGCTGCGCGAGAGCCGCCGGCACGCGGGTGACGGCGGCCAGGCCGCGCTCTGGCTGGGCCTGCTGTTCTCCCTCGTCAACGTCACCACGAGCCTGTGCCAGGTCGAGCGGGGCGCCAACCGCATCTACGGGAACGAACGCGACCGGCCCTTCCTGCTCAAGTACTCCCGCGGCCTCGTCATGGCGGCACTGGCGGGGCTCCCGCTGGGGCTGAGCTTCATCCTCACCGTCCTCGGCTCCGACCTGACCCACGCGATCGGCGAGGTCTACCACTTCAGCCCGGCCACCACCCGGGCCTGGGACGTCCTGCGCTGGCCGGTCGGCATCCTGCTGGCCGTGCTGGCCACCAGCGCGATATTCCGCCTCTCGCCGCGCCGGCACCAGCCCGGCTACACCTGGCTCGCCTTCGGCGCCGTCGTGTACCTGGTGCTGTGGATCGGCGCGACCGGGGCGCTGAGCCTCTACGTCGGTGCTAGCAGCTCCTTCACCAGCGTGTACGGCCCCCTCAGCGCGGTCATGTCGCTGCTGCTCTGGTCCTATCTCACTTCGCTGGCCCTGTTCCTCGGCCTGTCCTTCGCGGCCCAGTTGGAAGCCGTACGCGCCGGAACGAAGGAACCCGTCACGCGGGATCCGGGCGTCTGATCCTCCGGCTCCCCCGCCGTCCGCCACCGCTACCCGCTGAAGGGAGGCTGCGCCCCCATGGCACAGCGCACCGCCCGAACCCGACTCGGCACCGTCCGAGCCCTCCTCTCCCGGCACTCCGGGCCCGACGCCGCGTTCGGCAGGAGACTGGTGCTGACGGTGACGGCGACGGCCACGGTGGCGGTGCCCTTCGCCCTCGCCCTCGTCCTCGTCGAATCCGAGTGGCCGCCGCTGCACCGGCTCGACCGGACGACCGCGCAGCGGCTGCACCGCACCGCCCTGGAACATCCCGCCTGGGTGCGCTTCCTGGACTTCCTCACCGGCGTGCTGTGGGACCCGGTGACCATGCGCCTGCTGGTGGCGGCCCTGGTGATCTGGCTCATGGTGCGGCGGGCCTGGCGGCTGGCGGCTTGGGCCGGCGTCACGGCGACGGCCGGCGGACTGATCGGACTCCTCGTCAAGAACGCCGTGGAGCGGGTACGTCCGCACCTGCCGGATCCGGTCGCCCACGCGCCCGGATTCTCCTTCCCGTCCGGCCACGCCATGACGGCCACCACCTCCTGCGCCGTCCTCCTCCTGGTCCTGCTCCCGCTGGTGCCCCGGGGCTGGCGCGCGCTGCCCTGGGCGCTCGCGGTGACGGCCGTGCTGGGCGTCGGCTACACACGGGTCGCCCTGGGCGTGCACTGGGTGAGCGACGTCGTCGGGGGCTGGCTGCTCGGCATCGCCGTGGTCACCGCGACGACCCTGGTCTTCGAGGCCTGGCGGGCCGACACCGGCCTGCGGCGGACAGCGGTCACCGAGGGCCTGGAGCCCGAAATCTCCGCGGACGACCCCGAGCCCGCCCTGGAGATCCGTTCCCGGCCCGAATCCCCGGCGGGACCCCGCTAGGTGTGGGGTCCCGGGGACAGCGCACCTAGGCCCCGGCCGGTGGCCGCATCCGGAAGTCGTAGCGGGCCGGCAGCGGCCGGTCGGTCAGCGCCGACCAGGCCTCGGACAGGATTTCCTCACCCTCCCGGAGGTCCGGAAGCTCGAAGCCGTCTTCGAAGACGCGCCGGGCCGCGCCCACATGGCCCTCCGCCGCCAGGAGCCGCGCGCCGAGCAGCCGGAAGCGGCCCCCCTCACGCAGGGCGGGCCGCAGCCGGTCCCAGACCCGCCGGGCTTCGGGCAGGCGCCCCGCGGCCAGCAGGGCCCCCATCGCCTCTCGCCCCAGCGCGGCCTCCGCGGCCGTCCACGGCTCGCCGCCCCGGCTCTCCCCGGCCAGGTCGTCGAAGGCCTCCGCGTACGCGTCGGCCGCCCTCGCCCGGTCGCCGGCCAGCGCGTCCGCCACCGCCAGGCAGCGCAGCAGAGGCCACCGCGACGGCGCCAGCGCCAGCCCGCGCTCCCAGCTCCGTACCGCCTGGGCCACGTCTCCGGCATGCCACTGCGCCACGCCCAGGTGGTACTCGGTCAGCGGCTCCGCCGGGGCCGTCTCCAGCATGTCCCGCCAGTGCGCGGCGACCAGGCTCGGCCCCGGCGGAGCCACCCGGCGCGGGGCCGGGAAAACTCCCGTGCGCCACAGCTCCAGCCACGGCTCCTGGGCCTCCCCGAGCGTGGACTCCTCGAAGGGAGTGCCCGGCAGTTTGAAGCCGCCGCACAGCACCTCCAGCGCGCCCCACCCCGAGCCCGTCGCCAGCCGCTCCCCCGGCTCGCTGTCGGCGCGCCCGCGCCACGCCTCGTAGGCCGCGTCCACCCGCTCCCGGGGCAGTACGGCGTCCAGCGCGTCCTGGGCCGCCCCGCGGGCCTCCGCCCAGTCGGTCCCGTGCACCGCGGCCGGCTCCGCGGCCAGCGGCCCGTACGCCTCCAGCCAGCTGAACTCCGCCCCGCCCTCCAGCCGTACGTGCTCCAGCTGGGTGCGGGCCAGCCCCGCCTGGATCTCCGCGTAGCCGCCGGTGCCCGGCTCGGTCAGCCATTCCTGCCAGCGGCGGCCGCCGCCGCCCGCGCCCCACACGAAGAGCTTGCGCCCGCAGAGCCGCCCGGTGGAGGTCTGCGCGAGCCCCCGTCCTTCGGCGTCCAGGGAGGCGATCCAGGGCCGGGCCCCGTCCTGGACCTCGTAGAAGAAGTCGGCCGGGTACTCGCTGCGGAGCGGGTACGTGCGGTCCGCGCCCTCCCACCCGGGCACCGGGACACGGCGCAGCGAGCGCTCGTAGCCGAAGTGCCACGCCTCGTCGGCGGGGGCGAGGACGCGGGTGCCCGCTTCCTCGGGGACGGCGATGTTGGACCACCAGTACACGGGCGCGGGCCGCTCGTGCGGATTGCGCACGCGCACGCCGACGTAGAGGAACTCCGAATCCTCCGGCAGCCACAGGTCCACCTGGAAGGGCAGGTCGCGCAGCCGCTCCCACTCCCACAGCCGGACCATCACACCGCCGTCCGGGGCCGGGACGAGCGCGGCGTGCACCGGCTCGCAGGAGAGGGTGGTGTGCCCGGTGGCGCCGGTGTTCCACTCGATGCCGCCGGAGAACCAGGCTCCGTTGAGGGCGAAGTTGGCCGGTTGGAACACCGGGTTACGGTAGAGAAGTTCACGTCCGGTGGGCAGGTGCACGAGGGAGTGGACGCGTCCGCCGAGTCCCGGGAGCACGGTCACCCGCAGGTGTGCGTTCTCGATGACGATCGTCTCGAACTCCCGCTCCGAGCGTTCGCGCCGGTAGCCGTCCCGGATCCGGACGGGCAGCAGCGAGCGCAGCGGTTCGTACCCGATCTGCCGCGCCATGTCGCGCGGCAGCCCGTCGCGCGCACGCTCGTCCAGTACGTGCACCCCGTCGGGCGCGCGCAGGGCGGGCAGTGGGTTGTCGGAGCCCAACGGGGCTGCGGGAAGGGTCAGTACGGCGCGGCGGACGGTGGTGGCCATGAGGAAATGGAACACGCCACGGCGGCCGGTGCACAGGGGTTCCGCGGATCACCACCGGTCAGGATTACGCAAAGGCGTACCCGGGGCGTGCGCGAAGGCCGGCGCCGACGTCTGCGCGAAGACCGTGCACAGGGCTACGCGACGGCCTGGCGAAGACACGCGCGACGGTCTACGCGAAGGCACCCGCGACCAGGTCGGCGAGCAGCGCACCGGCACGGCCCTCCGGATCCAGGTCCGGGTCGTAGATCGTGACGTTGATCCCGACGCAGCGCGGGGAACTGACCAATACACCCAGTAGCTCGGCGAGTTCGTCGGGGAGCAGGCCGCCCGGGTCGGGACCGTCCACGGCCGGCATGACGCTCGGGTCCAGCACGTCCGCGTCCAGGTGCACCCAGAAGCCGTCGGTGGCCGGCGGGTGCAGCCCGTCCAGCGCCGCCCGGGCCACCGGTCCGGCGCCGCGGTCGCGGATCTCCCCGACGGTGGCGGTGCGGATCCCGGCCGCGCGCAGCTCGGGGAGGTCCGCGTCCCCGTCGCGGATCCCGAAGATCCGCACGTCCTCGTCCCGCAGGTACGGCGAGCGCCCCTCCAGGTCGGCGAGGCCGGCCTGCCCGCGCCCGGTGGCGAGGGCGAGCTCCTCCCCGCCCGCCGCGCCGACCGGCCCGTTCACGGCCTCGTTGCCGGGGTGACGGAAGTCGGCGGAGCCGTCGATCGCGGCCAGGCCGTAGCGGCCGAGTCTGCGCATGGCGAGCGAGGCGCCGAGCTGGATCGAGCAGTCCCCGCCGAGCACGACGGGGAACTCCCCTGCCCGCAGGTGCCGTTCGATGCGGTCGGCAAGGGTGACGGTGTACGCGGCGAGGGCGTCGGCGTGGAACACGCCGTCGCCCTCCTTCCAGTCGCCCCGGTCGTAGCGCGGCGGGACCACCACCCCGCCCTCGCGTGCGCCGAGCCGGGCCAGCAGGCCCTGTTCGCGCAGGGCCCCGGCCAGTTTGTAGACGCCGGGTACGGCGCCGGGCGCGGGCGGGCGCAGGCCGAGGTTGGACGGGGCATCGAGGAGCACGAGGGATCGCATGGACCCATCCTGGGCGATGCCGGGCCGGAAAGACTCCTACGGAAGCGGCATTCCGGCGGTCACGGCCCAGCGTTCGTGGTCGCGCCAGGCACCGTCGACGTGGAGGAAGTCCGGGGAGAGCCCCTCCAGCCGGAAGCCCGCGCCACGGACCAGCGCGATCGAGGCCGTGTTGCCGGGCTGGATGTTGGCCTCCAGGCGGTGCAGGCCGAGGCCCTGCCCGGCCGGGGCGAAGGCGTGCGCGAGGACCAGGCGCAGGGCCTCGTGGAACAGGCCGCGGCCGGCGGCGTGCGCGAAGGCTCCGTAGCCGAGGGCCCCGCAGCGGAAGGCGCCGTGCACGATGTTGTTGATGTTGACGAAGCCGGCAACGGCTCCGGTCCCCCGCTCGCAGACGAGGAATCCGGCGCGGCCCTCGCCGTCGATCAGCCCGGCCGCGTAGGGCTCGTACTCCTCGATGGTGGCGGGCGGGAACAGCCACGGCCGGTGCAGGTCCCGGCTCTCGCGCACGCGATCGGTGAACTCGGGCCCGTCGGCGAGCCGGAAGGGCCGCAGGCCCACCCGGTCGCCCTCGCGGAGGTACGGGGACATGCTCATCGCCCCAGGCTACGCGGTGTGGCAGGATCCCCCGGTGATCATCATTCGGGACCCCGGGGAACTCCTGCTCGCGGCGGCGCGCAACAACGCCGAGTGGTGCGACGCGGTCGTACGCGGCCACGGGGCGGCCGGCGAGTTCACGCCGGACGCCTGGACGAGCGCGCGCCGGACCCCGCTGCTCTATCCCGATGCCGTGTCCCTCGCCCCGGGCGCCTCGGCGGCCGGGCTGGTCGCCGCGATCGACACCGACGGCCCCGGCTGCTCGGTGAAGGACAGCTTCGCCGACCTGGACCTGACCGGGGACGGCTTCGAGGTGCTGTTCGAGGCCCGGTGGATCCACCGCCCGGCCGGAGCCCCGGCGGCCTCAGGCTCCCGGCTGGAGTGGTCCGAGGTGACCACCGCCGACGAACTGGAGGCCTGGGAGGCCGCCTGGGGCGGCGAGCGGTCCACCGGGCTGTTCCACCCGGCCCTCCTGCGCCACGGCATCGTCTTCCTGGCGGGCCGCGCCGACGGCCGGATCGTGGCGGGGGCCGTCGCGAACCGCGGAGGCGACCCGGTGGTGGGCCTGTCCAACCTCTTCGCCCACGACGGCTCCGACACCGACGCCGCCTGGGCGGGCGCCCTCACCGCGATCGCCACCCGCTGGCCGGGCCTGCCGGTCGTCGGTTACGAGGCGGGCGACGACCTCGCCGCCGCCGTGCGCGCCGGCTTCACCCCGCTCGGCCCGCTCCGCGTCTGGCTGCACACGGCCTGAGCGAGCGGAACCGCCGCGTCCCTAGGACTCCAGCCGCAGCAAGGGGATGTCGGGCCGGTCGATGCCGAAGACCTGTGCGTACAGCGACAGTTCGGCTTCCAGGGCGCGGACCATCGTGTCCGCCCGCCGGAAGCCGTGCCCCTCGCCCTCGAACGTCACGTACGCGTGCGGCACCGACCGCCCCCGCATGGCGGCGAGGAACCGCTCCGCCTGGGCCGGCGGGCAGACCGGGTCGTCCAGGCCCTGGAGCAGGACGAACGGGGCCGTGATCCGGTCGGCGCGGGCCACCGGCGAGCGCTCGCGGCACCGTACGGCGAGGGTCTGCGGCGGTCCGGCCAGGCTGTCGATGTAGCGGGACTCCAGATCGTGGGTCTCCTCGGCGAAGCCCAGCAGGTCCAGCACCGGGTAGATGATCGCCGCGCAGGCGTACACGTCGGTCGCGGCGAGCGAGGCCGCCGCCGTCCAGCCGCCCGCGCTGCCGCCGCGGACGGCGAGCCGGTCCGGGTCGGCGGTGCCCTCGGCGGCCAGCGCCCGGGCCACCGCCGCACAGTCCTCCACGTCCACCACGCCCCACTGCTCGCGCAGCCGTTCCCGGTAGGCGCGCCCGTAGCCGGTGGAGCCGCCGTAATTCACCTCGACCACGCCGATGCCGCGCGAGGTGAAGTAGGCGATGTGCAGGTCGAGTACGGGCGGCACGTGGTCCGTGGGGCCGCCGTGCGCCCACACCACGTACGGGGGCAGTTCGTCGGCCGGGGCGCGCACGGCCGGGTGGTGCGGCGGGTAGACGTGCGCGTGGATCTCCCGGTCGTCGGGGCCGAGGAAGGTCCGGCTCTGTGGCTCCGGGTAGTAGGCCGGGTCGACCCGGTCCAGCCCGGTCCGGGCTCCACCGCCGATCACCCGGGCATGCCCGGTGGCGGTGTCCAGCTCCACCACCTCGTACGGGCTGCGCGGACTCGCGGCGACCCCGTAGACGCGCGTGCCGCTCACGGCGAGGGTCGGCTGCCAGGCCGTCCACGGTCCGGCCGCGTCCACCAGGTCCCCGCTCTCGGGGTCCAGGACGCCGAGCACCGGGGCGCCCTGGCCGTGCAGGACGGCGACGAGCCGGTCGGGAAGCGGGGCGAGCCAGCGCAGGCCCGGCTTCCACAGCGCGCCGCCGAACTCCTCTTCCCGGGGGCACAGGTTGACCGCCGAGCCCGTCCCCGGGTCCACGCGGTACGGGTTCCACCAGCCGCCGCGGTCGCTCACCGCGAGGAGGGTTCCGTCGGCCGCCCACTCGACCTGGGCGACGGACTCCTCGGGGCCGCCGAGCACGGTCCGGGGCCCGGCGAGGGTCCCGTCCGCGGTGACCTCGGCGAGCCGCAGCTCGGTGCCGTCCCAGGGCATCCGCGGGTGGTCCCACACCAGCCAGGCCGCGTGCCGCCCGTCCGGCGAGAGCCTGGGCCCGGTGCTGAACCGGTACCGGTCGTCCGTCAGCTCCCGTACGGCCGACCGGTCTTCCGCCGCCGATCCGTCCAGCGGTACGGCGGCCAGTACCCGGCGCACGTCGGTCGGCGCGGGACCGGTGAACTCCTCCAGCACGCACCAGACCTCGGCGCCGCGCAGTACCGGGTCGGCCCAGCGCAGCCCGCCGCCGACGCCGGAGACGGGGGTGAGGGGCCGCGGTCCGCCGCCACCGGGCGCGTCCGGCTCGTAGGCGTGGAGCCGCTGGTCGGCGAAATCGGCGAAGACCAGCAGCGGCCCGCCTTCGGCCCGTTCGACGCCCGCCCAAGGGTGGCCGCCGTACTCGGTGACCCTGCTGCGCACGTTCCACGGCGCGGGCAGCGACGTGACCGCGGGTCCGCCGTCAGCGGGGCGGCGGACGAGGGCGCGGCGGCCGTCCTCCTGCGGCCGGGGCTCGGTCCACCACACTTCGGAACCGACCGTGCCCACGTACTCGGGCCGCCCGTCGAGCGAGGCGGCGAGTTCCGCGTCGATGGGTGAGGGCCAGCTTCCGTAGGGCCGGGTCGGCACCACCGCCATCACAGGGTCCCCCTCACAGAGTCCGCAGCGCGTGGTCGAGGACACGGACCCCGAAGTGGAGGGCTTCGACGGGGACCCGCTCGTCCACGCCGTGGAAGAGGGACCAGTAGTCGAAGCCGGGCGGCAGCTTCAGCGGGGAGAAGCCGTAGCCGGTGATGCCCAGGCGGGAGAACTGTTTGGCGTCGGTGCCACCCGCCATGCAGAACGGCACCACGTGCCCGTCGGGGTCGAACCGTTCGACGGATTCCCGCAGGATCCCGTACGTCCGCCCGTCCACGGGGGCTTCGAGTGCCACCTCGCGGTGGTGGAACTCCCAGCGGACGTCCGGGCCGGTGAGCGCGTCGAGGGTGGCGATGAACTCGGCCTCGCCGCCCGGCACCATCCGGCCGTCCACATAGGCGGTGGCCTGGCCCGGAATCACGTTCAGCTTGTAACCGGCGCTGAGCATGGTCGGGTTGGCGCTGTTGCGTACGGTCGCCTCCAGCAGGACGGCGGCCGGGCCGAGACGGCCGAGGACCTGGTCGAGGTCGAAGCCGGGGGCCCTGGGATCCACCGACAGGCCCTGCAGGGCGGCGAGTTCGGTGATGCAGGCGACGACGGTGTCGGTGAGGCGGACCGGCCAGTCGTACTCGCCGATCCGGGCGACGGCGGCGGCGAGACGGCTCACCGCGTTGGCCCTGTTCGGCTTGGAGCCGTGCCCGGCTGTTCCCGTGGCCGTCAACTTCAGCCAGGCGGTGCCGCGTTCACCGGCCGCGATCGGGTAGAGGGCCGGCTGTCCCGGGCCGGGGTGGACGGTGAAGGCCCCGGACTCGCTGATGCCCTCCGTACAGCCCTCGAAGAGGTGCGGGTGCTGGTCGGCGAGGAAGCCGGAGCCGTCGACCGCGCTGTCCTCCTCGTCGGCGGTGAAGGCGATCACGATGTCGCGGCGCGGCTTCACCCCGGCCCGCGCCCAGGCCCGTACGACGGCCAGCACCATCGCGTCCATGTTCTTCATGTCGACCGCCCCGCGGCCCCAGACCACTCCGTCGAGGATCTCCCCCGAGAAGGGGTCCACGCTCCAGTCGGCGGCCTCCGCCGGGACCACGTCGAGATGGCCGTGGACCAGGAGTGCCTCGGCGCCGCGATCGGTGCCCGCGATCCGTGCCACGACGTTGGTGCGGCCGGGCGTGCGCTCCAGGAGGACCGGCTCCAGTCCGGCGGCGGCGAGCCGCTCGGCGGCGTACTCGGCGGCGGGGCGCTCACGGCAGTCGCCGCCGCCCCGGTTGGTGGTGTCGATCCGGATGAGGCCCGAGGTGAACTCGACCACCTCGTCGAGGGCGGCCTCGTCCACGGCTTCGACCCGGGCGTGGTCCTGGTCCTGGGCCGGAACCTGCGTGGTGATTGCGGGCATGTCAGCCATACTGCTCCTCCACGGCTGCCGAGACGACCGTCGTGACCGCCTTGAAGGTCCGGATCCCCTCGTACATCGTCTCGCTGGTGTACGAAATCCTGCGCTCCCCGCACCGCTGCGCGCCCGGGACCACGGTGGCGGCCATCGCCAGGTGCTCGGCGTCGAACTCCAGCTCCACGGTGTACGGACCGCCGGGTACGGGATCGCGCCGGGCGGCGAGGGACGTGGCCTCCTTGGCCGCGGCACGGATGTCGGCGGCGGTCCGGGCGGGGGTCCGGCACACGGCGGCGTAGCGCGAGACGTGGTCCTTCACCGCGACGGTCACCGCGTCCGGGGCGTATCCGGCGGCGTCGACGCAGGTCAGGTCGTCGCCGGTGACCAGGATGACCGGGACTCCGTACTCGGCGACGACGTGGGCGTTGAGCAGTCCCTCGCTCGCGCGGATCCCGTTGAGCCAGACGCCGGTGATGGAGTTGGCGAGGTAGGTGTGGGCGAGGACCCCTTCGGAGCCCGCTCCCGTGTGGTAGCCGACGAAGGCGATCCCGTCGACGTCTCCGTGCTGGACGCCCTCGACCATGGAGAGCGACTTGTGGCGGCCGGTGAGCATCTCGGCGCGGGCGTCGAGGCGCTCCAGCAGCAGGTTGCGCATGGTCCAGTGGGCCTCGTTGATGAGGACCTGGTCGGCGCCCCCGTCGTAGAAGCCGAGGACGGCCGCGTTGACGTCGGAGGTGAACATCGACCGGCAGCGTTCCCACTGCGGGGTCCCGGGCAGCACGTCCGCGGGCCAGGTGACGCCGGTGGCACCTTCCATGTCGGCGGAGATGAGGATCTTCATCGGGCCCCCGGGCGGTCGGTCGCGCGCGGGCGGTGGCACGCGCTCGGTCACGCGCGACGCGGGCGGCACGCGCAGGGACCCAGCCTAACCGTCCGGCCTGTGGCCGGCCCGGGACCACGCCGCTTCCGGCGGCTCACCTCGGCCCGGGAAATCCACCCGATCCGGTGAGCCGCTCGGAGCCCCGCAACGTCCGGGCTCAGGCCTCGACTTCGGCGGCCAGGTTGGCCAGCACGGTGTCGTAGATGCGGCCGAGGCCCTTGGGGGCGAAGGTGCGCTCGAAGAAGCCGCCGATGCCGCCGGCGCCGTTCCACACGGTGGTGACGACGGCCTTGGACTTGCCCTCACCGGCCGGGGTGACGATCCAGGTGGTGACCATGGAGGAGTTGCGGTCCTTCTCCACGAGCTGGCCGTCGGTGGGCTCGCTGACCTCCAGCAGGCAGTCGCGTACGCGCTTGCTGGTGGCCTGGAGCTTCCAGTGGACGAGGGTGCCCTCGCCGTCGCCGCCCTCGCGCACCTCGTACTCGCTGAAGTGTTCGGGCAGCAGCTTCCCCCGGGTCCCGGTGTAGTCCGCCAGCGCGTCGAACACGGTCTCCGCGTCGGCCGTGATGATCCGCTCCGTGGTGGCCTCGACCTGCGCCATAGCTGTTCCTCCAGCAGTTGTGATCGCTCGTCACGCCGAAGCCAACCACCTCCGGGGCGGGCGCCCAAATCCGGGTCGGACATGACGGCGGAGGAGGTACGCGGAGGCGTGTCCGCGGGAAGGGAGAGTCCACCCCGCACGATCATGGGAACATTTGTTCTATTCTCGGGCCAGAGCTACCGAGGGAGGCGCTCATGCGCTGGGACAACCTGACCGAGGGCCCCACGGGCCCGGCCGCGCTCTTCGGCGCCGACGCCGTCGTCACCCGGACCGTCGACACCCCCGAGTTCCGGGGGATCACCTTCCACGAGGTCCGGGCCCGGTCGATCGTCAACCGGGTGCCCGGCGCCTCGCGCATGCCGTTCGAATGGACGGTCAACCCCTACCGCGGCTGCAGCCACGCGTGCGTGTACTGCTTCGCCCGCAAGACCCACAGCTATCTCGACCTCGACACCGGCCTCGGCTTCGACTCGCAGATCGTCGTGAAGACCAACGCCCCCGAGCTGCTGCGCCGCGAGCTCGGCGCGCGCCACTGGACCGGCGCGCACATCGCCATGGGCACCAATGTCGACTGCTACCAGCGGGCCGAGGGCCGCTACCGGCTGATGCCCGGGATCATCGAGGCGCTGCGCGACCACGCGAACCCCTTCTCGATCCTCACCAAGGGCACGCTGATCCTGCGCGACCTCCCCCTCCTCCAGGAGGCCGCCCGGGTCACCGACGTCGGAATCTCCGTCTCCGTCGGCTTCACCGACTCCGGCCTGTGGCGGACCGTGGAGCCCGGCACGCCCTCCCCCGCCGCGCGGCTGCACGCCGTACGGACCCTGACCGACGCCGGCATCGAGTGCGGGGTGCTGATGGCCCCCGTCATCCCCTTCCTCGGCGACGCCCCGGAGCAGCTGCGGGACACCGTCCGTGCCATCGCCCGGTCCGGAGCCACCTCCGTGACACCCCTGGTACTCCATCTGCGGCCCGGGGCCCGCGAATGGTTCACGGCCTGGCTGGGCGAGCACCATCCGCACCTCGTGGAGCGGTACGAGCGGATGTACGCGGGCGGCTCGTACGCGCCCACCTGGTACCAGCGCCAGATCACCCGCCAAGTCCACGAGCTGGCGGCGGAATTCGGCATCGGACCGAACGATCGCGGAGCGGCCCGCCGGATCACCGTTCCCGAGCGGCCGGCGCCCGCCGAACCGACACAGCTCACCCTCCTCTGACAACCGGGCGCCCCCGAAGGGTCATCACATCGGGCCAATGGGCGGCCCAATCCCGCCTTCCGGTCGCGGTTTCCGGGACGATTCCGCCCAGAACCCTTGGCTGGGAGGCCCCATGCTGCACCCCTTGAAGAAGCGCGCCGCTGTCCTGCTGTCGATCTCCACCGTCGCCGCCGTCCTCGCGGGCCCGGTCACGGCCGCCCCGGCCGCTCCCGCGCCGAAGCAGGCGCCGCTGCGCTGGACCGACTGCGTGACCCCCCGCTACCCGACGCTCCAGTGCGCCTCCCTCAACGTCCCCCTCGACCACGACCGGCCCACCGGGCGCCAGATCTCCCTCGCCCTGACCCGGGTCCCCCACACCGCCGCCACCTCCGCCGGCCCGCTGCTGGTCAACCCCGGCGGCCCGGGCGGCAGCGGCCGCGGCCTGGCCGGCTTCGTCGCCTCCGCCCTGCCCAAGGACGTGGCCGCCCGGTACGACGTGATCGGCTTCGACCCGCGGGGCGTCGGCAAGAGCGAACCCGCCCTCGACTGCGCGACCGGCCACTTCGCCCCGGTCCGGCCGGACTCCGTACCGCGCGACGCGTCCGGCGAGCAGGCCAACCTGGACCGGGTGCGCTCCTTCGCCGAGTCCTGCCAGGCCAAGCACGCGGATGTACTGCCGCACGTCGGCACGGTCTCCGCCGCCCGCGACATCGAGGTGCTGCGCACGGCCCTGGGCGCACGGCGGATCAGCTACTTCGGCTACTCGTACGGAACCTACCTGGGCGCGGTCTACGCCAAGCTCCACCCGGACCGGGTGGACCGGCTCGTCCTGGACTCCGTGGTCGATCCGGGCGGGGTCTGGTACGAGGACAACCTCGCCCAGGACAGGGCGTTCGACTCGCGCCACAAGGCGTTCCTGGCCTGGGTGGCGAAGTACGACGCCACGTACCGGCTCGGCACCGACCCCTCGGAGGTCGAGGAGCGCTGGTACGCCGTGCGCGAGGAGCTGCGCGAGACGCCGGCGGGCGGCAAGGTGGGCCCGTCCGAGCTGGAGGACACCTTCATGCCGGGCGGCTACTACAACGGCTACTGGCCGGCCCTGGCCGCGGCCTTCGCGGCGTACGCGGTGCAGAAGGACCCGAAGCCGCTGGTGGCGGCGTACGAGCGGTTCGGCGCGGTGGAGCCGTCCGCGGGCAACGGGTACAGCGTCTACACGGCGGTGCAGTGCCGGGACTCGGCCTGGCCGAAGGACTGGAACCACTGGCGCACGGACATGTGGCGCACGCACGCCGAGGCGCCGTTCATGACCTGGAACAACGCCTGGTACAACGCCCCGTGCGCGTTCTGGCCGACGGAGCCGCTCCAGGCCCCGGACGTGACCAACGCCGACCTCCCGCCGGCCCTGCTGCTCCAGGCGACGGAGGACGCGGCGACCCCGTTCGGGGGCGCGCTCAGCATGCGCGAGAAGCTGAAGGGCTCGGCCCTGGTCGTCGAGGAGGGCGGCGGCAACCACGGCATCGCGCTGAGCGGCAACAAGTGCCTGGACGAGAAGGTCGCGGCGTACCTGAGGACGGGCAAGGCCGCGGACGCCACCTGCCCCGCCCAGGAGGCTCCGAAGCCGGCCGCGGCGACCCGCGCGGTCCCGCCCTCGGCGGGCGGCGCGGCCCTGCACGGCCTGCTGGGCTTCCGGGGCTGATCTTCACCGGGCAGGATTCCGCCCATGACCACTACCGACTCCAGTCACCTCACCCGTATCCCCGCTCCCGAGGGCATCAGCCCGAGCCCCCAGTACAGCCACGTCGTCTGGGGTACCGGGAGGTTCATCGCGATCTCGGGGCAGTGCTCCCTCGACGAGAAGGGTGAGGTGGTCGGCACCGGCGACGCCGCCGCCCAGGCCCGGCAGGTGTTCGAGAACCTGCGCCGGTGCCTGGCGGCGGCGGGGGCCGGCTTCGGGGACGTGGTGAAGCTGACGTACTTCGTCACGGACATGGCCCACCTCCCGGCGGTCCGGGACGCCCGGGCCGCCGTCATCCCCGCGGACCGCCTGCCCGCTTCCACGGCGGTCCAGGTCTCGGCCCTGTTCCGGCCCGAACTCCTGCTGGAGGTGGAGGCCTTCGCGATCGTCCCGGCCGACGGGGTCTAGCCGGGAGGCAGACCGCGCAGCGCGGCCGTCGCCGCCACCGCCAGGCGGGGGTGGGACTGGGCGCGGGTCAGGAGTTCGCGGGCGCGGGGGTCGGCGAGAGCGCCGAGGCCTTCGACGCAGGCCAGGGCGATCCGCCAGTACGGGTCGTGCGGGGACAGCAGCCGGGACAGGGTCGCCATCAGGGCGGGGGCCGACTCCGGGGCGCGCAGGGCGGTGAGCAGCCGGACCGGCTGGAGGGCGTAGGCGGTGCGCAGGCCGTTGGTGGCGAGGGCGGCAGCCGCGCGGGCGGTGCGCGGGTCGCCCAGGACGGCCAGCGCCTCGGCCGCCGCCGCACAGCGCGGCGGGTCCCGGTGGTTGAGCAGCAGCACCAGCGACTCGAAGGCGCGGCGGTCCCCCGCCAGCCCCAGCCGGTAGGCGGCGAGTTCGCGGGCCCACAGCGGCAGCCCGGCCGAGGTCAGCGAGGCCGCCAGGGCATCGGGGCCGGCCGCGAGGAGCGCCTCGTACTCCGGCGACTGTCCGGCCTCCGCCCGCAGGCGCTCCAGCACGTCGTTCACCCGGCCACCCTAGGCGGGCGGGGCCGCCGCCACGGCCCGTTCGCAGTGATTGATGATCGATGATCGATGATCGGTACATTTGGGCGGTACAGGTCACATCTCCCCGCTCTGGCGGACCAGTTACCGACGGGTTACTGTCGCATCAACACGTACGAGGACGGCCTGGTGACGCAGCCGCCTCGTGCCAGTCGGTTCTGTACGACTCACCGCACCACCCACGGCGTGACCCCGGGACAGGGTCCGCCGCTTCCACCCTCCGGGCACCTTCCCCTGGGCTCTCTTCCGCACGGTTCTCCGTACGGCATCCGCGCGCGCCGTGCGCCGCGCGCTCCCTCAGTCGTCACCCTCTTCCACTGGAGTCCCTCGATGGACCGTCCGTCCAGTCACCCCACCCTCCAGACCATCGCCGTCGTCGGCCTCGGCACGATGGGCACCGGCATCGCCGAGGTCCTCGCCCGCGCCGGCCGCGAGGTCATCGGCATCGACATCAGCGAAGCCGCCGCCCGCCGGGCCGCGGCCGCCCTCGCGGCGGCCACGGCGCGCTCCGTCAGCAGGGAGCTCCTCACGGAGCAGGAGCGGGCGGACGTGCTCGCCCGGTTCCGCACCTACTCGGACCTGGGCGCCGCCGCCGAGGCGGACCTCGTCATCGAGGTCGTGCCGGAGTCGTACGAGCTCAAGCAGCAGGTGTTCCGCGAGCTCGACGCCATCGTCCGGCCCGACACGATCCTGGCCACGGGCACCAACGCCCTGTCGGTGACCCGCATGGCCGCCGAGTCCCTGCGCCCCGAGCGCGTGCTGGGCCTGCACTTCTTCAACCCGGCTCCGGCGATGAAGCTGGTCGAGATCGTCTCCTGCGTCCTGACCGCCCCGCCGGCCGTCGAGGCCGTCACCGAGCTGGCCCGCGAGCTCGGCAAGGAGCCCGTCCCGGTCGGCGACCGCCCCGGTTTCGTCGCCGACGGCCTGCTGTTCGGCTACCTCAACCAGGCCGCCGCCATGTACGAGGCGAAGTACGCCTCCCGCGAGGACATCGACGCGGCGATGCGGCTCGGCTGCGGCCTGCCCATGGGCCCGCTCGCGCTGCTCGACCTGATCGGCGTGGACACCGCCCGCACCGTCCTGGAGGCCATGTACACCTCCTCCGGCGACCGGCTGCACGCACCGGCCCCGATCCTGGGCCAGCTCGCCGAGGCGGGCCTGACCGGGCAGAAGTCCGGGCGCGGCTTCTACACGTACGAGGCGCCGGGCAGTTCGGTGATCGTCCGCGACCTGCAGACCCCGCCGGACGGGTCCCTGCTCGGTACGGGCCGCCCGGTCTCCTCGGTCGGCGTGGCCGGCTCGGGCACCATGGCGAGCGGGATCGCGCAGGTCTTCGCGCAGGCCGGGTACGACGTGGTCCTGGCCGCCCGCAGCCAGCAGAAGGCCGACGCGGCGAAGGCAGCGATCGGCAAGTCCCTGGGCCGCGCGGTGGCCAAGGGCCGGCTGACGGACGAGGCCGCCACACAGACCCTGGACCGCATCACCGCGGCCGGCTCGCTGGACGCCTTCGCCGAGGTGGACCTGGCCGTGGAGGCGGTGGCCGAGGACCTGGCGGTCAAGCAGGAGCTGTTTGCGGCCCTGGACAAGGTCTGCAAGCCGGGTGCCGTGCTGGCGACGACCACCTCCTCGCTGCCGGTGATCGCGGTGGCGCGCGTGACCTCGCGCCCGCAGGACGTGATCGGCATGCACTTCTTCAACCCGGCCCCGGCGATGAAGCTGGTCGAGGTCGTCCGCACGGTCCTGACCGCCGACGACGTGCACGCCACGGTCCGCGAGGTCTGCCTCAAGGTCCGCAAGCACCCGGTGGACTGCGGGGACCGGGCCGGTTTCATCGTGAACGCGCTGCTGTTCCCGTACCTCAACAACGCGATCAAGATGGTCGAGCAGCACTACGCCGGCATCGACGAGATCGACGCGGCGATGAAGCTGGGCGGCGGCTACCCGATGGGGCCCTTCGAGCTCCTCGACGTGGTCGGCCTGGACGTCTCGCTGGCGATCGAGAAGGTCCTCCACAAGGAGTTCCGCGACCCGGGCCTGGCCCCGTCCCCGCTGCTGGAGCACCTGGTGGCGGCGGGCTGTCTGGGCCGGAAGACCGGCCGCGGATTCCGTGAGTACGCCCGCCGGTAACCCTCGGCCGGGCCACGAGCCGGATGCGTGGGGAGGGCTCCTCGGGCCCGCCGGACCCTCACGGCGGGCAAACCCTCCCGGCGAGCACTGTGTGCCCAGTGCCTGCCCTCCCCCGCATCCACCCCAGTCCCACCCCCCTCAGGCGCGCTCTTCTGCGCAAATGAAGTACGTTCGCTCTATGTCCCAGCCCGCCAAGACCTCGCCCCGCGCCGCCACGGCCTCCGACACCCAAGAGAGCACGGCCGGCACCAAGGCGGCCGCGCAGCGGCTCAAGATGCGCCGCGAGCTCGCCGCGGCCGCGATGGAGCTGTTCGCGACCAAGGGGTACGAGGCGACGACGGTCGACGAGATCGCCGCGACCGCCGGGGTGGCGCGCAGGACCTTCTTCCGGCACTTCCGGTCCAAGGAAGAGGCGATCTTCCCGGACCACGACGACACCCTGACCCGCGCCGAAGCCGTCCTGGACGTGGCCCCGGCGCACGAGCACCCGCTCGACACGGTGTGCCGCGGGATCAAGGAAGTCATGAAGATGTACGCCGCCTCGCCCGCGGTGTCGGTGGAGCGCTACCGGCTGACCCGCGAGGTGCCGGCGCTGCGGGAACGGGAGATCGCTTCGGTGGCCCGGTACGAGCGGCTGTTCACCCGCTACCTGCTGGCCCACTTCGACGAGCAGGACCACCACGACGGCAACGACGACCCGCTGCTGGCCGAGGTGGCCGCGTCCGCGGTGGTGACCGCCCACAACCACGTGCTGCGGCGCTGGCTGCGGGCGGGCGGCCAGGGGGACGTGGAGGCGCAGCTGGACCACGCCTTCTCGATCGTGCGCAAGACCTTCGGCACGGGGATCGGCGCGGGCCGCACCCTGAGCACGGCGCCGGCCCCGGCGGCGGAGGTCCGTACGCAGGGCGAGGTGCTCGTGGCGGTGGCCCGGACGGACGCCCCGCTGGACGAGGTCATGCGGACCATCGAAGAGGCACTGCGCAACAAGTAGCGACACCAGGCGACACCTCACGCGACACCTGCGCGACATGCGTCACAGCGGCCGCTCCCGTTCCGGGGGCGGCCGCTTCCGTTTGTCCAGCTTGCCCCTACTCGGCGGTAACTCTGATCGATCATCGCTCAAACATGCAGGTCAATCGGCAAATGAGAGAAAGTTTTGGCACGCGGTGCCTTGCTGAGTGACACCGCGTGCCATACGTTGAATCTCGTCCGGATGTCCCCGCGGCCCACGCCCACTCGGCACGGAACGCGCCCCGGATTGCCTGCGTCACCAGGCATCGCACGCCGCACCACAGGCGTCGCCAGCACCACCGCACCAGCCGGACCGACGGCACCTCACAGCACCACCCCACACACTCCCACGCACGCAACGCGTATCCCCCAGCGCACCCTCATCAGCGCTAAGCCGGAGGCTCTACCGTGAAGGACATCCTGGACGCGATCCAGTCGCAGGCCGCGACGGCCGCCGACTTCGCCGCCCTGCCGCTCCCCGACTCGTACCGCGCGATCACCGTGCACAAGGACGAGGCGGAGATGTTCGCCGGGCTCACCACCCGCGAGAAGGACCCGCGCAAGTCCCTGCACCTGGACCAGGTCCCGGTGCCGGAGCTCGGCCCGGGCGAAGCCCTGGTGGCCGTCATGGCCTCCTCGGTCAACTACAACTCCGTGTGGACCTCGATCTTCGAGCCTGTGTCCACCTTCAGCTTCCTGGAGCGCTACGGGCGCCTGTCGGAGCTCACCAAGCGCCACGACCTGCCGTACCACGTCATCGGCTCCGACCTCGCGGGCGTCGTGCTGCGCACCGGCCCCGGCGTCAACGCCTGGAACCCCGGCGACGAGGTCGTCGCGCACTGCCTCTCCGTCGAGCTGGAGTCCTCGGACGGCCACAACGACACGATGCTCGACCCCGAGCAGCGCATCTGGGGCTTCGAGACCAACTTCGGCGGCCTCGCCGAGATCGCCCTGGTCAAGTCCAACCAGCTGATGCCCAAGCCCGGCCACCTCAGCTGGGAGGAGGCCGCCTCCCCCGGCCTGGTGAACTCCACCGCCTACCGCCAGCTCGTCTCGCGCAACGGCGCCGGCATGAAGCAGGGCGACAACGTCCTGATCTGGGGTGCCAGCGGCGGCCTCGGCTCGTACGCCACCCAGTTCGCTCTGGCCGGCGGCGCCAACCCCATCTGCGTGGTCTCCAGCCCCGAGAAGGCGGACATCTGCCGCGCGATGGGCGCGACGGCGGTCATCGACCGCAACGCCGAGGGCTACAAGTTCTGGAAGGACGAGCACACCCAGGACCCCAAGGAGTGGAAGCGCTTCGGCAAGCGCATCCGCGAGCTGACCGGCGGCGAGGACATCGACATCGTCTTCGAGCACCCCGGCCGCGAGACCTTCGGCGCGAGCGTCTACGTCACCCGCAAGGGCGGCACCATCACCACCTGCGCCTCGACCTCGGGCTACATGCACGAGTACGACAACCGCTACCTGTGGATGTCGCTCAAGCGGATCATCGGCTCGCACTTCGCCAACTACCGCGAGGCGTGGGAAGCCAACCGCCTGATCGCCAAGGGCAAGATCCACCCCACCCTGTCGAAGGTCTACTCCCTGGAGGAGACCGGCCAGGCCGCCTACGACGTCCACCGCAACCTCCACCAGGGCAAGGTCGGCGTCCTCGCGCTGGCTCCCGAGGAGGGCCTGGGCGTCCGCGACCACGAGCTGCGCGCCACGCACCTCGACGCCATCAACCGCTTCCGCAACATCTAAGGGCCAAAGGGACAGCCTGAGATGACAGAGCGCCAGAAGGACCGTCCGTGGCTCATGCGGACGTACGCCGGCCACTCCACGGCCGAGGCGTCCAACGAGCTGTACCGCCGCAACCTCGCCAAGGGCCAGACCGGCCTGTCGGTCGCGTTCGACCTTCCCACGCAGACCGGCTACGACCCCGACCACATCCTCGCCCGCGGCGAAGTGGGCCGGGTCGGGGTCCCGGTCTCCCATCTGGGCGACATGCGGCGGCTGTTCCAGGACATCCCCCTGGAGCAGATGAACACCTCGATGACGATCAACGCCACCGCCATGTGGCTGCTGGCGCTCTACCAGGTGGCCGCCGAGGAGCAGGGAGCGGACGTCTCCCTGCTCCAGGGCACCACCCAGAACGACATCGTCAAGGAGTACCTCTCCCGCGGGACGCACGTCTTCCCGCCGGGGCCGTCCCTCCGCCTGACGACGGACATGATCGCGTACACGGTCAACCACATCCCGAAGTGGAACCCGATCAACATCTGCAGCTACCACCTGCAGGAGGCCGGGGCCACCCCGGTCCAGGAGATCTCGTACGCGATGTCCACCGCGATCGCGGTCCTGGACTCGGTGCGCGACTCGGGCCAGGTGCCCCCGGAGCGCTTCGGCGAGGTGGTCGCCCGGATCTCCTTCTTCGTGAACGCGGGCGTCCGCTTCATCGAGGAGATGTGCAAGATGCGCGCCTTCGGCCGCATCTGGGACAAGGTCACCCGCGAGCGCTACGGCATCGAGAACGAGAAGCAGCGCCGCTTCCGGTACGGCGTCCAGGTCAACTCCCTGGGCCTGACCGAGGCGCAGCCGGAGAACAACGTCCAGCGCATCGTGCTGGAGATGCTCGCGGTCACCCTCTCCAAGGACGCCCGCGCCCGCGCGGTGCAGCTGCCCGCCTGGAACGAGGCGCTGGGTCTGCCCCGGCCCTGGGACCAGCAGTGGTCGCTGCGCATCCAGCAGGTCCTGGCGCACGAGAGCGACCTGCTGGAGTACGAGGACATCTTCGCCGGATCCCACGTCATCGAAGCCAAAGTCGACTCCCTGGTCGCCGACTGCCTGGCCGAGATCGACCGGATCCAGGAGATGGGCGGTGCGATGGCGGCCGTCGAGTCCGGGTACCTGAAGTCCCAGCTGGTCTCCTCGCACGCCGAGCGGCGGGCCCGGATCGAGGCCGGCGAGGACAAGATCGTCGGCGTCAACTGCTTCCAGCAGACCGAGGAGAACCCGCTCACCGCCGACCTGGACGGCGCCATCATGACGGTCGACCCGGCAGTGGAGGCGCTCACCGTCGAGCGCATCGCCCGCTGGCGGGCCGAGCGGCAGGAGTCCTCGGACCGGCAGGGGAACGGCGATCCCTTCGTCTTCCCCACCACCCAGCAGGCCCTGGACCGCCTCAAGGAGGCCGCGGCGGGGACCGAGAACCTGATGGAAGCCACCCTGGAGTGCGCCCGTGCGGGTGTCACCACCGGCGAGTGGTCGAGCGCGCTGCGCGAGGTGTTCGGCGAGTTCCGCGCCCCGACCGGGGTCTCCTCGGCCCCGGTCGCGGTCACGGCCGAGCCCGGTACGCCGATGCACGAGGTCCGCGAGAAGGTGGCCCGTACGGCCGACGAGCTCGGCTCGGGACGGCTGCGCCTGCTGGTCGGCAAGCCCGGCCTGGACGGACACTCCAACGGCGCCGAGCAGATAGCCGTCCGGGCCCGCGACGCCGGCTTCGAGGTGGTCTACCAGGGCATCCGGCTGACGCCCGAGGAGATCTCCTCCGCGGCGCTGGCCGAGGACGTGCACTGCGTGGGACTGTCCATCCTGTCCGGATCCCACAGCGCACTCGTCCCGGACGTCCTCGAACGCCTGCGCGTGGCGGGGGCGGGTGACATTCCCGTCATCGTCGGAGGCATCATTCCGAACGCGGATGCCGTGACACTGAAGGCGGCCGGTGTGGCCGCCGTCTTCACGCCGAAGGACTTCGGCATCACGGAGATCATCGGCCGCATCGTCGACGAGATCCGCAAAGCCAACAAGCTCGACCCCCTTCAGAACACCGCAAACCTTGCAAGCACGGAGGTCCCCGCATGACCACGCCCGTCCACCCGGTCAACCGTCTTCGCCCGCGTCGCTCCTGCCTCGCGGTCCCGGGTTCGAACCCGCGCTTCCTGGAGAAGGCCCAGGGCCTGCCGGCCGACCAGGTCTTCCTGGACCTGGAGGACGCCTGCGCGCCGCTCGCCAAGGAAGGCGCCCGCCACACGATCGTGGACGCGCTGAACAACGGCGACTGGACGGGCAAGACCCGGGTCGTGCGGGTCAACGACTGGACCACCCACTGGACGTACCGCGATGTCATCACGGTCGTCGAGGGCGCCGGTCAGAACCTCGACTGCATCATGCTGCCGAAGGTCCAGGACGCCCAGCAGGTCGTGGCCCTTGACCTCCTGCTGACCCAGATCGAGAAGACGATGGGCTTCGAGGTCGGCAAGATCGGCATCGAGGCGCAGATCGAGAACGCCAAGGGCCTGGTGAACGTCGACGAGATCGCCGCCGCCTCGCCCCGGCTGGAGACCATCATCTTCGGCCCGGCCGACTTCATGGCCTCCATCAACATGAAGTCGCTGGTCGTGGGCATGCAGCCGCCCGGCTACGGCGCGGACGCCTACCACTACATCCTGATGCGGATCCTGATGGCGGCCCGCATGCACAACCTCCAGGCGATCGACGGCCCCTTCCTCCAGATCCGCGACGTGGACGCGTACCGCGAGGTGGCCGGCCGGGCGGCGGCGCTGGGCTTCGACGGCAAGTGGGTGCTGCACCCGGGCCAGGTCGACGCGGCCAACGAGGTCTTCTCCCCCTCGCAGGAGGACTACGACCACGCCGAGCTGATCCTCGACGCGTACGACTGGTGCACCTCCGAGGCGGGCGGCAAGAAGGGCTCGGCGATGCTCGGCGACGAGATGATCGACGAGGCCAGCCGCAAGATGGCCCTGGTCATCGCGGGCAAGGGCCGGGCCGCCGGCATGCAGCGCACCAGCAAGTTCGAGATCCCGGAGGCCTAGGACCATGCAGTTCGGACGCACGTACGAAGAGTTCGAGGTCGGGGCGGTCTACAAGCACTGGCCCGGGAAGACGGTCACGGAGTACGACGACCACCTCTTCTGTCTGCTGACCATGAACCACCACCCGCTCCACATGGACAGCAACTACGCCGAGAACACGACCGATTTCGGCAAGAACGTGGTCGTGGGCAACTACATCTACTCGCTGCTGCTGGGCATGTCCGTCCCGGACGTCTCCGGGAAGGCCATCGCCAACCTGGAGATCGAGTCCCTGCGGCACGTGGCGCCGACCTTCCACGGCGACACCATCTACGGCGAGACCACGGTCCTCGACAAGACCCCGTCGAAGTCGAAGAACGACCGCGGCATCGTCTACGTGGAGACCAAGGGCTACAAGCAGGACGGCACCCTCGTCTGCGTCTTCCGGCGCAAGGTGATGGTCCCGACCGAGACGTACATCAAGGAGCGCGGCGGCGAGCAGCCCGGCCGCCCGCAGCTGAAGGAACAGGGGAAGTAGCCATGGCCCGACTCGCCCAGACCGCCGGGCTCACGGACGTCCAGCGGGAGATCCTCAAGACCGTCCGGGAGTTCGTCGACAAGGAGATCATCCCGGTCGCGACCGAGCTGGAGCACCGTGACGAGTACCCGCAGCAGATCGTCGACGGTCTCAAGGAGCTCGGCCTCTTCGGGCTGATGATCCCGGAGGAGTACGGCGGCCTGGGTGAGTCGCTCCTCACCTACGCCCTGTGCGTCGAGGAGATAGCGCGGGGCTGGATGTCCGTCTCGGGCATCATCAACACGCACTTCATCGTGGCGTACATGCTCAAGCAGCACGGCACGCAGGAGCAGAAGGACTACTTCCTTCCGCGGATGGCGCTGGGCGAGGTCCGCGGCGCGTTCTCGATGTCCGAGCCGGGCCTGGGCTCCGATGTGTCGGCCATCACGTCCAAGGCGGTGAAGGACGGCGACGAGTACGTCCTGAACGGCCAGAAGATGTGGCTGACGAACGGCGGCTCGTCCACCCTGGTGGCCGTCCTCGTCCGAAGTGATGAAGGACACCCCGAGGGCACCGCGCCCCACAAGTCGATGACGACCTTCCTCGTGGAGAAGGAGCCGGGCTTCGGCGAGGTCCGTCCGGGCCTCACCATCCCGGGCAAGATCGACAAGATGGGCTACAAGGGTGTCGACACGACCGAGCTCATCATGGACGGACTGCGCATTCCGGCCAATCGGGTCCTCGGCGGCCAGACCGGCCGCGGGTTTTACCAAATGATGGACGGGGTCGAGGTCGGCCGCGTCAACGTGGCGGCCCGTGGCTGCGGCGTCGCTCAGCGTGCGTTCGAGCTTGGTGTCTCTTATGCCCAGCAACGTCATACTTTCGGCAAAGCCATCGCCGAGCACCAGGCGATCCAGTTCAAGCTGGCCGAGATGGCTACCAAGGTCGAAGCCGCCCATGCGATGATGGTGAACGCAGCACGCAAAAAGGACTCCGGGGAACGAAACGACCTCGAAGCAGGGATGGCGAAGTACCTCGCCTCCGAATACTGCAAAGAGGTGGTGGAGGACGCCTTCCGTATCCACGGCGGGTACGGATTCTCGAAGGAGTACGAGATCGAGCGTCTCTACCGGGAGGCTCCGATGCTGCTGATCGGTGAAGGTACCGCCGAGATCCAGAAAATGATCATCGGGCGACGCCTGCTTGAGGAGTACCGACTCCAGGGCTGAAAGTACCTTTTGCGGCGGATCATCCACTGATTCGTCGCAGAAGTGTCACTGGCAGTCACTGGCCGACGGCCATCGACTCGGCTTCTGGCTTGCCCAGTTGTTGCGCGCAACCGATAGCATTCCAGTAAAGCCGCCGTCCCGTCCCCCCGTTTGCGGCGCGGCAATCACCCGCTACGAAGGTCATCCATGCCCCACAGCCAAACCTCTGCACCTCGCGACAGCCTCCTTGGCGTACGCCTCGCGCGCGGAGCATCGCCGTGGCTTCTGCCGACCGTCGCCACCGCGGCGCTCAGCCTCACCCGGGCTCGCAAGTCCGGGCGCTGGGCCGCGGCGGCCGTGCCCGCCACCGCGCTCGCGGCGGGCATGCTGTGGTTCTTCCGCGACCCCGAGCGTGAGATCGCTCAGGGCCGTGTCATCTCGCCCGCCGACGGTGTGGTGCAGAGCATCATGCCGTGGAAGGACGGGCGGACCCGGGTCGCGATCTTCATGAGCCCGCTGAACGTCCACGTCAACCGTGCGCCCCTCGCGGGCACGGTGACGTCCGTGGAGCACATCCCCGGCGGATTCGTCCCGGCGTTCAACAAGGAGAGCGAGAACAACGAGCGCGTTGTCTGGCACTTCGACACCGAGCTCGGCGACATCGAGATGGTGCAGATCGCCGGCGCCGTGGCCCGCCGCATCGTCCCGTACCTGCCTGCCGGCACCAAGGTCGAGCAGGGCGAGCGCATCGGTCTGATCCGCTTCGGCTCCCGCGTCGACATCTACCTCCCCGAGGGTGTCGAGGTCGCGGTCGAGGTCGGTCAGGCCACCACCGCGGGGGTGACCCGAATTGACCGTGACTGACCCTGAGACTCCCGCCACAGGCTGGGTTCCCGAAGCCGCCGAGGAGGAGTCCGCCGAGGACGACATGCCGCTCTCGCTGCGGCTGTCGATAGCGGACACCCTCACCCTCGGCAACGCGACGTGCGGATTCATGGCGGTGTACTTCACCACCACCGGGATCCTCATCCCGCACCTCACCGGCAGCGGCGAGTCGGGCATGGCCCGGCACAGCGCGGCGACCGCGGTGATACTGATGCTGCTCGCGGCGGTCTTCGACCTCTTCGACGGCATCGTGGCCCGCAAGCTGCGCAGCTCGCCGATGGGCGCCGAGCTGGACAACCTGTCCGACCTGATCAGCTTCGGTCTGGCCCCGGCGTACTTCGTACTGGTGTACGGCATGGTCGCCGACGACGCTCACCAGAAGATGTCGGCACTGGCCGCGATCGTGGTCCTGCTGGCCGTGGTGCTCAGACTCGCGAGATTCAGCTGCGTGACGATGAAGGACGGCATGTTCCAGGGCATGCCGAGCCCCTTCGGGGCGCTGACGGTCGTGTCCATCGTCCTTCTGGAGCTCCCCTTCATCCCGACCCTGCTGGCGATCGTCGGCGTGGCCTGGCTGATGGTGAGCCGGGTCGAGTACCCCAAGCCGCGGGGTGTCCTCGCGGTGGCGATGCTCAGCTGGATCGTCGGGGCGATGGGGCTGCTGGCGGCCTGGGCGTTCGACGCCCCGGGCGGTCAGCTGCTGCTGCAGACCGGCTGCGCCCTGCAGATCGCTCTGGCCGCGACCATTCCGCTGTTCGCGACGACCCGGAGGGCGAACACCTTCCGGCACAACCGCCGCGAGGCCCGCGCCACGCTGCGCTAGCCGCACCTGAATACCCGAGAGGGCCCCGGACGCCACTGGCATCCGGGGCCCTCTGCCTTTCCCCGAGCCCCTGGACCCCTTCCCCACGCCGGCTCCGCTCTCCTGGGGCCCGGCCGCGCTCCCCCGGGGGCTTTGCCCCCTCGGCCCCTTGCGCCCGACCCGGCCCCCGTACGGCGCTACGCGCCACGCCTCGATCGCCCCGGCCCCGCCGGACGCCAAAGCGGGCTTTCATTGCGCGACCACGGAGCGGAGGATGCGCCCCGTACCCGGCGCCTCCGCGCGGGTACGCCCTCACACGCCGGGCGGGCTGGAGTTTGCCCGGGCAGCACCTCCCGACGGCAGCCAAGGAGCGCTGGGTGGCGAAGCCCGCCGGGCACCTCCCGCCCCGCCGGCGATTGAGGCGCGGGGTTCGGGGCGGCGCGCACCGGCGGCGCCGCCCGACACCCTCCGGCCCCCGGCCGGCAGCAGCGTCCGGCGGTGGTCAGGGCGGGTCGAGTCGAGGGCGGGGGGCGGATCCCCCGGGGCGGGCGGAGGCCTGGGGGGCGAGCGCGGCCCCGGCTGCGGCACGGGGGCCGGTAGGCTTGATGTCGGAAAACCGCCAGCCGTGGGGTGTTCCAGCCCGGATCCTGGAGCCATGCACACCGACACCGAGCGCTGCGTCAGAGCCGTGCAGTCGAAGGACGCCCGCTTCGACGGCTGGTTCTTCACCGCCGTCCTGACCACCCGGATCTACTGCCGGCCCAGCTGCCCCGCAGTGCCCCCCAAGGTCGAGAACATGACCTTCCTGCCCAGCGCCGCCGCCTGCCAGCAGGCCGGTTTCCGGGCCTGCAAGCGGTGCCGGCCCGACACGAGCCCCGGGTCTCCCGAGTGGAACGCGCGGGCGGACGCCGTCGCCAGGGCGATGCGGCTGATCCAGGACGGGGTCGTCGACCGCGAGGGCGTCCCCGGCCTCGCCACCCGCCTGGGGTACTCGGCCCGCCAGGTCGAGCGCCAGCTCAACGCCGAACTGGGCGCCGGTCCGCTCGCCCTGGCACGGGCACAGCGCGCCCAGACCGCCCGGCTGCTCATCGAGACATCCGAACTCCCCATGGGCGACGTGGCCTTCGCCGCCGGGTTCTCCTCCATCCGCACCTTCAACGACACCGTCCGCGAGGTCTTCGCCCTCGCGCCGAGCGAGCTGCGGGAGCGTGCGGCGAAGGCCGGCCGCCACAAGAACGCCCAGCCCCGCCTCCCCGGGACGATCAGCCTCCGGCTGCCGTTCCGCACCCCTCTCAACCCGGACAACCTCTTCGGACACCTCGCCGCGACCGCCGTGCCCGGCGTCGAGGAATGGCGCGACGGCGCCTACCGCCGCACCCTGCGCCTGCCCTACGGCACCGGGGTCGTCGCCCTGACCCCGCAGCCGGACCACATCGGCTGCCGCCTCGCCCTGACCGATCTGCGCGACCTGACCATCGCCATCAGCCGCTGCCGCTGGATGCTCGACCTCGACGCCGACCCGGAGGCGGTCGACGAGCAGTTGCGCTCCGACCCGCTGCTGGCTCCGCTCGTGGACAAGGCTCCCGGGCGCCGAGTGCCCCGTACGGTCGACGCGGCGGAGTTCGCCGTACGCGCGGTCCTCGGCCAGCAGGTGTCCACCGCGGCGGCGCGCACGCACGCGGCCCGGCTGGTCACCGCGTACGGCGAGCCGGTGGAGGACCCCCTGGGCGGGCTGACCCATCTCTTCCCCTCCCCGCAGGCCCTGGCCGGACTGAGCCCGGAGTCCCTGGCCATGCCGGGCAGCCGGCGCACCACGTTCACCACCCTGGTCTCGGCGCTAGCCGACGGTTCGCTGCCGCTCGGCATCGGCAGCGACTGGGAGGCGGCGCGGGCCCACCTGTCGGCGCTGCCGGGCTTCGGCCCGTGGACCACCGAGATCATCGCGATGCGGGCGCTCGGCGACCCGGACGCCTTCCTGCCGTCCGACCTGGGCGTCCGGCGGGCCGCGCGGGGGCTCGGGCTGCCGTCCACGCCCTCGGCGCTGACCGCCCGGGCGGTGGGCTGGCGGCCCTGGCGCGCGTACGCCGTGCAGTACCTGTGGGCCACCGACTCCCACCCCATCAACCACCTGCCCGCCTGAGGAGCACGAGCATGAGCAGCAAGCAGCACGCCGTCGTCGACAGCC
This sequence comes from Streptomyces sp. NPDC048269, assembly GCF_040652395.1. NCBI lineage: Bacteria > Bacillati > Actinomycetota > Actinomycetes > Kitasatosporales > Streptomycetaceae > Streptomyces > Streptomyces sp. NPDC048269. The sequence continues at coordinate 177,897 of NZ_JBEZLW010000004.1, forward strand.
CCTACGGCCCGCTCACCCTGGTCGCCACGAACGGAGTCCTCAGCGGCCTGTACATGACCGGGCAGCGCCACCGCCCCGCCGAGGAGTCCTTCGGGGAGCGGGTCGCCGCCTCCGAGGAGCCGTTCCCCGAAGTGGTGCGGCAGCTGGCCGCGTACTTCGCCGGGGAGCTCACCGCCTTCGACCTTCCGCTCCGGCTGGAGGGCACCGACTTCCAGCGCAGCGTGTGGGACCAGCTGGTACGGATCCCCTACGGCCAGACCTGGTCGTACGGGCGGCTCGCCTCCGAGCTCGGCAAGCCGAACGCCTCGCGTGCCGTGGGCCTGGCCAACGGGAAGAACCCCATCGGCATCATCGTGCCGTGCCACCGGGTGATCGGAGCCTCGGGCAGCATGACGGGCTACGGCGGCGGGGTCGAGCGCAAGGTGCAGCTGCTCGGCTTCGAAGCCGGCGCGCGGCAGCTCTAGACCACGAGCAGCGGAACCAGCAGGGCGAAGGCGGCGCCCGCCTCCACCGCGTAGCCGTACAGCGACGGGTGCTGGACGGGGGCGGCGAGCAGGACCACGCTCTGCTGGGCGGCGGCCGCCGCCACCCAGTCGGCGTCGGCGCCGAGGTTGCCCTGGTACCAGCCCTCGCAGGAGCCGGGGCCGCTGACGGCGAGGAGGTCGTCCTCGCGCCGGTAGAAGGCCTGCCACTGGGCGGCGGGCACGGACCAGCCCTCGAAGTCGGCGAACTGGGCCCAGCCGCCCTCGCGTATCGCGGTGTCGAACAGCCAGACGGGCGTCCCCTCCGGGGTCACCTCTCCGCCGGCCTGCTGGTCGGTGGTGAAGTGCACCATGGGGAGGGCGTCGGGCCCGTCGGCGGTGCTGGGCCAGGCGTACATCGTGATCATCAGCTGATTCTGTCCTGCTCGGAGTAAGCCCGGTGTTACCTGGCCGGTCTCATGAGAAGCGTGGGCGGCGGCCGTTCTCCAGTTCCACAGCGCCCTCGCCCGACAGCAGGACCCGGTAGGCCTCTTCGGTGCGCCGGCCGAGCGATCCGGGAAGGTACGCGGTGAGTTCGGCGGGGTCGACCAGCCGCCAGGAGAGCAGTTCCTCCTCCTGGAGGGTGACGGAGGCGAGCTGCGCGTCGTCCAGCACCCCGCCGTCGTAGAGGTACGCGACCAGCGGCGGACGGGTCGCGTCCAGGCTCCAGTCGACTGCGAGGAGCCGGCCGAGCGGTACGTCGATGCCGATCTCCTCGGCGCTCTCGCGGCGGGCGGCCGTACGGGGCGACTCGCCGAGGTCCGACTCGATGGTGCCGCCGGGCAGGGCCCAGCCCTCACGGTAGTTGGGCTCGACGAGCAGGACCCGGCCCTCGGCGTCCCGGTAGAGGGCGGCCGCGCCCGCCAGCACCCGGGGCAGGCTCGCGATGTAGGTGGCGTAGTCATCCGTGGTGGTCACCGCGCCACCCTACCCAGGGGCGCCGGGCCCGTCCTCGCGGTCCCGGCCCTTGGACGCGGCGACGCGCCGCAGGTGCGGGACGGGGGACGTGGCTGTTCCGGTGAATCCGCACTCATGCTGCCGCACTATGCAGACATATGTCCCTATATAGGGGTATGGCGTGCGGGGTGTGGCCCAGGCCACTCATGGGCATAGGAGGATCCTCCGGATAAGCTCATGGCGGCGCGACTGCACTGTTCGATAGCAAGGGAATAGCAAGGTGACGGACGGAGCAGTAACTGAGGCCGCGCGCGTGCTCATCGCCGCGGACAAATTCAAGGGCTCGCTCACGGCCGTTCAGGTCGCGGAGCGGGTGACGGCGGGCCTTCGCAAGGCCGTACCGGGCGTGGAGATCGAGACCCTCCCCGTCGCGGACGGCGGCGACGGCACGGTCGCGGCCGCGGTGGCGGCCGGTTTCGAACGTCGTGAGGTACGGGTCACCGGACCCCTCGGCGACCAGGTCACGGCGGCCTTCGCGCTGCGCGAGGGCACCGCTGTGGTCGAGATGGCGGAGGCCTCCGGCCTGCAGCTGCTGCCGGCGGGCACCTTCGCGCCGCTGACGGCCACCACGTACGGCTCGGGTGAGCTGCTGAAGGCCGCGCTGGACGCGGGCGCGCGCTCGATCGTGTTCGGCGTGGGCGGCAGCGCCACCACCGACGGCGGCGCCGGCATGCTGGCGGCGCTGGGCGCGGTGTTCCTGGCTGCGAACGGCGAACCGGTCGGTCCGGGTGGCGGCGCGCTGGCGTCCCTGGCGTCGGCGGACCTGTCCGGGATCGACCCGCGCTTCGCGGAGGTCGACTTCGTGCTGGCCAGCGACGTGGACAACCCGCTGACCGGCCCGAAGGGCTGCGCGGCCGTCTACGGCCCGCAGAAGGGCGCCTCGCCGGAGGACGTGGCGACGCTCGACGCGGCGCTGGCCCACTTCGCGGTGGTGCTGGAGAAGTCGATCGGCGCGAGGGCCGCGGAGTGCGCGCTGCTCCCGGGTGCCGGTGGCGCGGGCGGCATCGGCTACGGGGCGCTGCTGCTCGGTGCGACGTTCCGGCCCGGCATCGAGCTGATGCTGGAGGTACTGGGCTTCGCGCCGGCGCTGGAGCGGGCCACGCTGGTCATCACCGGCGAGGGCTCGCTGGACGAGCAGACGCTGCACGGCAAGGCGCCTGCCGGTGTCGCGGCGGCGGCTCGGGCTGCAGGCAAGCCGGTGGTGGCGGTGTGCGGCCGTCTCCTGCTGACCCAGGAGGCCCTCCAGGCGGCCGGGATCCAGCGGGCGTACCCGCTGACGGACCTGGAGCCGGATCCGGCGAAGTCCATCCCGAACGCCGGGCCGCTGCTGGAGCGGGTCGCGGCCACCATCGCCGCCGACGTTCTCTGAGCCGTACCGGCTGGTGAGGCCCGGTTCCTCCAGCGGGGGTGGCCGGGCCTCTGCCGTGCACCGGCACGGGTGCTGCGGATGCGGCGCCGCTGCTGGGCTCCGCCCCGGACCCGCGCCTCACACGCCGGCGAGGGCCGGTTGTGCCGGGCGGAAGGCACCAGCCGAATCCAGCCCCCGGCTACTGGCCTCAGCCGTGCTGATAGGCATGCGTCATGGACGACGCGACGGACCTCTCCGACTCCCAAAACCTGCTCACCGAGCGGCTGTTGCTGCGGCCGCTGGATCCCGGGCGGGCCCGGCGGCTCATCTCGGGCACGCCCGGGGCGGGCGAACGGTGGGGGCCGGGCTATCCGGACGACGGGGACCGGGCCGGGGCCGAGCGGTACCTGCGGGTGCTGGCCGCGCACGGTGACCCGCTGCCGTTCGGCGCGTACGAGATCCGGCGCCGGGCGGACGGTCTGACGATCGGCGGCGCCGGGTTCCACGGACCGGCCGACGGCCGGGGGCGGGTGACCATCGGCTACGGCCTGGTCCCGTTCGTGCGCGGCCGGGGCTACGCCGCCGAGGCGCTGCGCGCACTGCTGGAGCACGCTCGCGGCCACGGCGCGACCGCGGTGGACGGCGACACCGACCGGGAGAACCTCGCCTCCCAGCGGGTCATGGCCGCGGCGGGGATGCGGCTCGTCGGCGAGGACGAGCGGCTGCGGTACTACGCGGTGAGCTGGGCGCCGGACGCCGAGAGCAGCTGAGCCGTCGTGACCACGCGGGCGAACCCGCCGCCCTGCAGGTTGACCGCGGTCGCGGTGGCGAGTTCGTCGGCGGTCAGGCTCAGGCCCGCCGGCCCCGCGAGGTCGAAGGTGTGGGTGGCGTCGAGCGGGAGGAGGACGTCGTAGCCCAGGTTCCCGGCCATCCGGGCCGTGGTCTCGACGCACATGTTGGTCTGGATCCCGGCCACCACCACCTGGCCGATGCCCCGGGCGGTCAGCCAGGCGGCCAGGTCCGGGGTGCCGTAAAACGCCGAGTTGACGTGCTTGGTGATGAGCAGGGACTCGTACCGGCGCTTCTCCACGATGTCCTTGAAGGCGTGACCGGGGTGGTCGGCGGCGAGGACGGAGCCGGGGCGCAGCGAGGCGTGCCGGACCTGTACCACCGGCCGCCCGGTGGCCTGCCAGGCGTCCATCAGGGCGGCGATGTTGTCCTCGGCGGCCGGATTGTTGCGCGGCCCCCAGAAGGACGCGTCGTCGAAGCCCTGCTGCACGTCGATGACCAGCAGCGCACTGTCCGCGGCGATCGCGATCTCGTTCACCGCGTCCTCGTTCACGTTCTCGTTCTCGTTCGCGTTCTTGTTCTCGTTCTTGTTCTCGTTCTCGTTCTTCGTCATGGCTCCATGCTGGTCGCCCCGAAGCGTGCCCGACAGGGGCCCCGCCGTCGCCGATCGATGGGATCCTGCCAGCCTGGCAGGATGGCACACTGGCCTCGTGCACCGCGTCGCGATCCTCGTCCAGCCAGGCATCCGCAGCTTCGACCTCGCCGTCATCACCGAGGTCTGGGGCCCCGACCGCAGCCGCGCCGGGGTGCCGCCCTTCGAGCTGCGCCGGTGCGCGGTGGAGCCCGGCCCGATCGCCCTGCCCGGCGGGCTGACCCTGGCACCCGACCGTGGGCTCGAGTGGCTGACCTCGGCCGACCTGGTCGTCGTACCGGCGCTGGCCGAACCGGACGGTCCGACGCCCGGGCCGGCCCTCGCCGCCCTCCGGGAGGCGCACGCCCGGGGCGTGCCGGTCGCCGCACTGTGCGCCGGGGCGTTCGTCCTCGCGCAGGCCGGGCTGCTGGAGGGCCGGCGGGCGGTGACCCACTGGTCGCTGGCCGCCCGGCTCGCCGACCGGTATCCGGGGATCCTGGTCGAAGACGCCCCGCTCTACATGGAGGACGGCGGGCTGTGGACCTCCGCCGGGGTGGCCTCCGGGATCGACCTGTGCCTGCACCTCGTCAGGGAGGCGCACGGTGCCGAGGCCGCCGCCGCCATCGCACGCTCCATGGTGACGGGGCCCTTCCGCACCGGGGACCACGCCCAGTACCTGGACCGGCCGACACCGGCGGCCGACCGGACCGCCGAAACCCTGGCTGCCGTACGCGAACGCGCCCTGCGCCATCTGCACGAACCGCTCGACGTGGCCACCCTGGCCCGCTGGGCCGGCATGTCCCCGCGTTCCTTCGCCCGGCACTTCGCCGCGGCCACCGGCACGACCCCCCACCGGTGGCTGCTGCGCCACCGCCTGGACAGCGCCCGCAAGCTGCTGGAACGCACCGACCACCCGGTCCCGGAGGTGGCCCGCCGCGCCGGTTTCGCCAGCGAGGTCACCTTCCGCCAGCACTTCACCTCGTACGTCGGCCTCAGCCCCCGCGCGTACCGGGCGGCTGCGGCCACCGCGCAGCCACCCCCAAACCCCTTGGACAGTGTTAGAAAGGGCTCATGACCGGACGCAATGGTCGCCAGCCGACCGGATGGGGCCAGCGCCTGCTCGCGCGCCTGTCCCGGTGGGGGCACAGTGTCGCCGGTCAGGTCTTCGCCCTCCAGGCGGTGATCGTGCTGCTCCTGATCAGTGCGGCCGCGGTAGCGCTGGTGGTCCAGTCCCGGTACGACAGCGAGCGCGACGCCCGCAACCGCGCGCTCGCGGCCGCCGAGGCCTTCGCGCACGCCCCCGGCCTCCCGGCGGCACTGAAGGCAGCGAACCCGACCGCCGTGCTCCAGCCGCTCGCCGACGGCGCCCGCCTCGCCACCGGCATCGACTTCATCGCGGTGATGAACACCGACGGAGTCCGGTTCACCGACTCGCGGCCCGAGCTGATCGGCAAGCGCGCCACGGGCGACCTCTCCCGCGCCCTCGCCGGGCGGTCCTTCACCGAGACGTACGTGGGCGAGCCCAGCGACGCGGTCCGGGCCGTCGCGCCCGTACGGGACGCGAGCGGCGCGGTCGTCGGCCTGGTCGGCACCGGCATCGAAGTGGCGAACGTGTCCGACGCCGTCGAGGACCAGATCCCGCTCCTGGTCGGCGCCGCGGCGGGCGCCCTGCTGCTCGGCACGGGCGGCGCCTTCCTGGTCAGCCGCCGGCTGCGGCGCCAGACCCGCGGCCTGGGCGCCGCCGAGATGTCCCGGATGAACGAGCACCACGAGGCCGTCCTGCACGCCGTCCGCGAGGGTGTGCTCATCATCGGGGCCGACCGGCGCCTCGTGCTCGCCAACGACGAGGCCAGACGGCTGCTCGACCTGCCTCCCGACGCCGAGCAGAAGCACGTCGCCGACCTCGGCCTCGACGCGCGCACCACCGAACTGATCGTTTCGGGCCGGGTCGCTACGGACGAGGTACACCTGGCGGGCGACCGGCTGCTCGCGGTCAACGTACGGCCCACCAAGCCGTACGCGGGCCGGCCCTCCGGCACCGTCATGACCCTGCGCGACTCCACCGAGCTCGCCGCGCTCTCCGGCCGGGCCGAGGTGGCCCGCGAACGGCTCCAGCTGCTCTACGACGCCGGCGTGCGGATCGGTACGACGCTGGACGTGGTGCGGACCGCCGAGGAGCTGTCCGAGGTGGCCGTCCCGCGCTTCGCGGACTTCGTCACCGTGGAGCTCCTGGAGCCGGTGCTGCGCGGTGACGAGCCCGCGGCGGCCTCCGGCGTGTACACGGAGATGCGGCGGGCGGCCATGAGCGGGGTCCGCACCGACACGCCGCTGCAGCCGGTCGGTGACATCATCCGGTTCGTCGTGCCGACCGCCCCGATGGCCGCGGCCCTGGACGCGGGGCACGCGGTGCTCGCGGCCGATCTGCACGCCGCCATGGGATGGCGGGCGCAGGACGCCGACGGGACCCGGGTGGCCCTCGACTACGGCCTCCACTCGCTGATCTCCGTACCCCTCCAGGCCCGGGGCGTGGTCCTCGGCATGGCCAACTTCTGGCGGGCCGCCGACACCCCGGAGGCATTCGACGAGGAGGACCGGACCTTCGCGATGGAGCTGGCTGCGCGCGCGGCCGTCTCCATCGACAACGCCCGCCGCTTCACCCGCGAGCACGCGACCGCGGTGACCCTGCAGCGCAGCCTGCTCCCCCGGGTGCTGCCCGATCAGACCGCCGTGGACGTCGCCTTCCGCTACCTGCCCGCGCAGGCGGGGGTGAGCGGCGACTGGTTCGACGTGATCCCGCTGCCGGGCGCCCGGGTGGCGCTCGTCGTCGGCGACGTCGTCGGGCACGGGGTGCACGCGGCGGCCACGATGGGCCGGCTGCGGACCGCCGTGCACAACTTCTCCACCCTGGACCTGCCGCCCGACGAGCTGCTCGGGCACCTCGACGAGCTGATCAACCGGATCGACCAGGACGAGGCCTCGGGCGGCGACGACGCCGGGGGCGGCGGGGACGGGGTGGGCGAGCCGGCCGGGATCACGGGCGCCACCTGCCTGTACGCGATCTACGACCCGGTCTCGGGGCGGTGTGTGATCGCCAGCGCCGGACACCCCGGACCCGCCCTGGTCCGTAGCGCCGGGCACGTGGAGTTCCCCGTGCTGCCCGCCGGGCTCCCGCTCGGGGTCGGGGGCATGCCCTTCGAGTCCGTCGAGCTGCAGCTGCCCGAGGGCAGCCGGCTCGTGCTGTTCACCGACGGTCTGGTGGAGGACCGCCACCGGGACTTCGACTCCGGCCTGCGCCTGCTGGCCGAGACGCTGTCCGGGACGGGCCGCAGCCCCGAGCAGGCCTGCGCGGACGTACTCACCACGATGCTGTTCCCGACGCCGACGGACGACATCGCCCTGCTGATCGCCGACACCCGGCGGCTGGAGCCCGCCAAGATCGCCGAGTGGGAAGTGCCGGGCGAGCCGTCGGCCGTCTCGCGGGTGCGCAACGCCGGCTCGGCGCAGCTCTCCGCGTGGGGGCTTGACGACATCGCCTTCACCACCGAGCTCATCCTCAGCGAGCTGGTCACCAATGCCATCCGGTACGGGAGCGCGCCCGTCCGGGTCCGGCTGCTGTGCGACCGCAGCCTCATCTGCGAGGTCTCCGACGGCAGCAGCACCTCCCCGCACCTGCGGTACGCGGCCACCACCGACGAGGGCGGGCGGGGGCTGTTCCTCGTGGCGCAGTACGCCGACCGGTGGGGCACCCGCTACACGGATCGCGGCAAGGTCATCTGGGCGGAGCTGCCGCTGACCGGGGGCGCGGAGCCGTCGGCGCCGGCCCCGCTGGACCTGGATTCGCTGGAGGACCTGGCCTGGTGACGGCCCGGTGATGCGGGCCGTTAGGGGAAGGGCCGGCCGGTCAGCGCCGGTCTTCGGGTGCTTCCTCGCCTGCCTGGCTTCCGGCTTCCCGGCTCTCCGCCGCTTCCTGGTTTCCCGGCTCTCCGCAGCTTCCTGGTTCTCCCCGGCTACCCGTCCTTGCCGGTTCACACCGTCCGGGTACGGGCCAGCAGGACGGCCACGTCGTCCTGTGGAGCGCCCGGCAGCAGCCGCTCCAGGATCCTGTCGCACAGCTCCTCCAGGGGCTGCTCCACCCCGCGCAGGGCCCGCGCCAGCTGGTCCATCCCCTCGTCGAGGTCCCGGTCCCGGGCCTCGATGAGGCCGTCGGTATAGAGGACGAGCAGGCTTCCGGGGGGCAGCTGTACTTCTTCGGTGCGGAAGTCCTGCCCGCCCGTGCCCAGCGGGGTGCCGGGCGGGCCGTGGAGGAAGGTGATGGTCCCGTCGGCGGCGACGACCGCGGGCGGCGGGTGGCCGGCACGCGCGATCACACAGCCGCCCGACGCCGGGTCGTGGACGGCGTAGACGCAGGTGGCCATCTCGTCCTCGCCCAGGTCGGCCACCACGGCGTCGAGCGAGCCGAGCATCCGGGCCGGGGGCGCGTCGAGGCGCGCCAGGGTCCGTACCGCCGTGCGCAGCTGGCCCATCACGGCCGCCGCGTGGATCCCGTGGCCCATGACGTCCCCGATGACCAGCCCGGTCCGTCCGCCGGGCAGCTGGATGACGTCGAACCAGTCGCCGCCCACGTCGTGGTCGCTGGCGGGCAGGTAGCGCCCGGTCAGTTCGAGGCCGGGGACCTCGGGCAGCTCGCTGTTGGTGAGGCTGCGCCGGAGGGTGAGGGCGGCCTGCCGCTGACGGGTGTACATCCGGGCGTTGTCGATGTTGAGGGCGGCGCGGGCGACCAGCTCGTCGATGAGCACGCAGTCCTGCTCGTCGAAGGGCTCGCGGCTGCGCAGCCGCGTCACGGTGACCGCGCCGAGCACCTGGCCGCGTGCGACCAGCGGGATCATCCGGGCGGAGCCGAGGGTGGCGAGGTAGGAGCGCAGGGCATCGGCGCGCGGGTCGGTGATGAGCGCCGGGATGTCGGACACGAACAGGTTCATCGGTCGGCCCGCGGCGACGACCTGTTCGTAGACGGTGCCCGCGGGGATCTGGAAGGTCTGGCCGGCGACGAGCCTCGCGGTCGGGGCGTCCGGGTCGGGGAAGGTGGCCGCCAGCCGGCGCAGGATCCCACGGGTGGAGGCTGCGGCCACCGGGGCCTCGTCGGGGCCCAGGACCGCTTCGAGCAGCTGTACGTCGGCCGAGTCCGCGAGCTGCGGTACGAGGACGTCCACGATCTCCTGGGCCGTCTGGTGGAGGTCCAGGGTGGTGCCGATGCGGGTGCCCGCCTCCGCGAGCAGGGCGAACCGGTGCCTGGCCCGGTCGGCTTCGGCCTGGGCCCACTGGCTCTCGGTGATGTCGATGAGGGAGGCGATCAGGCCCAGGGGCCGTCCGGAGCCGTCGAGCAGCGGGGCGTAGGAGCAGGACCAGGTCCGGTCGTGATCGGGGTCGGCCGCGGTCCGTCCCGTGCGGCGCACGTCGACGACGGCCGCACCGCGGTCGAGGACCTGGCGCATGGTCGCCTCCAGCGCGGCGGCGTTGACCCCGGGCACGACCTCGGTGAGCCGTTTGCCCAGGTGGTCGGCGGCCGGGACCCCGTTCATCCGGGCCAGGGCGTCGTTGACCCGGAGGAAGCGCAGGTCGAGGCCGAGGGTGCCGAGGCCGATGGGCGACTGGGTGAAGAGGCTCTGCAGCGCGGCGAGCGAGTCGCGCATGTGGAGCACCTCGGAGGTCTCCACGGCGATGAGCATGGCCCCCGTACGCCCTTGGGGGTCGGGAGCGGGGACGATCCACATCTCCATGACGACGCGGTGGCCGTCCCGGTGGCGCACGGGCAGGGTGCCGACGACGGTCTCGCCCGCCTGGACCCGGCGGGTCAGCTGATCGGCGAGCTCGCGGTTGGCGTCGGGGACGAGGACCTCGGAGCCGAGGCGGCCACGGATGTCCTCGGGGCGGTACCCGAGCAGGTCCTGGGCCGCCAGCGACCACTCGACGACACGTCCGTCCGCGTCCTCCCGCCACAGGGCGATCGGCAGCAGCTCGCGGAGCACGCCCGCGTACCCGACAGCCGCCACCGGCGGGTCCGGCACCTCGCTCGTCGACTGGTAAGTGTCCAACGCACCGACCTCACCCCGGGGGGCCTGATTCCTACCGATTCACCCTATCCGAGGCACCGGCACGGGGCTCTGCGTCCGGAGGCACCGGGGGCGGTCGCACGGCAGCCGGTGTCAGATGGTGAACGGCTTCTGCTTGAGGAAGCCGTCCGCCGGGCTGCCCGTCGTGTAGAAGTTCGGGCTCTGGATGGCGGGCATGCGCTTTTGGATGTCGCGGTGGAAGGTGCGGTAGTCGCCCTGGAAGGCGCCCTTCCCCCACACCTCGAGGAGGTTCGCGGTGAACAGTCCGTTGACGTCTCCGTCGGACGCCACCTGGTTGTCCTGGCAAGCGGCGATGAGCAGGGCGCCGGGCGCCGGGCGGCCGCCGTTGCCGTCCTTGAGCTCGCGCTGGAGGCCCTCGTAGAACGACCGGTCCCGGGCGAAGATCTGCTGCTGCTTGAGCAGCGGCATCAGCCGGGACGCCGCCTCCACCTGGCCCGGGTCACGCGTCTGGAACTGCGACTGCAGCGCCTCCGGGGTGAGCAGCCCCTGGAGGGACTCGATGGCGCTGCCGCTGTGGCAGCAGTCCAGCAGGGCGACGATCCTGACCCCCTCCTCGAACCGCCGGAACTCCCGGTACAGCTCGTCGTCGAGGAACTGGCGGTCGAAGAACACCAGCGTCTCGTCCAGCCGGTCGGGCTCGTCGTCCGATCCGACGACGTTGTCCATCTGGCCGCCGTGGCCCGAGTAGGTGAAGAGCAGGATGTCCCCGCTCTTGAGCCGTCCGGCCGCCTTGCGCAGTTCCCCGGTGATGTTCTCCACCGTGCCGTCGCCGGTCAGGATCACGGTGTCGCCGAACCCGCCGGCGCGGGCCACCGCCGCCATGTCGCGGGCGTCGTTCTCGCAGGCCAGGAGCTTGCCGTCCCAGCCGTCGTACGCGGCGGGATCGACCTTGTTCAGACCGACGTGGATGGACAGGCCAGTGGGCACGGGTACTCCTCGGGGCGTGGCGGGTGAAGGGGGTCGACAGCATGGGTTCCGCGGTGGCAGCCGCCTGAACCGGGGCGTGGGGGACGCCGCCCGATCGGGCCTGCCGGGGGGAGCCCGGGGGATGGCCGCTGTTCGGGTGGCCCGTGGCCCCGGACCGTAAACGATCACTTGCACACGGTATTGCCATCTTATGAACGCAATTGATACGCCGCCGGATCGGGCGGCGGGCGCCAAGGCGCGGCCGGACTCCCTCACCGATCGCACCGGCTACGACGAGTCCTTCCTCGGTCCCGTCGTTCCGCTCCCCCTGCCCGACGCGGCGGGGGTCGAGACCGTGGTCCTCCCCTACACCCACTTCACCGTCGTCCTGCGCCCCGACCGCAGGCTGGCCGCCTCCACCGCCGTCTGCATCGACGGCGAGCGGCTCGTGGAGGACGTACCCCGGGACGACGCCTGGGGGTTCGACCCCCGCGTACCCGAGGCCCAGCAGGCCGGCAACGACATCTACCGCGACAACTCCCTGGACCGAGGACACCTCGTCCGCCGCCTGGACCCGGTCTGGGGTGCCGCGGCCGAGGCCGACCGCGCGAACACGGACACCTTCCACTTCACCAACGCGGCCCCGCAGCAGGACTCCTTCAACCAGGGCAAAGAGCTGTGGCAGGGCCTGGAGAACCATCTGCTCGACCACGCGGCGAAGTTCGACCGCAAGCTGTCCGTCTTCACCGGTCCCGTCCTGCACGACTCCGACCCGCCCTACCGGGGCATCCAGGTGCCGCTGCGCTTCTGGAAGGTGGCCGCCTTCGTGCAGGACGGCCGACTGGCCTCGACCGGGTACATCCTCGACCAGAGCCCGGACCTCAGCCGGGGCCGGGAGCGGGCGATGGCGGGCGCCAGGCCCGGCGATCCGCCACCGCTCGGCCCGTTCCGCACGTTCCAGGTGCCGGTCACCGACATCGTCGAGCTCACCGGCCTCGGCTTCGGGCCGCTGCCGGCCGCCGACCTCATGCCCGTCACCCGCGCCCCCGCGGAGCGCTGGAAACGTCTGAAGAGCTACGGGGACGTGGTCCTGGGCAGCTGAGATGGACGGCGCCACGGTCCTCTACGTCCACGGCAACGGCAACAAGGTCCGCAAGGAACTGCTCAAGTCCCAGTGGGACAGGGCGCTGTTCGGCACGGACATGGGCGCGGCGTCGCGAATGGCCTACTGGGCACCGATCCGGTACGGCACTCCCCTGCCCGACGACGAGCCCGACCCGTTGTCCGGCGGCCCGCCGCCCGTCCGGGAACTCCCGGACACGGGGGTGCCGCAGACCCCGGAGGAGTTCATCGAGCACACGCTCCGCGAGGCGCGCCGGAAGGCGGGTCCGGCGCTCGGCAGGCGGTCGGCGCAGGCCGGGGAGGAGGACCTGGCGGACTGGCTGGCGAAGATGACGTACTCGGCGGAGACCCTCGGCCGGGCCGAGGACGCGGTGCCCGCTCCGGCCTCCTCCTACCTGACCGAGGCTCTGCCGCTCCCCCTCTTCATGCGCGCGCCCGTCTTCGAGCTGCTCGTGAAGCTCACCTTCGAGGACGTGTACGCGTACTTCTTCGGCGGGGTCGGCGAGGCGATGCGCGAGGTCGTCCGCGGCGAACTGGCCGGCGTGCGCGACGGGCCGCTCGTCGTGCTGGGGCACAGCCTCGGCTCGGTCATCGCCTACGAGGTGCTCCGCGAGGAGCGACGGGACGTCACCCTGTTCGTCAGCGCGGGATCTCCTCTCGGCATCACCGAGGTCCAGGACCGGCTCGCGCTCCCGACGGCGGTCCCGGCGGGTGTGGCGGCCTGGTCCAACGTCTCGGACCTGCGGGACCTGGTGGCGCTCGACCACTGGTTGCGGCCCGAGTACGGTCCTCCCGGTCTCGTCACCGACCACCTGGTCAGGAACGACAGCGGCAATCACCACGGCATCGCCGAGTACCTGGGCAGCGCGCCCGTCCGGCATGCGGTCCGCGCGCTGTTCGGCCGCGTTGCGACGGACCGGGCCGAGTGAAACCATGACAGGTATCAGGCAGTCCGTCTTTCCGCGCCGCTACGGCGGCTGGGCAGGTGCGGTATGTCTCCCAAGGACACCGACTGGGGACTCGTCACCGAAATGGTGCGGGACCACTTCTTCATAACCGGCGAACCCCGGCCCAAGCTGATCCAGTTCGGATTCTCACCCGAGTTCGTGAGCAAAATACCACTGAATTGGGTGAGCAGCGACAATTCCGTCGCCCTGGTGGAGGCGGTGCGGACCAGCGGTATCGAAACGCAACTCCAGCTGCTCAGCACTCTCGTGCGGATCGACTCGCTGACCTCCGTCCCGGAGGGAAAAGAGGCCCAGCGTCTCAAGTGCGAGCTGGAGGAGGCCGCGCGGCTGCACGTCTCACCCCAGGACTTCTTCCTCAGCACCGTGCTCAGCAACGGCGCCGAGGTGTTCATCGACCGGGCCGACTTCAGGAAGCGGCTCCGTGAATTCCTCGAGGATCCCGACAAGACCGTTCTGGTGGTGGACGGAGAGCCGGACAGCGGGCGCTCCTACAGCTACACACTGATCCGGCACATAGGCCAGCACTGCAATTTCCGACCCGTGCGGGTGACACTGAACCGGACTTCGACCGCCGAGCAGCTGGTCCACAGGCTCACCGAGTCGGTCGCGGACCCGACCGCGATGTCGGACGCGACCCCGCCGGGGCTCGCGAACACGGCCCTCTCGCCCTTGAATCCGACACAATTGAACGATCCACTACCCGAGATCGATGCGGCCGTGCACCGCGTCGTCAGTCAGGCCACCACCGCGACCGGCCAGTACTGGCTGGTGCTCGACGACTGCGACAAGCTCGACGCCAATTCCGACGTCTGGGACTGCATCGGCAAGCTGGCCCTGACCATCTACAACCAGAGGCCGGCGCCGCCGGACGTACCGCCGCGGCTGGTACTGCTCGGATACTCCCCGACGATGCGCCAGCTCCCGTACGAAATACGCAAGAACGAGGTCAGGGACACCGCCCGGATGTTCGGCCCGGACGATCTTCGGGAGTTCTTCCGGCAGTTCTTCACCGAGGCCTCGACGCCCCCGGACGCGCAGCGGATCGCCGGCCTCGTGGAAACGACCGTCCCCGCCGTCCTCCGGGCGGGAGAGGCCTCCGGCCCGGACAGCTACATGCGCAAGGTCTGCGCGGCGGCAGCGGCGTCGGTCCGCCTCTACGGCGGGCTCACCCCCGGCGAGGACTTCGGCGCGTGCCTGAGCGAGCGGCTGACCGCCATGGCGGCCGCCCCCGGCCCCGCAGACGTATCGGACCTGCGCAAGGCCTACCGGGAAGCGGCGTCCCTGATGAGCCGGTTCGACCCGGCGCGGCTGAAGCTGCCCGGCGAGGAGGAGCCCTCCGGGGCGGCCGGGGTGGAGCTGCTGCCCGACTGCCGGGCCGTCGGCGCGCGCAACACCTTCACCTGGGTGCTCAAGTCGGAGGTCCGCGACACGGCACTGCGCGGCTTCGCCGGTCCGGAACGGGCCCGCCTCGCCCTGCTGGCCAACCTGGAGCAGATCGAGCCCGGCCCGGGCCCGGAACGCACCGCGCTGACCTACCTCGACGGCACGCCCCCGGACCTCGGCCACCAGAAGATGGACGAGCTGCCGCACACCCTGCAGGCGGTGCTGTGGCTCGCGCAGATCCCGGGCATCACGGGCATCCCGGAGTGCGAGGAAGTACAGCAGCTGCTGGACCGGGCACGGCTGATGCAGCCCCTCGACCGCCTCGCACGCGGCTCTTTCCAGGGGCGCGCCGAGGAACTCGCCCGGCTGCGCGCCTACATCGGACTGCCCACGCCGTTCCAGGACGAATTCACCCGGGCGGTCGGCACCGGCACGAAGCGGCCGGTGCTGGTCCACGGGCCGAGCGGCGTCGGCAAGAGCGCCCTGCTCGCGACGTTCCTCCGGGACAGCCTGCGCGACTTCCCGACCGCGTTCCCCTTCGCGTACGTCGACTTCGAACGGCCCACCCTCTCGGTCCGCGAACCGGCCACCCTGATCGCGGAGATGGCCCGGCAGCTCCGCGTCCAGTTCCCGGACCACCACGCCGATTTCGACGCGCTGGCGCATGCCTGCGAGGAGACCGTCGGCCTCCACCGGACCGAAGAGGACACGGTCGACGAGCTCTACGAACTCGCCACCACCCGGGCGACGATGGCGCGGCTCTCCCAGTCGGGCGTGCACGCCCTGGCCGCCGCGCGCGAGGGCATGCTGGCGGCCCAGCTCGCGACACTCGTCGTCCAGGCCGTGGGGGTGCCCGCGCGGGAGCAGCCGCCCCTGGTGCTCGTGATCGACTCCTTCGAGGAGGCCCAGTACCGCGGTTCCCCCGAGCTCGGCCGCATGTGGGGTGTCTGGTCGGCGCTCCAGAAGGTGCACCCGCGGCTGCGCACCGTCGTCGCCGGCCGACTGCTGAAGCAGCATCCGGCCCGGGTGGTGGAGCCGCTGGCCATCGAGCTGAACGACCTCGGACCGAAGTCCTCCGTGGCCCTCCTCGTCTCTTGCGGGGTGACCGACGAACGGCTCGCCGAGAAGCTCGCCGAGCGCGTGGGCGGCAATCCCCTGAGCCTGAAGCTGGCGGCGCGGGCAGCCGAACAGGAGGGCGACCGGGCCGAGTCGCTGAACGAACTCATCGAGAGCCTGCCCCGGCGGCGCCGGCACTTCTTCCGCAAGGTCGACCAGATGCTCATCCAGGGGACCCTGTACGAGCGGATCCTGAGGCGCATCGGGGACGAGGACGTCCGTGCCCTGGCCCAGGCCGGGATGGCGCTGCGGACCATCACCCCCGGACTGATCCGGGAAGTCCTCGCCGAGCCGTGCGGACTGGCGGTGGACTCCGATCTGGAGGCGGAGCGCCTCTTCGAGCTGCTCTCCCGGCTCGACCTGGTGGAATCCGCCGGTCCGGGGACCGTACGCCACCGGGCCGACCTGCGGGCCATCATGCTGCGGCTGGCCGACCGCGCCCGTGCGGACGTGATGCGGGCGGTCGGGCAGCGGGCCGTCGCGTACTACGCGGCACGCGAGGGCCTGGAGCCGCGCGCGGAGGAGATTTACCACCGGCTGCGGTTGAACGAGAGCCCGCGCGAGGTGGAGCTGCGCTGGCTGCCGGGTGTCGAGCGGTTCCTCACCGGGGCCGACGAGGACATGGCGGGACGGTCCGCCGCGTACCTCGCCGGGCGCTTCGGCGGCCACGCCCCGGACGAGGTGCTCGCGGAGGCGGACCAGGAGGACTGGGAGCGCATCACCGCCCGCGAGGTGGAGGACCTGCTGTCGCAGGGGTACACCGACGCGGCCGCGGCCCGGCTCGAGGAGCGGCGCCCGTGGACCTCGGGCAGCCCGTTGCACCCCCTGTGGGTCGAGACCCTGGACCGGCTGGGCCGTCGTGCCGACGCCCGGGCGGCCGCCGACGCGGCCGTGACCCGCGCCGAGGAGGACGGCTTCCCCGGACTGCAGCTGGAGCTGCTGCTCCTCTCCGCCCGGCTGGCCGAGGCGGACGGCGAGCTCGGCGAGGCCGACGAGGACCTCGCCGAGGCCGAGGAGATCGCCACGGGCCTGGGCAAGGACTTCGAGGCGCTGGGCGCCCTGCTGACCCGTGCACGGCTGGCGTCCGGCGTCGAGGAAAACGACGAGGAGGTCGAGGGCAGGCTCGCCGAGCGGCTGCGGCGGCTGCCCGACGCGGAGCTCGTCCGCCAGCCCGCCCTGGTGCGTGCCGCGGTCGCCGAGGTCTCGCGCGACCACCCGCGGATCCTGGAGCACGTCCTGGACGTCGTGGGCCTGCCCGAGGCCGAGGACGGGGTCCTGGACGTCCTCGGCGAGGCGATCGGCCGCGTGGTGGCCCGCCGGCCCGAGCTGCGGGACTCGCTGCGCCGCCTGCTGGAGGACTCCGTCGGGCCGCCCGACCGGGGGGACACGACCGGGGCCACCCACCAGGGGGTGCGGGGCACCCTGCGCGAGGCGCGCCGGCTCGGGACTCTCGACCGGCTCGCCAGGCGCCTCCTGGCCCTCGACGACCGGAGCGGCGAGCTCGTCTCGGGCGTAGCGGCGGCGATGGGCGCCGGTGCCGCCACCCCCGGGCCGGACGCACCCACGGACGTACCCACGGACGTACCCACGGACGCGCCGCCGGTCGCGTCGGAGCCGGGCTGGGCGGACCACTCAGCAGAGCCAGCCGAAGGGAACGGCCACAGAGCGGCCTGATCGACCATGAGCGACACGTATCTCTCGCAGGACGACGTCGTACAGCTGCGGGACACCGCGGTGGAGACGGGTCTGACGGACCCGGCACTGCGGAGCCTGCTGTTCACGGGCATCCTCCCGAAGTACCGCGGCTCGCTGCCGCTCCTCGCGGCGCCCGGCCAGCAGGTCCACTCGGACCTCAACGAGATGAACCGGGTGGAGCGGCTGATCGACGGCACCGTGCCGCTGGCCGTCTGGCTCCGGAACGCCGCCGACCAGCTCACCGACGCCGCTGCCCGCGACGTGGTCCTCAAGGCACTGGACCGGGTGGCGCGCGACGCTGCCGGTGAGCCCGACGTGGCGCCCGACGTCCCCACCGGGGAGACCAAGGAAGAGATCATCTTCCGGGACGACACGGTGCCCTTCGACTTCCTGAGCAGCGGAGCGCTGGCGGGCTCCTCGGTCGCCCGCATCAAGGTGCTGCCGTACCAGGGGGGCGCCCTGCTCCAGCCGCTGGCGCTGCCCCACACCGGCACGGGCTGGCTGATCGCCCCCGACCTGCTCGTCACGAACCACCACGTGGTCAACGCCCGCAAGCGCACCGACGGCCAGCAGCAGGTGGCGGACCCGGCGGACCTCCGGCTCCAGGCTCAGGGATCACGCTCCCGGTTCGACTACCTGAGCGAGGACGACTCGGAAACCGAGGAGGCGCAGGCGAGCGAACTCGTCGCCTGGGACGAGGAACTCGACTACGCCGTGCTGCGCCTGGCCGCCGCGCCGCCCCGGCCCTTCCTCCGCGTCGCCACCGCACCGCTGGCGGTGGCCAAGGACACGCCGGTGGCGCTCAACATCATCCAGCACCCGGGTGGGGAGCCGAAGCGGATCGCGCTGCGCAACAACCTCGCGTTCGAGGCGGACGACCGGGACGTGCGCTACTTCACCGACACCCGGGGCGGCTCCTCCGGCTCGCCGGTGCTGACCGACGACTGGACCGTGGTGGCCCTGCACCGCGGCACGCGTCGCGTCTCGGACGTCAGCTTCCAGGGCAAGAACACGGCCTTCGTGAACGTCGGCACGCAACTGAGCGCCATCATGCGGCACCTGCGGGAGCACAGCCCGCAGATCCACGACGAGATCGCCGCGGCCCAGTCACGCTGACGCGGCGGCCACGACCACAGGAGGTGTGAGATGCGCGCTGGATCACCGGTGTCGACCGGGCCCGAGCAGGTCTTCCGAGAGGACCTGCTGGAGGTGGCCGCACGCGTACGCAAGGGGCTGGACGCGGAGAAGGACACGGAGATACTCGAGTCCGCCGAGGAGCTTCCCCGCGAGGACGAGGCGGCCGCGCAGATCGGCCGCGCCGCCCGGGAGGAGCGGGCCAGGGTGCTGGAAGCCGGGGTGCGCGGGCTGGAGAAGCTGGCGGCGGGCCGCACCGGGGACGTCGACGCGGACGAGTACTTCGGGGTGGAGGCGATCGTCCTGCTCGAAGGCCGCCCGGCGATCCTGGTCCAGGGCCAGGACTTCGCCTCGCAGCCGGGCGACTGGGCGCTGCTGGACGGGCAGCGGCCGGGCATCCGGAAGTCGATCGAGCGGGTCGGCCGGGTGGAGGTCTCCGGCCACGCGGAACTGGACTGGCTGGGCACGGGCTTCCTGGTCTCGCCGTTCGCCGTGATGACCAACCGCCATGTCGCGGCCGAGTTCAGCCGTGCGGACGGCGAAGGCGGGTTCACCTTCCGCCAGGGCATGGGTGCGCGCATCGACACCGCCGAGGAACTCGGCACGCCCGCCACCGACGGATCGTTCGAGTTCAAGGTCACCGAGGTCATCGGCATCCACCAGGACGTCGACATGGCACTGCTCCGGGTGTCCCCGACGGCCGGCGGCGGCGGGCCGCTGCCGACGCCGCTGCCGGTCGCGGCCGACGCTCCGCCGGACCTGCCGGGACGGCCCGTGTACGTGGTGGGCTACCCGGCGGCGGACGGCCGCCGCAACGAGCCGGAGGCCATGAGCCGCATCTTCATGGACATCTACAACGTGAAGCGGCTCCAGCCGGGCACGGCGACGGCGCTGGTCCCGGACGGGCCCGGGTTCACGATGACGCACGACTGCTCCACGCTCGGCGGCAACAGCGGCTCCCCGGTCTTCGACCTGGCCGACCACCGGGTGCTCGGCCTGCACTTCGGCGGGCGGTTCAGGTCGGGCAACTTCGCCGTGCCGCTGTTCCAGCTGACGGACGACCCGCTGCTGGAGCGGGCGGAGGTCAACTGGGTGTAGGGCGCCTGCGAAGTCGAGCGGGCACAGGTCTTGACTCGGGCGAAATAGGGAGGAAACTCATCATTACACCGGAATACCGGATAGAGCCGCACCTCCCTCCGGAGACGTCCAGAGGCTCGCGTGACCCTTGTCCAGGCTCTGGCCAGGCCCCCGGCAGCTCTTGCGAACCACGGGAGCCATCGGCGACGGCGGATGGCTCATGGCATCGGCGAGACTGCCGGGGACTGTCTTGTTCCGCGCGGTTCCCCAGTGCGCTCGTCCGCCTGCGTGGGTCCCGCTGTCGCACCGGTTCCCCGGCGCGCATCGGCACTAGTTCCCCAGCGCGCCTTCGAGCAGCCTGGGCGCGGGCGCCCCGCCGAGGACGGACGCGACGGACTGCGCGAGCCGGGGGATGCGGTGGCCCGGGATTCCCGCGATGTTGATCCGCCCCGACGTGGTGCCGTAGACGGCGAACTCCCGGCGCAGCCGGAGCATCTGCGCCGCGGTGAGCGGCAGCATCGAGAACATCCCCTTCTGCCGCGCGAGGGCCCGCGCCTGCGGGCCGCAGCCCAGGGCGCTCAGGTGCGTCGTCAGGTCCGACCGGTTGGCCTCGATCCGGCCGCGCATGACCTCCAGTTCCGCCTGCCAGTCGGCCCGCAGCCCGGCGTCCTCCAGGATCGTCGTGACGACGGCGGCGCCGTGCTCGGGCGGCATCGAGTACAGCGTCCGGGCGGCGTTCTGCAAGGCCGTCTCGGCGTGCCGCAGCGCCCGGCCGGACGCGCCGAGGACGATGGCGCAACCGGTGCGGTCGCTGTAGAGGCCGAAGTTCTTCGAACAGCTGACGGCGATGAGCATCTCGGGCACGCGGGCGGCCAGGATGCGCGTGGGCAGCAGATCGGCCTCCAGCCCGTCCCCGAGCCCGTGGTAGGCGAGATCGACGAACGGCATCCAGCCGCCCCGGACGGCCAGCTCGGCCAGCGCCTCCCAGGCGTCCAGCGTGGGATCGGCTCCCGTCGGGTTGTGGCAGCACCCCTGGAGCAGGACGACGTCGTCGCGCCGCGCGCCGCGCAGTTCCCGCAGCACGCCTTCCGCGTCGAAGCCGCCCTGGGCGTCGCGCCAGCCGTACGTACGGACCGTCAGCCCGGCGGCCTCAAGGATGGGCCGGTGGTTCACGTACGCCGGGTCGCTGATCCAGACCGTCGTGCCCGGGCGGGTCCGGCAGATCAGGTCGGCCAGCAGCCGCAGCGCGCCGGAGCCGGCGACGGTCTGGACGGCCACGGCGCGGTCGGCGGGCACCTGGGACCCCAGGACCAGCGCCGGCAGGACCCGGTTGAATGCGGCGTTGCCGGAGAGTCCCCGGTACTCCTTGGACTCGGAGCGCTCCGCCAGACGGATCTCGGCCTCACGTACGGCGGCCATGACGGGCGTGCGGTCCGTGTGGTCGCGGTAGACGCCGAGGACGAGGTTCAGGCGCTCGGGCCGCTCGTCGGCGGCGAACTCCGCGGTCAGTTCCCACAGCGGGTCGGTGGGCGGCGGCGGGAGGAGCTCAAGCATGTTCGGGAACCTCGGGTACGTGACGGATGCCGGGACGGCGGTTGGCGAGCACGACGCCGGCGGTGATGAGGGGTACGCCGACGAGCACGGCGAGGGTGGGTGATTCGTCGAGGAGGGGGATGGCCAGCAGGACCACGGCCACGGGGCTGAGGCTGCCGACGACGGAGCTGCGCTCGGCGCCCAGCCGGCGGATGGCGAAGGCGTACAGCAGGCCGGCGCACAGGCCGACCCCGAATCCCTGCACGACGAGGAACAGGGCGATGTCGCCGCCCGCCGCGTGCGCGAGGCCCGTCGGGAGCACCCCGGTGAGGACCAGGAGCCCGATGACCGCGAACGAGGGCAGGCACAGCAGTCCGATCGAGCCGACCGGATCGAGGTCGACGTCCCGCAGGCCGACCGTGTACAGGGCCCACAGTCCGCTGGCGACCAGGAGGGTGCCGGCCCCCGCCAGTACGTCCGTGTCCACGGGGACGACGTAGCGCCAGACGAGGGCGATCACGCCGACCGCGATCAGCGCGAGCCCGGCGGCCTGGGTTCCGCGGGGCGCGCCGTGGCCGCGGGCGGCCATGAGCGCGGAGACGAACAACGGGACCATTCCGGGAACGATCGAGCCGACGAACGCCGCGGACGTCAGGGCGCCGCCGTGCATCGCCGCGAGGAAGAACGGCACGCCCGCACCACAGACGATCTTGATCGCGGGGCCCGGCCGGACCGCCGCGATCCGGTGGCGGCGCCGCCACAGCGCGGGGAGCAGGACGACGATCGGGACGCCGAAGCGCAGCAGGGCCGCGTCGGCGGGCAGGAGGGTGGACGCGCTCAGGGCCCGGGCGCTGAGCGCGAAGGCGGCCCAGATCGACACGGTCACCAGGAGCGCGAGCACGCCCTGGGCGTGCGGGGAGAGCCCGAGCCGGCCGGGGTTTCCGGCCGGCGGGACCGCTGTGTCAGGAGGCGCGGTCACCCCGGTGATGTTCGTCGCGACCACGGAAAATGTGCTCCAGCCTCTGAGAGCGGACCGGTCTGGCCCGTTCGAGGGCAACGCTAGGGCTTCGGCCGGGGCAGCCGATTGCCAGTTCTGCCTCTCGGACATACGTTTGGGGCAGGATCTGCCAAGGAGTGGCCGTGGACGCAGTCGATCTGCAGATCATCCGGGAATTGCAGGCCGACGGGCGCCTGACCAACCAGGACCTCGCCGACCGCGTCCGGCTCTCCCCGTCGCCCTGTCTGCGCCGCGTCCGGCGCCTGGAGGAGGCCGGTCTGATCCGCGGCTACACGGCCATGGTCGACCAGGTCGCCTTCGGGCTCCCGGTCACCGTCTTCGTCCGGATCCGGCTGGAACGCCACACCGCTCAGGCGGTCCGGCTCTTCGAGGAGCACGTGGCGGTCATCGAGCACATCCAGGACTGCTACCTGATGGCGGGGAGCAGCGACTACCTGCTGCGCGTGGTCATCGAGGACCTGGAGGCGTACGAAGCCCTGGTGCGCCACCGGATCCACGCCATTCCCGGTATCGCCTCGATCGAGTCGAGCTTCGCGTTCGGCAGCGTCAAGCAGTCCCGCACGTACCCCCGCCCCTCCCCCGGCGGGTCCGCGCGACGCCCCTGAAGCCCGCCGGTCACCCCTCGGTGTCGGCGGCGTCGCCTACCGGGCGGCCCCGACCGCCGCTTCGAAGACCGCGTAGGCCGACGCGTCGAAGAGCACGAACCGGACCTCGTCCACCTCGGTCCGGGCCTCCCGTACCGTCTCCACGGCGATCCGCGCCCCGTCGTCCATCGGCCAGCCGTAGGTCCCTGTGGAGATGGCCGGGAAGGCGACCGTGCGGGCCCCCAGCTCGTCGGCGACCCGCAGGGATTCGCGGTAGCAGGAGGCCAGCATCGCCGACCGGTCCTCCTCCCGCGACCAGACCGGGCCGACGGTGTGGACGACGTGCCCGGCCGGGAGCCGGCCCGCGGTGGTGGCGACGGCCCGGCCGGTGGGCAGGCCCTTGCCGTAGTGCGAGCGGCGCAGGTCCTCGCAGGCGGCGAGGATCTCCGGGCCGCCGCGCCGGTGGATGGCGCCGTCGACCCCGCCGCCGCCGAGCAGCGAGGAGTTCGCGGCGTTGACGATCACGTCGGCCTTCTCGGTGGTGATGTCGCCGAGGACCAGGGTGATGCGGGGCATCAGAAGTCCTTTCGCAGGTGGCGCCAGACCGCCTTGGCGGCGTTGTGGCCGGACATGCCGTGCACGCCCGGGCCGGGCGGGGTCGCGGAGGAGCAGATGAAGACGGCCGGATGGGGGGTCGTGTACGGAGAGAAGGAGAGCTTGGGGCGCAGCAGGAGCTGGAGCCCCGAGGCGGCGCCGCAGGCGATGTCCCCGCCGACGTAGTTGGCGTTGCGGGCGGCGAGCTCGGGCGGGCCGGCGGTGGCGCGGGCCAGGACCAGGTCGCGGAAGCCCGGTGCGAAGCGCTCCAGTTGGCGTTCGACGGCGTCGGTGAGGTCTCCGCCCCAGCCCGCCGGGACATGCCCGTACGCCCAGAACACGTGCTTGCCCGCGGGTGCCCGGCCGGGGTCGGCGAGGCTGGGCTGCGCCGTGATGAGGAAGGGGTTGCGCGGGGCGCGGCCGCCCGAGGCGAGTTGCAGGGCGGCGTCGATGTCGCGGGTGCGCGGGCCGACCTGGACGGTGCCGGCCCGGCGGGGTTCCTCGGCGGTCCACGGGACGGGGCCGTCCAGCGCGTAGTCGATCTTGAACACGGAGGCGCCGTACCTGTAGCCCTCGTAGGCCCGGCCCAGGCGCGCGATCCGGGCCAGGGCGGTCGGCGAGGTGTCGAAGACGTACGCGCGGGCCGGCGGGAGGTCGTCGAGCCGCTTGACCTCGAAGCCGGTGTGGATCGTACCGCCGAGGTCCCGCAGGTACCCGGCGAGCGCGTCGGAGATCGACTGCGAGCCGCCGCGCGGCATGGGCCAGCCGTTCGCGTGCGCGGCCAGGGCGAAGACCAGGCCCACGGCGCCGGTGGCGATCCCGCCGAGCGGGGCGATGACGTGCGCGACGAGCCCCGCGAACAACGCCCGGGCGCGGTCCTCGCGGAAGCGGCGCAGGAGCCAGGTCGAGGGGGGCAGCCCGGTGAGCCCGAAGCGGGCGAGGGTGACGGGGTCGCGGGGCAGGGCGGTGCCCGGCAGCGACATGAAGTCCCGGGCCAGCGTGTCCCATTTGCCGAGGTACGGACCCACGAGCCGGCGGTACGCACCCGCGTCCCGCGGCCCGAGGGACGCCGCCGTCTCCGCGACCGAGCGGGACAGGACGGCGGCCGTGCCGTCGTCGAAGGGGTGCGCCATGGGCAGCGGGGCGTGCAGCCACTCCAGCCCGTACCGCTTCAGCGGCATCGTGGCGAAGACGGGCGAGCCGATGCCGAGCGGGTGTACGGCCGAACAGGGGTCGTGCCGGAAGCCGGGGAGGGTCAGCTCCTCGGTCCGGGCGCCGCCGCCGACCGCGTCGGCGGCTTCGAACACGGCCACCGAGAAGCCGCGCCGGGCCAGTTCGACGGCGGCCGTCAGCCCGTTGGGCCCCGCCCCCACCACGACCGCATCGAGAATCGACGGCACTTGCGACTCCTTCGTCCGGCGGCGCCTGCGTTCCCCAGGATATTCCGGCCGCGCGTTCCCTAACCCCGCAGCAGGTCGCGGATGCGGACCGCGGTGGCCTCGTCCCGGCCGACAGCGAAGGGCAGTGCGTTGTCCCGGTCCACCCGGAAGGGCACCCCGGCGACGGTGGTCTGCGCCCCGCCGGCCTCGGCGACCAGCAGCAGCCCGGCCGCGTGGTCCCAGGCCGAGGGCCAGGTGAAGGCCAGGCCGTCCATCTCGCCGCGGGCCACCTTCAGGTACTCCAGGCCCGCCGATCCGCACGGCCTGGCCGCCACACCGGGCACGTCCAGCCGGCCCAGGGTCCGCTTGTCCTCCTCGGAGGTGTACAGGGGGTGGGCCATGGCGATCCGCAGCTCGGCGCCCCGTTCGGGCGAGCCGCTGTGGATCCGCTCGCCGTTGACGTACGCGCCCTGCCCGCGCACGGCGGTCGCCAGCTCGTCCAGGGCCGGGGCGAAGGTCCAGGAGGCGAGGATCTCCCCGTGGTGGGCCAGCGCCACCAGGGTGCAGAAGGCGGGGTCGCCGGAGACGAACTGCCGGGTGCCGTCGACGGGGTCCACGATCCATACCGGGGCGTCCGCGCGCAGCGCCGCGTACACGGTCGGGTCGGCGTGCACGGCTTCCTCGCCGACCACGGCCGAACCGGGCAGCAGCCGCGTCAGGGAGGCCGTGAGGTGCTCCTCGGCCTTGCGGTCGGCGACCGTCACCAGGTCGTGCGGTCCGGTCTTCTCGTCGACCTCGTGGTCGGCGAGCTGGCGGAATCTCGGCATGATCTCGACCGCCGCCGCCTTGCGGACGGCCTCTTCCACATCGGACAGGCCTCGTGCCAGGAACTCATCGATCATGCCTCCAGCAAAGCACGCCCGGCTGACAAACCCCACCGACGGTTCCCTGCGAAGGGCTGGACTCCGGGTGGACCGCGGGTGAACCGGCCGAGCGGAGCTGCCCGCCGCGTCTGGCGCGCGGGACCTTCGCCTACGATCCGGGGCCGGGCGCCCGAAGGGTCGCTGAGGTCGCCCTCCAGGCCGCCGGCTGCTGCACGGTGCAGGAGATCGTGACGGACCCGTGGTTCGCCGAGGCGGTGGACGCCCGGGCCGGTGGGTCAGCCGTCGGGACGCTGCCGGCGCATGAGCGCCGTGTACAGCAGCATGGACGAGGCCAGACCCACCGCCCAGCCGTAATCCGCCAGCGGCTTCAGGAAGGGGATCAGGCCGTCCTCGGGGAAGGGGCCCTGGCCGGGGGCCGAGTGCGAGCCGCCGATGGCCAGCACCCCGCCGACCAGGAAGGCCGCCAGCGCCCGGACGTTCCAGCCGCCGGTGTACCAGTACGGCCCGCCCTCCCGGTACAGGTCGGGCAGCGAAAGCCTCGTGCGCCGCACGATCCAGTAGTCCGCGATGAGGATGCCGGCGACCGTTCCGAGCAGGCCGCCGACCAGGCCGAGCCAGGTGAAGATGTAGAGCTCGGGGGTGGAGGTCAGCTTCCACGGCATGATCAGGACGCCGACCACCCCCGTGATCAGCGCCCCCCTGCGGAAGTTGATCCGGCGGGGAGCCAGGTTGGCCAGGTCGTACGCCGGGGAGACGACGTTCGCCGCGATGTTCACCGAGATCGTCGCGACGAGCACTGTGACCAGGGCGTAGAGCAGCCCGAAGACGTTGTCGGTCTTGGAGACCAGCTCCACCGGGTCCCAGATCGGGGTGCCGTACACCGCCTCGGAGCCGGAGGTGACGAACACCGACAGCAGCGCGAAGAGGGTCATCGTCGTCGGCAGCCCCAGCGTCTGTCCGAGGATCTGGGAGCGCTGGCCGGCGCCGAATCGGGTGAAGTCCGGGATGTTGAGCGAGAGGGTGGACCAGAAGGCGATCATCCCCATGAGCGA
This sequence comes from Streptomyces sp. NPDC048269, assembly GCF_040652395.1. NCBI lineage: Bacteria > Bacillati > Actinomycetota > Actinomycetes > Kitasatosporales > Streptomycetaceae > Streptomyces > Streptomyces sp. NPDC048269. The sequence goes on from NZ_JBEZLW010000004.1 coordinate 204,719, forward strand.
AGGGAAGAAGACCGGCCAGAAGTCCGCGCCCCAGCCGAGCTTGGACGGCTGGTCGAGGAGTTCGCCGAAGCCGCCCGCCTTCAGCCCGATCCACACGAAGAGCGCCAGGGCGCCGACGATGACGAAGGGTGCCGCCCAGTTCTCGAAGCGCCGAAGCGTCTCCATCCCCCGGTAGATGATGGCGAGTTCGAGGACCCAGAAGAGGACGAAGCACAGCCAGAGGGTCCAGGGCTGGCCGGCGATCTCCCCGGCGTCCGCCCAGCCGCCGAAGATCTTGCCGAGCAGGACGAAGATCCCGGACCCGCCGATCCAGGTCTGGATCCCGAACCAGGCGCAGGCCACGGCCGCCCGGATCAGCGCCGCCAGATTCGCTCCGCGCACCCCGAAGGAGGCCCGGGCCAGGACCGGGAACGGGATCCCGTACTTGGGGCCGGCGTGCCCGGTGAGCAGCATCGGCACCAGCACGATGAGGTTGGCCAGGGCGATGGTGAAGACGGCCTGCTTCCAGTCCATTCCCAGGGCCACCAGCCCGGAGGCGAGCAGCCACGAGGGGATGTTGTGCGCCATGCCGACCCACAGGGCCGTGAAGTTGTACGTGGTCCAGCGCCTGGCCCCGACCGGTACGGGCAGGAGGTCGGGGTTGGCGAAACGGCCGTCGGAGGGGACTTCGCCGGGAGCGAGCTCGACGCGGTCCGGGGTGTCGTCGCCGATCGTGTGGTCCAGCATGAGCGCGCGTCCCTTCAGGTCGCGATCCGGGCCCGGGCCGGGCCCGGGCGTCAGGATCTGAGTGCCGGGATGATGTGCTGCCCGTAGGCGTCGATCGTGGACTCCTTCGCGTCGTGCATGTCGTAGAGGGCGAACTGGTCGACGCCGAGGTCGCGCAGGGCGCGCAGCTTCTCGATGTGGGCCTCGGCCGGGCCCAGCAGGCAGAAGCGGTCGACGATCTCGTCGGGGACGAAGTCCGCGGACGGGTTGCCGGCGCGGCCGTGGTGGCTGTAGTCGTAGCCCTGTCGGGCCTTGATGTACTCCGTCAGGGCGTCCGGGACCAGCCCGGAGTGTTCGCCGTAGCGGCCGACCAGGTCGGCGACGTGGTTGCCGACCATGCCGCCGAACCACCGGCACTGGTCACGGGCGTGGGCGAGGTCCTCGCCGACGTACGCGGGGGCCGCCACGCAGATGGTGATCGACGCAGGGTCGCGGCCGGCCGCCGCGGCGGCGTCCCGGACCGACTTGACCATCCACTCGGTGAGGTAGGGGTCGGCGAGCTGGAGGATGAACCCGTCCGCCTTCTGCCCGGCCAGGGCGAGGGCCTTCGGGCCGTACGCGGCCATCCACACCGGGAGCTTCCCGTCCCGGATCCAGGGGATCCGGATCGGATTGCCGTCGACGACCGCCTCCCGGCCCTCGGCGAGGTCGCGGATCACCTCGATGGCCTCGCCGAGCCGGGCCAGCGTGTTCGGCGCGCGTCCGGCGACCCGCATCGCCGAGTCCCCGCGCCCGATCCCGCACACGGTGCGGTTGCCGAACATGTCGTTGAGGGTGGCGAAGGTGGAGGCGGTGACCTCCCAGGTGCGGGTGCCCGGATTGGTGACCATCGGCCCGACGTGCAGTTTTCGGGTGTGCTCCAGGATCTGGCTGTAGATGACGAACGGCTCCTGCCACAGCACGGCGGAGTCGAAGGTCCAGCCGTAGCGGAACCCGTTGCGCTCGGCACGGCGCATGAGGCTGATGACCTGCGAGGCGGGCGGATCGGTTTGCAGGACGAGGCCGAAGTCCATGACGGACACTCCTTACAGGTACTGGCAGGTGGAGCGGGGGACGAAGACCCCGTGGCCGGCCCGGCCCGCGTACTCGCGCCGGTCGATGACGAGTTCGCCGCGGGAGAGCACGGTGTCGACGCGGCCGGTGATCCGCTTGCCCTCGTACGCCGAGTAGTCCACGTTCATGTGGTGTGTCTCGGCGGAGATGACCTGCTCGGCGTGCGGATCGTAGAGGACGATGTCGGCGTCGGAACCCGGCGCGATGGTGCCCTTCTGCGGGTAGAGGCCGAACATCCGGGCCGGGGTCGCGCAGGCGATCTCGATCCAGCGGCGGCGGCTGATGTGTCCGTCCACGACGGCCTGGTGGAGGAGGTCCATGCGGTTCTCCACCCCCGGCAGCCCGTTGGGGATCTTGGAGAAGTCGCCGCGGCCCAGCTCCTTCTGGCCGCGGAAGCAGAACGGGCAGTGGTCGGTGGAGACCACCTGCAGGTCGTTGGTCCGCAGCCCCCGCCACAGCGCCTCCTGGTGCTCGCGGGGCCGCAGCGGGGTGGAGCAGACGTACTTGGCGCCCTGGAAGTCGGGCTCGGCGAGGTTGTCGGTGGACAGGAAGAGGTACTGCGGGCAGGTCTCTCCGAAGACGGGCAGACCCTTGTCGCGGGCGGCGGCCAGCTCGGCCACCGCCTCCTCCGCCGAGACGTGGACGACGTACAAGGGGGCGCCCGCCACCCGCGCGAGCTGGATGGCGCGGTGGGTGGCCTCGGCTTCGAGGAGCACCCTGCGGACCTCGCCGTGATGGCGGGGGTCGGTCTCGCCGCGGGCCAGGGCCTGTTCGACCAGGACGTCGATGGCGATGCCGTTCTCGGCGTGCATCATGATCAGCCCGCCGTTGGCGGCGCCGCGCTGCATGGCGCGCAGGATGCGCCCGTCGTCGCTGTAGAAGACGCCCGGGTAGGCCATGAACAGCTTGAAGGAGGTGACCCCCTCGCTCACCAGGAGGTCCATCTCCTTGAGGGTGCCCTCGTTGACGTCCGAGAGGATCATGTGGAAGGCGTAGTCGACGGAGCACTTGCCGTCGGCCTTGTCGTACCAGGTGTCGAGTCCCTCGCGCAGGGACTGGCCCACGCTCTGCACGGCGAAGTCGACGATGGTGGTGGTGCCGCCCCAGGCGGCGGCCCGGGTTCCGGTCTCGAAGGTGTCCGAGGCCGCGGTGCCGCCGAAGGGGAGCTCCATGTGGGTGTGCGCGTCGACCCCGCCCGGGATGACGTACTTCCCGCTCGCGTCGATCGTACGGTCGGCCGTCCATGCCCCGGCGGCCGCCGAGCCGTGCGCGGCCAGGGCCGCCACGCGGCCGTCCTCGATCAGGACGTCCGCGTGCAGTTCGTCGGCGGCGGTCACGACCAGGCCGCCGCGGATCAGGGTGCGGATGCTCATCGGAATCCCCCTACTGGATGCTGCGGAGCGCCTGTTCGAGGATCTCGGCGCCCTCTTCCGCCTCGGCGACGGTCAGGGAGAGCGGCGGCGCGATGCGCAGCACGCTCGTGTTGTGGCCGCCGCCCTTGCCGATCAGCAGACCGCCCGCCCGGGCGGCCTCCAGGACGGCCGCTGCCGCGTCCGGGTCGGCCTGGTCGGTTCCGGGCCTGGTCAGCTCCAGGCCGGCCATCAGACCGCGGCCGCGTACCTCCCGTACGGCGGGCACGTGGGCGGCGATCGCACGCAGCCGCTCCAGCAGCATGCCGCCGACGCGGCGGGCGTTGCCCTGGAGGTCGTGCTCCAGCAGGTACGCGAGGTTGGCGGCGCCGGCCGCCATGGTGACCGGGGAACCGCCGAAGGTGGAGATGGAGTTGGAGTCCAGGCAGTTCATCACCTCGGCGCGGGCCACGACCCCGCCGACGGACATGCCGTTGCCGATGCCCTTGGCGAAGGTGAGGATGTCCGGCGGGCCGTTCTGGGCGTGGGCCTGCCAGCCCCAGAAGTGCTCGCCGGTACGGCCCCAGCCGGTCTGCACCTCGTCGCTGATCCACAGGATGCCGTGCCGGTCCAGGACCTCGCGGAAGGCCCCGTACAGGCCGTCGGGCGGGGAGGTGAATCCACCGACGCCCTGGATCGGCTCGGCGATGAGCGCGGCCACTCCGCCGCGGGCCTGGCCGAGTACGTCTTCCAGGTCGGCGACGGCGGCGGCGGTGAAGGCGGTGTCGTCGAGGTGGGCGAAGGGGCCGCGGGTGCGGACGGCGCCGTGGACGTAGTACGTCTGGAGCGGGGAGAGGCTGGTCGGGGACCAGCCTCTGTTGCCGGTGACGGAGACGGTGGAGAAGGACCGGCCGTGGTAGCTGTTGCGCATCGCCAGGATCTGGTTGGAGCGGCGGTACGTCGTCGCGAGCAGCAGGGCGGTGTCGTTGGCCTCGGTGCCGGAGGTGGTGAAGAAGACCCGGGCGTCGGGAATGCCGGACAGGGCGGCGACCCGCTCGGCCAGCTCCACCATCGGCCGGTTGAGGTAGAGGGTGGAGGAGTGGATGAGCCGCCCGGCCTGTTCGGAGACGGCCTTGGTGACCTCGGGCAGGGCGTGGGCGGTCATCGTGGTGAGGATGCCGCCGAAGAAGTCGAGGTAGCGGTTGCCGTCGGCGTCCCAGACGTGGCGGCCCTCGCCGTGGGTGAGCTCGATGGGGTGTGCGTAGTAGAGCGCGAGCCAGTCGGGCAGGACGGTGCGGTGGCGACTGTGCAGGGGAATCGGGTTGGTCACGGCTGTACGAGCCCTCCGTAGGCGTCGGGGCGGCGGTCGCGGTAGAAGGCCCACTGGTCGCGGACCTCCTTGATCAGGTCGAAGTCGAGGTCGCGGACGAGGAGTTCCTCCTCCTTGTCGCTGGCGACGTCGCCGACGAACTGGCCGCGCGGGTCGACGAAGTAGCTGGTGCCGTAGAAGTCGTTGTCGCCGTACTCCTCCTGCCCGATGCGGTTGATCGCGGCGATGAAGTACTCGTTGGCGACGGCGGCGGCGGGCTGTTCCAGCTGCCAGAGGTAGGCGGAGAGGCCACGGTGGGTGGCGGACGGGTTGTAGACGAGCTGGGCTCCGGCCAGGCCCAGTTGGCGCCAGCCCTCGGGGAAGTGGCGGTCGTAGCAGATGTAGACCCCGACACGGCCGACGGCGGTGTCGAAGACGGGCCAGCCGAGGTTGCCCGGGCGGAAGTAGTACTTCTCCCAGAAGCCCTTGACCTGGGGGATGTGGTGCTTGCGGTACTTGCCGAGGTAGCTGCCGTCGGCGTCGATGACGGCGGCGGTGTTGTAGTAGAAGCCCTCGGACTCCAGCTCGAAGACCGGTACGACGATCACCATGCCGGTCTCGCGGGCGAGGTCCTGCATACGGCGCACGGTCGGGCCGTCGGGGACGGCCTCGGCCCAGCGGTAGTGCTCGGTCTCCTGGACCTGGCAGAAGTAGGGGGCGTTGAACACCTCCTGGAAGCCGATGATCTTCGCTCCCTGGGCGGCGGCCCGGCGGGCGTGCTCCTCGTGTTTGGCGATCATCGATTCGGTGTCTCCGGTCCAGGTGGCCTGGACCAGCGCGGCGCGGACGACTTGGGCCATGAGCTGCTCCTCGCGACGGGAACGCCGAGTTCTACGCACGTAGACGGTGTGCGTAGGGAGTAGAACGTAGGCCTCGTCACAGCGTGGGGCAAGACCGCCGTGCGCGGTTGGAGTAGTCGATCAGGTTACGTCGCCCCGCGGTCGATTGCGGTCAGGAGACGGGCGGTTTACGCCGCGGTGATCCCTGCTACGCGGAAGGCGTGGAGCAGATCGCGGTGGCGGGTTCCGGACAGCGCCGCGGCGGCCTGGAGCAGGCGCGGGGCGAACCACTGCGGATCGCGGCGGGCGAGGGCCGCCGCCTCCTCCGCGGTGCGGACCCGGACGAAGGCGTCGAGCAGGGCGTCGGCCTCGCGGGTCCGGTCCGCCGCGCCGAGGGCGAGGGCCGCCTCGGCGATCTCGGCGGTGGGGCGGGCCACGCCCTGGCGCAGCAGCGCGTCGCTGTCGGCCTCCCGGCCTGCGCCGCCGAGGGCGGCCGCGGCCGCGGCGAGCCGCTCGGGCGGGAGCGATGCCGCCTCCCACAGCAGGGTGGCCCAGTCGGCCGCGAGCCCGGCGCGGGCCAGTTGGTCGGCGAGGCCGGGCAGCCGGTCCGCGCGCCAGGCGGCGGCCTCGCAGAGCAGCGCGTGCGCCTCGCCGCCACGCCCTTGCGCGCGCAGCGCGATCAGCTCGCCGACGACGGCCCGCGTGCTCCTCGCGGACGGCGCCGAGCGGGCCGCCGCTTCACCGGGCCCGGGGAGACCCTCGACCCCCCAGGCCCCCACCGGGTACGCCTCCCCCGGCTCAGGACCGTCGGCGATCCGGTCCCGGCCCCCCGAGCCGGACTCCCGGTACCCCGGCGCGACCGCTTGGGCCCAGTTCCCCGGGCCGAGCTCGCCGTACCGGGAGCCGACGAACCCGCCGGCCCCGGATACCGTCTCCCCCGGTTCATGACCGATGGCCGTGTGGGCCCAGACCCCCGGGCCGAGTTCGTCGCATCCGGACGCCACCGCCTCCCCCAGTTCAGGACCGTCGGCCATCTGGCCCCAGACCCCCGGGCCGGACTCCCCGTACCCCGGCGCGGCGAACCCGTCGGCCCCGGATGCCGTCTCCCCCGGTCCATGACCGGTGGCCGTGTGGATCCAGGCCTCAGGGCCCGGTTTGCCGGGCCCTGCCGGGGGCGCCCCGCCCCCCGCGCCCGGCCGGGGAGCGCCGGGTGTCGGGGTGGGCTGGTGGCCCGGTTCGCGAGCGGCCGGGGTGTCCTCTGGCATCGCGCCCGCCGGGCGGCCGAATCGGGCGCCCCGGGGAGCCGGGAGTTCGGGTTCGGGGCGGCCGAAGCGCGCCCCTCGCGGGGCGCGGCCCTCGCCGGGGGCGGTGTCACCGTCCGGGTGGCCCGGCGGTGGCGTGAAGGCCGGGGCTTCGGCGGCCGCCGAGCCCGCGTAGCGGGCGCCCCCGGCCCGCCGCGCGCCGCGCAGCCAGCGCCCCTCGGGCCGCCCGACCGGAACCTCGGCTTGAACAACCGGCGTCCCCGCCCGCCCGACCGGCACCTCAGCCTGAGCCAACGGCAGGTCCGCCCGCCCGACCGGCACCTCAGCCTGGGCCAACGGCAGGTCCGCCCGCCCGACCGGCACCTCAGCCTGGGCCAACGGCAGGTCCGCCGGAGCGGTTGGCGGGGCCAGGCCGGCCGGGCGTTGGCGGAGTACGGCGGGGAGGGGCCGTGGGGTGTCCGGGCCGGCGGGCCGTACCGAGTCGCCGGGGCCGGCTCGCAGGGCCGCCAGGCGGGCCGAGATGTCCTCGTGGCGGGCCGCGGCGCGGGCCGCGTCGTCCTGGGCCCAGGAGAGCTCCCGGGCCAGGGCGTCCGCCTCCGCCGGGTCGCCGGCGCCACCGAGCCGGGCCGTGAGGCTCCGCAGGGCCGCGCGCGCGTCCGCCCGCTGCGCGGCCGCCCCCGCGTACTGGGTCCGCAGCTCCTCCGTCCCGCCCGGGAGCCTGTCCCACGCGGTGACCGCCGCGGCCCGCAGCCGGGCCGCGTACACGGTCTCCCGCGCCCCGATCTGCTCGCCCCGCGTCGCCGTCAGGTCCCGCAGGAGCGACTCCACCACGTCCCACGGAGGTATCGCGGCCCCGTCGAGACAGGCCCGCAGCCCGTCCGGATCCCGGCGTAGGAATTCCCCGTACCAGCCTGCCCCAGGATCCAGCCTCTGGGTCAACCCACGTAAATATGCGGTGAGTTGACCGATCGCCGGCGAAGTCGCGGTCTCCATGACCGCATTGGACCCCACCTGTGTTACGGGCGGACTACGGACACCTCAAAGCTTGACGGCGATCGCGGTGTGCGGCCGCCGTCCCCGCCGCACCATCATCGCGGGCACGTCCACCGCCCAGAACTGCCACGTGTATTTGCGTGACATGAGCCCCCGCACCCTCCGCAGCCCCGCCTCGTCGAGCAGCCGGGCCTCGCCCTCCCGCACCGGCGCCCCCTCCTCCGTGCGCCCGCGCACGTCACAGGCGGCGACGGTGACCCGGCCGTCGTTGCGGATCCGCTTGACCTTCCACGAGTCGCTGCGCGTCCACACGTACAGCTCTCCGCCGTCGGTCACCGCCCACACCGGCGTCGCCACGGGCGTGCCGTCCTTGCGGAAGGTGGTGAGACTGACGTACTTCGCCCTGCCCAGCTCTTCGACATCCATACCGCGACCCTACGGTGCTGCCATCACGGTCCCGCCCGGCCCCCACCGTCCTTCGGGCCGCGAACGGCCCGCCCGTCGCCGCCGGGCGCGTCTTCGCGGAGGGCCCTGCCTCCCGGGTCCTCGGCGGGGGCCCCGCCGTCGGGGGCGGCGCAGGCGGCGAGGAGCAGGCCGCCCGCGAGGAGCGCGCCGAGGAGTCCGAAACCGAGTCGCTGGGGTGCGTTCGTGGCTGACACGCCTTCACGCTTGCCCCACGGCCCGGCGATTGCACCGCGGATTGGGCCGTACGGCCGCCGGTCGGACCTCAGACGGGCACGAGGGAGCAGCGCCGCATCACGTCGTCCAGGGAGAGCCCGAGCACCTCGGCGAGGGCGGCCACGGTGAAGAAGGCCGGGGTGGGCGCCCGGCCGGTCTCGATCTTGCGGAGGGTCTCCGCCGAGAGCCCGGCACCGGCCGCGATCTCGACCATGCTGCGCGCGCCTCGCGCCTCGCGCAGCAGCGCACCCAGGCGCTCGCCGCGCTCGCGCTCTTCCGGAGTCAGGGGGGTACGGACCATGTCCTCATCCTACCCCGCCCGCCAATAACTATCCCGTTAAAGTTATACCGGTATAGTTATTGGCATGGTGGAACTGAAGACGGAACAGTCGATCGACGAGATGCGCGCCGCCGGCCGCGTCGTGGCACATGCCCTGGCGGCCGTGCGGGAAGCCGCGCGGGTCGGGGTCTGCCTGCTGGATCTGGACCGGGTGGCCCGCGGCGTGCTCCGCGAGGCGGGCGCGACCTCGCCCTTCCTGGGCTACCGGCCGGAGTTCGCGCCCGTGCCCTTCCCCGCGGTGATCTGCACGTCGGTCAACGACGCCATCGTGCACGGCATCCCCGGCGGGTACCGGCTGCGCGACGGCGACCTGGTCAGCGTCGACTGCGGGGCCGGCCTCGGCGGCTGGGTCGGGGACGCGGCGGTCAGCTTCACCGTGGGCCGGCCCCGCCCCGCCGACCTGCGGCTCATCGCGACGGCCGAGGCGGCCCTCGCCGCGGGCATCGCGGCAGCCGTGCCCGGCAACAGGATCGGCGACATCGCCCACGCGGTCGGTACGGTCTGCCGCGCCGCCGGATACGGCATCCCCGACGGCTTCGGCGGCCACGGCGTGGGCCGCCACATGCACGAGGACCCGGGCGTGCCCAACGAGGGCCGTCCGGGGCGCGGCATGAAGCTGCGCCCCGGCATGGTCCTCGCGATCGAGCCGATGCTGACCGCGGGGGGTACGGACGACTACACCTGCGACGGGGACGGCTGGACCCTGCGCACCGCCGACGGCAGCCGCGCCGCGCACGCGGAGCACACGGTCGCGATCACCGCCGACGGCCCCAGGATCCTCACCGCCGTGTAGGTGCTACGGCTTCCCCTGCGGGTGGACGACCATGGCCGAGCCGCCGCCGCGGCGGCTCGTCTCGGCCGCCGCCAGCCAGCGCCCGTCCGGCAGGCGCTGCACGCCCGTCGCGGCGCCGATCTCCGGGTTCTGCCGGAAGCCCTGCCCGATCGCCTCCAGTTCGGCGCGCAGCGGGCTGTTCCACAGACCCGGCTCCAGCTCGGTGGTGGACTGGTTGCGCTGGCTGGCCCTGGGCGCGGCGATCGCGTCGACCAGCGGCAGGCCCCGGTCCAGGTGGCCGATCAGGGTCTGCAGGACGGTGGTGATGATGGTGGCGCCGCCCGGGGAGCCCACCGCGAGCACCGGCCGCCCGTGCTCCAGAACGATGGTCGGCGACACCGACGAGCGCGGCCGCTTGCCGGGACCGGGCAGGTTCGGGTCGGGGACACCCGGCGCGGCCGGGGCGAAGGAGAAGTCGGTCAGTTCGTTGTTGAGCAGGAAGCCGCGGCCCGGGACGGTGATCGCGCTGCCGCCGGTGGACTCGATGGTCAGGGTGTAGGACACCACGTTGCCCCAGCGGTCGGCGACCGTCAGGTGGGTGGTGTTCTCCCCCTCGTACGTGGTCGGCGCCGTCTGGCCGGTGGTGGCGCAGGGCACCGGGTCGCGCGGGTCTCCGGGGGCCAGCGGGCTGGTCAGCGCCTGGTCCGGCTTGATCAGGCAGGCGCGCGAGTCGGCGTACCGCTGGGAGAGCAGCTCCCGCGTCGGCACGTTCTCGGCGGCCGGGTCGCCGACCCAGCGGCCGCGGTCGGCGAAGGAGATCCGCGAGGCCTCGATGAAGCGGTGCAGGTACTGCGCCTCGGAAAGCTTCGAGAGGTCGGTGCGCTCGAGGATGTTCAGCGCCTCGCCGACGGTGGTGCCGCCGGAGGACGAGGGGGCGATGCCGTAGACGTCCAGGCCCCGGTAGCTCACCTGGGTCGGGGTCTGCCGCTTGGTCCCGTACGCGGTCAGGTCGCCGGCGGTCAGGTCGCCGGGCCGGACGTTGCGGGTGGCCGCGGGGTCCACCGGGGGCTTGCGGACGGCCTGGACGATGTCCTCCGCGATCGGGCCGCGGTAGAGCGCGCCGGTCCCCTTGCGGGCGAGTTCCGCGTACGTGGCGGCCAGGTCCGGGTTCTTGAAGGTGGAGCCGACCACGGGCAGGGCGCCGCCCGGCAGGAAGAGCTTCGCGGTGTCCGGGAAGTCCTTGAACCGGTCCTGGTTGAGCTCGGTCTGGGCGCGGAAGGTGGCGTCCACGGTGAAGCCGTCGCGGGCCAGTTTCTCAGCGGGCTTCAGCAGCTGTCCCAGCGGGCGGCTGCCCCAGGAGTCGAGGGCGCTCTTCCAGGTGGCGGGGGTGCCGGGGACGCCGACCCCGCGGCCGCTGGTCTGGCCCTCGGCGAAGGGGATGGGGACCCCGTTCTCCTGGAACAGCGTGGAGGTGGCCGTCGCGGGGGCGGTCTCGCGGCCGTCGATGGTGTGCACACGGCGGGAGCGGGCGTCGTAGTAGACGAAGTAGCCGCCTCCGCCGATGCCGGACGAGTAGGGCTCGGTGACCCCGAGCGCGGCGGCGGTGGCCACGGCCGCGTCCACGGCGTTGCCGCCGGAGCGCAGTACGGCGATGCCGGCCGCGGAGGCGTCGGCGTCGACGCTGGCGACGGCCCCGCCGTAGCCGACGGCGACGGGCACCTTGGCCGGGGTGGCCGCGGCGCCGGCGGCGGAGGGTGGCGCCGCGGCCCCGGTGGACACCAACGCCCCGGCGAGGGCGACGAGCGCGAGCTGACGTGCGGCGGGACCACGCATCCGGTACCTCCAGTCGACGGCCGGTCAGACCATGTCGCCGCAGCCTAACTTCACGGCACCCCCCGCGTCAGGAACGCCTTGTGACGGCTACCATCCGCCGCATGAACGACGACGTGCGCAACATCGTGCTCGGGGTGATGGCCACCGCGATCAGCGGTGGGTTCGGCTGGTTCTCCCGGACCTACCTCTGGCGCCGCGCGCTCCGCCGCAAGCAGGCCTTCTTCGGCCTGCCGACCGGATCCGACTGCCTCTTCGTGGTCAACCGGCAGATGGGCGGCACGGATTCGTCGCTGCACCGCAACGACGCCTTCGCGCTGCTGGAGATATCCGCCCTGATCAAGGACTGCGGGGCGAACGTCCAGATCGTCACCCACGACGGCGCCCGCCAGGGGTTCGGCGAACGGGCCGAGTTCTGCGTCGGCGGGCCTGCCTCCAACACCCGTACGACGGCGCACCTGACGTCCATGCTCCCGGGCGTGCAAGTCGACGTCGGCCTCGCCTCGGGTCACCCGGACCGCGGGGCGATCCGCATCGGGGAGGAGAGGTACCGCTGGGAGAAGGGGATGGTCGAGTACGTGCTGCTGGCGCGGCTGACGACCCGGCACGGCTCCCGGCCGGTGTTCCTGCTCTCCGGACAGACCGCCAACAGCAACCAGGCCGCCGCCCGCTACCTGGCCAAGCACCATGTGCGGCTGGCCCGCAAGTACGGCCGCGAGTCCTTCTGCCTCCTGCTGAAGGTCATCAACTCCGACGCGTACGGCCCGGACGTGACCGAGCTGGTGGCGGACGTCACCGGGCCGGCCCGGACACCCGCAGCGGCAGCCGGGTGATCTCGTTGATGAAGTTGGAGACCAGTCGCCGGGGCGGGCCCGCGAGTTCGGGCGGGGGCATGGCCGCACACCACTCCTCGTAGAAGGTGCGCAGCTGGAGCCGGGCGAAGTGGGCGCCGAGGCAGACGTGCGGGCCGTCCCCGAAGGAGACGTGCGGATTGGGGGTCCGGCCGAGGTCCAGGCGTCCGGGGTCGGTGAAGACGCGCTCGTCGTGGTTGGCGGAGGCGTGGAAGACCACCACCTTGTCCCCGGCCCGGATGTGCCGGCCGGCCAGCTCGGTGTCGACGGCTGCGGTGCGGCGGAAGCTGAGCACCGGCGGGTGGACGCGCAGGAGTTCGTCGACGGCCCGGTCCATCGGGGCCCGGCCCTCGGCGAGCGGGCGGTAGGCCTCCGGGGCGCGGGCCAGTGCGAGCAGGCCGCCGGGGGCCGCGCTGCGCACGGTGTCGTTGCCCGCGACGGTGAGCAGGAAGAAGAACATCTCCAGCTCGGCCGCCTCCAGTCCGGCCTGGGCGAGGGCCGTCATCACGTCGTCGCCGGGGTGCGCGCGCTTGTGGGCGGCCAGTTCCCGGGCGTACGCGAACATCTCGCCGAGCAGCGCCGGGGAGCGCGGGTTCAGCGGCTTGCCGTCCGGACCGAGCAGGGGCGCGGGCGCGTCCTCGGGATCCTGGTAGCCGATGATCCGTACGGTCCACTCCAGCAACAGGGCCCGGTCGGCGGGCGGGACGCCCAGCAGGTCGGTGAGGTTGAGCAGCGCGTACTCGTCGGTGACGGTGCGCACGAGGTCGGCGGCTCCGTCCTCGGCGCCGTCGCGGGCGGCGGCCAGGAGCGTGCGGGCCCGCTCGCGCACCCGGCCCGCGAAGGCGTCGACGCGGGCGGGGGTGAAGGCCCGGGAGACGAGCCGCCGCAGCCTGCCGTGGTCGCCGGCGGCCTTGTCCGGGTCCTGGTTGAGCATGGTGCGGCGCAGGAACGGCAGGTCGGCCGGGTCGGGGTCGCGGATCTGGGTGGCGCCCAGCCAGGAGGAGTACGTGCGGTGGTCGCGCAGCACGCGGACGACGTCGGCGTGCCGGGTGACGGCCCAGAAGCCGGGGCCGGCGGGCCAGCCGCCGATCTCGGGCTCCTCCTGCCAGGCCACGGGGTGCTTCTCGCGCAACAGCCGGTAGCGCTCGTGCGGGATGCCCTCGGCGTAGAGGCGGGGGTCGAAGACGTCGGGGACGTCCGCGGCGTGATCCATGGGGCCACCGTGACGGGTGCGCGGCCCGGCCGCAAGGGTGCGGCCGGCCGACACGTCAGCGCCGCGAATCGCACTCGGCGGACGGGAGGGCGGTGTCGGTGCCCTGCAGGGTGACCGGGCTGAGGGTGTCCGGCACGGCGGAGACGCCGACGGTGCACACCAGCTGGCTGCGCGCCAGTGCCGACAGATCGCCCACGGCGAACGGCACCCGGACCCTCACCCCCGCGCCCGGCGAGTACGCGCTCACCTCCACCACGTCAGCCTGCCCGGCGGGCAGCCGGGGCAGGCCCGTGGTGAGCCCGCCTTCCTGGGCCGGACCCATGGGGCCGTCCAGCAGCAGCCGCACGAGCGCCCCGGGTGCGATGGTGTAGCCGCCCTCGACCGTGAACGGGACCGGGACGAGCCGGTCACCCTCCTTGGAGAGGTAGTAGAGGACGACGGTCTTGCCGCCGGGGCTCTTGACGGTGGCGGGATGGCCGCTGTCGATCACCCCGGTGCGTTTGATGCCGCATCCGGCGAGCAGCAGGGCGCAGCCCGCCAGGACCGCCGTGGCCGCCGTGCCCCGGGACCTCGTCCTCCGCCCTGTCATGTGCGGGCCTCCAGCGGCATGTCGATCGTGAAGAGGGCTCCCCCGGATGGCCCGTTGCCCGCCCGGAGGGTGCCGCCGTGCAGGCGGACGTTCTCCAGGGTGATGGCGAGTCCGAGGCCGCTGCCGGCGGAGCGGGTGCGGGCTGCGTCCGCCTTGAAGAAGCGGTCGAAGATGTGCGGCAGCACCTCGGGGGCGATGCCGGGCCCGCTGTCGGCGACGTCGATCAGCAGGCGTTCGCCGGCCTCGCCGGGTGCGGTCCGTACGGTGACGCGTACGGGGGCGCCGCCGTGCCGCAGGGCGTTGCCGACGAGGTTGGCGAGGACCACGTCGAAGCGGCGCGGGTCGAGCCGGGCGCGTACGCGGTCGGGCAGCTCGGTGATGACGCGGTCGTCGACCCAGTGGCGTCGTTCGAGGGTCTTGCGCACGGCTTCGGCGATGTCCACGTCGTCGAGGTTGAGCTCGGCGGCCCGGGCGTCGAAGCGGGATATCTCCATCAGGTCCTCGACGAGGACGGCGAGTTTTCCGGTCTCCGAGCTGACCAGGCGCAGGGCTTTGGCCGTGTCGGGGTCGAGCTGCTCGGCGTCCTCGTCGAGGACCTCGGTGACGGCGAGCATTCCGGCGAGGGGGGTGCGCAGTTCGTGGGAGACGTCGGAGGCGAAGCGGCGGGCGCGGGTCTCCGCGTCCTGCAGCTCGCGCACGGACTGTTCCAGTGCGCGGGCGGTCTCGTTGAACGTGCGGGCGAGTCCGGCGAGTTCGTCGGCGCCCCGGACCTCGATGCGGGTGTCGAGGCGGCCGCGGCCCAGCCGCTGGGCGGCCCGGCGCATGTCCCGGACCGGCCGCAGCACGCTGCGGGCGGCCAGCAGCGCGGGGATGATGGCGATGGCCAGGCCGGGGACGGCGCCCTGCTTGGCGGCGTCGACCATGGCCTCGACGGTCTGCTTCTCGGTGGCGAGCGGGACGCTGGCGAAGAAGACGGCCCCGGTGGGTTCGGTGTAACCGTTGTGCTCGAAGAGGGCGGGGACGCCGATCGTGAGCCACGGATTGCCGCGCTGGTCCTCGACGCGCTGGAAGGCGGTGTACTGGTTGCTGCGGACCTTCTCGCGCAGGCTGTCGGTGATCACGGTGGAGGTGGGCGTGGCGGGGTTGGTGGAGGTGCGCAGACTGCCGTACTCGCCGAAGATGATCCACGGGTGGGGTTTGCCGCGCTTGCCGAGTTCGGTGACGACGCGCTGGAGCTCCTGCTGGTTCAGGGGGAGGCGGAGCTCCTGCTGCTCGACCTGGTCCCGCAGGGTGTTGACGGCGGTGTCCTGGGTCTGCTTGAGGATGGCGTTGCGCGCCTGCTGGTAGGTGAGCGCGGCCGTGCTCACCGCGCTGATCGCGGCGACCAGCAGGAAGGCCGCTATCAGACGGGTGCGCAGCCCGAGCGGGGCTATTCGTCGCACTTCGCGCCCCTACAGGGGACCGAAGCGGTAGCCGAAGCCGCGCACGGTCTGTATGTAGCGGGGGCTTGCGTCGGGGTCCTCGATCTTGTGGCGCAGGCGGCGCACGCAGGCGTCCACCAGCCGGGCGTCGGCGTGGTAGCTGTGGTCCCAGACGTATTCCAGGAGCTGCTGGCGGGAGAAGACCTGCTCGGGGGAGGCCGACAGGTGAAGCAGGAGCTTGATCTCGCTGGGGGCGAGGGCGATCCGCAGGCCGTTCTTGGCGACCGTGAGTCCGGCGCGGTCGATGGCCAGCTCCCCGTGTATCCCGACCTCGGGGCGCGCGCCCACCGGGTCGATGAGCCGGCGCAGCACGGCCTTGATGCGGGCCTCGATGACCTCGGTGCGGGCGGGTTTGACGATGTAGTCGTCGGCGCCGGCCTCCAGCCCGATGACGATGTCGAAGTCGTCGCCGCGCGCGGTGAGCATGATGATCGGCACCTCGCTGGTCTCGCGGATGCGGTGGCACACCTGGACGCCGTTGATCCCGGGCAGCATCAGGTCGAGCAGGACGAGCTCGGGACGGAAGGCCCCCATCAGCGCGAGGCCTTCCTCGCCCGTCTCGGCGGAGCTCACCTCATGGCCGCGGCGGCGCAGGCCGAGGCCCACGCCCTCCCGGATGGAAGGATCGTCCTCGATCAGCAGTACGCGTGGCATCCGGTCAGTATCCCAAGGTGTTCCGGGGCTTCTCCTCCCGCTACCGGCCGATCTTGCGCCGCAGGGAGTCCAGCTGGTCGGTGATCTCCGTCAGGCGCAGCGGCCCGGCGAGGAGAACGACGACGAGCAGCAGGGCGATGGTTCCCGCCCCGGCCGCCGCGAAGTCTCCGAACCGCTCGGCGGCCCGGGCGGCCGCGTACCCGGCGGCGGCCGCCGGCGCGCAGGCGGTCAGCAGCCGCAGGTGGGTCCGTACGGCGGTGGCGCGCCGTCCCGTACGGGTGCCCGTGCGCGGCCCGAGCCTGCGGGCGAGCGTGTACGCGGTGAGGGCGGCGCCCGCGGTGAAGGCGACGGAGGAGGCCGCGGCCATGCCGGTGACCGCCCAGCGCGGCGACAGCAGGAGGTAGGCGGCGCCCGACAGCCCGGCGTTCAGGGCGGCTATGGAGAGGTTGAGGAAGAAGGGAGTGCGGGTGTCGGAGAGGGCGTAGAAGCCGCGCGAGAGGACGTACTGCGCGGAGAAGGCGATCAGGCCGGGCGCGAAGGCCATCAGCATGCCCGCCATGACCTCGATGTCGTCGGGGCCGGTGCGCCCGTACCCGAAGACGCTGCCGGTGACCCAGGGGGCGAGGGCGGCGAAGACCGCGGCGGCGGGGACGACGAGGGCGGCGCTGGAGCGTAGCGCGTAGGAGACGTCGGCGCGGAGGGCGGTGAGGTCGCCGTCGGCCGCGGCCGAGCTCATCCTGGGCATCAGGGCGGTCACGAGGGAGACGGTGATGATGCCCTGCGGGACGATCCACAGCTGGTAGGCGTTGCTGTAGGCGGTGTAGCCGACGCCCTCCGCGAGGCCCGCCCTGACCGCGAGGTCCCCGGTGGTGGTGGAGAGCCGGGTCACCACCCAGTAGGCGATCTGGTTGGTGAGGACGAGCATCACCAGCCAGCCCGCGTTGCGCAGCGGGCGGGTGAGGCCGCTGCCGCGCCAGTCGAAGCGGGGGCGCCAGCGGAACCGGGCGGCGCGCAGCGAGGGGACGAGGGCGAGGGCCTGGATGACGATGCCCGCGGTGGTGCCGATCCCGAGGAGCCTGGTCTCGGCGGCCGTGAGGCCGTCCGGCGAGCCGTGGGAGACGTACAGGAAGAGCCCGAAGACACCGATGATCACGATGTTGTTGAGGACCGGGGTCCACATCATCGCGCCGAACCTGCCGCGGGCGTTGAGCACCTGCCCGAGCAGGGTGAACAGGCCGTAGAAGAGGATCTGCGGGAGGCAGAACCGGGCCAGGGCGACGGTGGTGCTCTGCTGCGCCCCGCTGTAGGGGGTGTACACGCCGACGATGAGCGGGGTGGCGAGGACCGCGACGGCGGTGAGCGCGACGAGCGCCACGGTGCAGGCGGTCAGCAGCCGGTCGGTGTACGCGGCCCCGCCGTCCTCGTGCTCCTTGGCGGCGCGTATCAGCTCGGGGACGAAGACGGCGTTGAGCGCGCCGCCGACGAGCAGCATGTACAGGATGTTCGGAACCGTGTTGGCGACGGCGTAGCTGTCCCCGAGCAGTCCGGTGCCCAGTGCCGCGACGACGACGGCGGAGCGGATGAAGCCGGTGGCGCGGGAGACGATCGATCCGGCCGCCATGAGCGCGCCGCTGCGCAGCACGGAGGTCCTACGCGGTGACGCCCCGGCGACGTCCGGAGTGTCCGGCCTGGTGGCGGTGGCCGTCACCGGCGGGCCAGGTAGGCCTGGAACGCCTTGTAGAGCGCCGTGTTGGCGACTCCGTCCATCGGTATCTCCCACTCTCCGAGCGTCTCGACGACCTGCCCGCCGGTGCCGAGCTTCCAGCGCAGCAACCCGAAAGAACGTTCGTCGGGGTCGAGAGTGGAGGGTACCCCCCGCATGTCGTATTCGTCGGCTCCGAGGGCATGTGCGTCGCACATCATGCGCCACTGAAGGGCGTTGCTGGGCCGCACGTCGCGCCGGTGGTCGGCGGAGGCGCCGGTCTGGTACCAGACCCGGTTCCCGGCGACGATCATCGTGTGGGCGGCGAGGACCTCGCCCTGGTGGACGCCGAGGTAGAGCCGCATCCGGCCGGGCTGCTCCTCGTTCAGGACCCGGTACTGCTGCTCGTAGTACGCGAGGGACCGCCCGAGCCGGAAGCCGTCGCGCTCCTCGGTGATCCGCAGCAGCCGGTAGAACTCGGGCAGGTCGTCAGCGGTGCCGACGACCGTCTGGACGCCGGCCTTCGCGGCCTTGCGCACGTTGCGCCGCCACTCCTGGTTCAGCCCCGACCACAGGTCGTCCCGGGAGCGGGCGGCCAGCGGCACGCGGAAGACGTGGCGGGGCTGGGCGTCGCCGTCGTCCTCGCCGCCGCACCGCTTCCAGCCGCGGGTGCGCAGCCGGTCGGCGAGAGCGGCACCCACCGCGTCGACCTCGGTGGCGAGCACGTCGGAGATCTGCCGGCCGGGCCCGGTGGCGGACTTGACGGTGGCAGCGTCCCAGCGGCGGTAGGCGGGGGTGGGGCCGATGCGGACGGCGAAGGCGCCACAGGCGCGCAGATGGCGCATGAGCGGGGTCAGCCAGCGGTCGACGCGCGGGTCGGACCAGTCGGCCACGGGCCCCTCGGGGAGGTACGCGAAGTATTTGCGGGTGCCGGGGAATTGGCGGTAGAGAACGAGCCCGGCGCCTTCGATCTCACCGCCCGGGTAGTGCCATCCGACCCTTTCCGCGCGCCAAAGGTCCTTCACACAGCCCCAGGACGGGTACTGGAGAAAACTCGCCTCACCGTGCCCGGCAAGAAATGCCCGGTATTCGGGGACAGTCAGGGCGCGCACCTGCAGTTCCTGGTCCTGGTCCTGCCGGGAGGGGGTCACGAGCAGTGCACACACGGCTGACGGCCTTCCTGTTCGTCCTGGCGAGTTGCTCACAGGACTCTCACAGCCGCCCGTGACCGAGGTGCGCGGCGAATGTGACCGGACGATGACCGTTTCGCTGCGGTCCACGTCACAACCGGAAGGACGGTCTTTTCGGCAGATTGTGCAACCTAGAGTCGTCCGGGGCGCATCTACAGGTGCGAACGGTCCTCACCGTCGATATCCGAAAGGGGCTTTCGTTGAGCCGCACACGCCGCACCGCCATGGCGGGCACCGCACTTCTGGCCGCCGCGCTGACCGCCTGTTCGGGCGGGGGTGACGGCGGGACGGCCAAGGCCGACATGAAGCCGAAGGCCGACATGGCGGTCTCGGTGAACCTGACGGGCGATCAGGTCAAGGCGGGCGAGCCCGTCACGGTGACCATCGCCGAGGGCAAGCTGGCCCAGGTGAAGGTGGCCGACGCCAAGGGCGCGGAGCTGCCGGGGAAGATATCCGACGACGGCCGGACCTGGACCTCGCAGCGCAACGCCGCCCCCGGCGCGGAGTACAAGGTCGAGGCCCAGAACACCGAGAGCCAGAGCGCCACCGCGCAGTTCAAGACCAGCGCCGCCGACAAGGTGAACAAGGTCTCGATCAACATACCCAAGGGCAGCGCGGTGGGCGTGGCGATGCCGGTCTCGATCGTCTTCGACAACCCGGTGGCGAACAAGGCCGAAGTGGAGAAGCAGCTCAAGGTCACCACCTCGAACAACACCGAGGGTTCCTGGGGCTGGATCAAGGACTACTCCGGCAACGACCGTATCGACTGGCGGCCCAAGGAGTACTGGAAGTCCGGCACGGACGTGAAGGTCGAGATGAACCTGAACGGCGTGGACTCCGGCAAGGGCAGCGGCCTCTTCGCCAAGGACTACAACACCGAGTTCAAGATCGGCAAGGACCGCCGGATCGAGGTCAGTCTCGACACCAAGAAGATGTCGGTGACCGAGGACGGCCAGGCGCTCAAGGCGATCCCGATTTCGGCGGGCACTCCGGGCGGCAAGAAGGCTTCGTGGTCCGGGAAGATGGTGATCATGACCAAGGAGGGCACCATCCGGATGGACTCCCAGACGGTGGGCCTGGACGACGCCTACGACAAGATGGTCGACTACTCGATGCGGCTCACCTGGTCCGGCATGTACGCGCACGCCGCACCGTGGAACAGCGGCAACTTCGGCCGCGCCAACGCCAGTTCCGGCTGCGTGGGGATGAGCGACGCGGACGCCAGGGACCTCTTCGCGGCGTCCCAGGTCGGCGACCCCTTCGAGGTGGTCGGCTCCGGCTCCAAGGGCAACGCGGACCTCGGCAACGGCTACGGCGAGTGGAACCTGTCCTGGGACCAGTGGAAGGCCAAGAGCGCCCTGTCCGGCACCCCGCAGAACGGCTGACCGGGGCCTTTCACGCCTGACTCTCGTTCAATTGTTACCACCACGTAACTCACTCGTGGGTTACCTCCGGTAAGCGCCCCCGTTACCGTCGGGTCACTTTGGCAACCCGGCGTACGCGAGGAGCGATTGATGCAACGCACCACCACCGCAGCAGCCGTGGCGTCCCTCCTGGCGGCAGCCGCCCTGGGCCTGGCCCCCCACCAGGCCCGGGCGGCTCCCGCACCCGCCGCGACGATCACCGCCGACGCCTCGTCGGAGCTGCGCTTCCACGACATCCCCGGATCCGGCGGCATCACCCTCAAGGGCAACGTCTTCACGCCGGCGGGCGCCGAGGCCGGCCGGAAGTACCCGCTGATCGTGCTCCCCACCAGCTGGGGCATGCCGCAGATCGAATACATCGCCCAGGCCGAGCAGCTCGCCGACTCCGGCTACGTCGTGGTCAGCTACACCTCCCGCGGCTTCTGGCTCTCCGGCGGCCAGATCGAGGTGGCCGGCCCGCCGGACATCGCCGACGTATCGGCCGTCATCGACTGGGCCCTGGCCCACACCGCCGCCGATCCGGACCACATCGGCCTCGGCGGGGTCTCGTACGGCGCGGGCATCGCCCTGCTCGCGTCCGCGCACGACCCGCGGGTCAAGGCCGTGGTCGCGCTCAGCGGCTGGGCGAACCTGATCGAGTCCATCTACTCCGGCCGCACCCAGCACGTCCAGGCCGCCGGGATGCTCGGCGCCGCCGGCTTCCTCACCGGCCGCCCCGGCCCCGAACTCCAGTCGGTCCTCGGCGACTTCCTCGGCTCCCGGCTGGACCGCGAGCAGCAGATGATCGAGTGGGGCAAGAAGCGCTCGGCCTCCGAGCAGGTGGACCGGATCAACGCCAACGGCGCCGCGATCATGCTGGGCAACGCCTGGGGCGACACCATCTTCCCGCCCAACCAGTACGCGGAGTTCTTCGAGAGACTGACCGGCCCCAAGCGGCTGGAGTTCCGCCCGGGCGACCACGCCACCGCCGAGGCGACCGGCCTGCTGGGCCTGCCGGGCGACACCTGGACCGACGCCCACCGCTGGTTCGACCGCTACCTCAAGGGCGAGCGCAACGGCGTCGACACCGAGGCGCCCGTGCGACTGAAGTCCCGCAGCGACGGCGGGTACGAGGGCTACGCCGACTGGAAGTCGGTCGGCGCCGCCGGCACCGAGAAGCTCCCGCTGTCCGACAGCGAGCACCTCTTCGCCAATGTGGACTCCGGCGCCAACGGCGGCGTGATCTTCCTCTCCAGCATCCTCGACCAGCTCGTCAAGGCGCCCCCGGTCGCCTCCGTCCCGCTCCTCCCCCGCGCCTTCGCCGCCGTGTGGCAGTCCGGGCGCTACGACGAGCCGCGCCGGGTCCGCGGCACGGTGGAGGTGCACACCACCGTCACCTCCACCAAGGGCGACGGCACCTTCGTCGCCTACCTCTACGACGTCGGCCCGCTCGGCATCGGCAAGCTCGTCAGCAACGCCCCCTACACCTTCCACGGCCGCACCCCCGGGCAGGCCTTCGGCGTGGACCTGGAGCTGTTCTCCACCGCCTACGACGTGCCCGCGGGCCACCGGCTCGCCCTGGTCATCGACACCGTCGACCCGCTCTACATCGAGCACAACCCCACCGGCGCGCAGCTGACCTTCTCCTCGCCGGGCGCCGATCCCAGTTACGTCTCGGTGCCGCTGCGCGAGCAGTGATCCGCGGCTGCTGCCGTGCGGGGTGGCCCTGCTGAGGGATCGGTGGGGACCCCCTCAGTGCTTGAGGATCTTGGACAGGAAATCCTTGGCGCGGTCGCTCTCGGGGGCGGTGAAGAACTCCTCCGGGGTCCGGTCCTCGACGATCCTGCCGTCGGCCATGAACACGACGCGGTTGGCGGCGGATCGGGCGAAGCCCATCTCGTGGGTGACCACGACCATGGTCATGCCCTCACGGGCGAGCTGCTGCATGACCTCCAGCACCTCGTTGATCATCTCCGGGTCGAGTGCGGAGGTGGGCTCGTCGAAGAGCAGAGCCTTGGGGTTCATGGCGAGGGCGCGTGCGATGGCCACGCGCTGCTGCTGGCCGCCGGAGAGCTGGGCGGGGAACTTGGGGGCCTGGTCGGCGAGGCCGACGCGCTCCAGGAGTTCCCGGGAGCGTTTCTCCGCCTCGTCCTTCCTGCGGCCGCGGACCTTGATCTGGGCGAGCGAGACGTTGGCGAGTACCGTCTTGTGCGCGAAGAGGTTGAAGGACTGGAAGACCATCCCGACCTCGGCGCGCAGCTGGGCCAGGTCCTTTCCCTCCGCGGGCAGTGGCTTCCCGTCGAGCAGGATGGTGCCGGATTCGATGGTCTCCAGCCGGTTGATCGCCCGGCACAGGGTCGACTTCCCGGAGCCGGAGGGGCCGATGACGACCACGACCTCGCCGCGGTCGACGGTGAGGTTGATGTCCCGGAGGACGTGTAACTGCCCGAAGTGTTTGTTGACGTCCCGCAGCTCGATCAACGGATCGACGACCATGTGCTGCCCTGCCCACTTGTCGGTGTGTCGAGTCCAGGCAAACTAACCAGCCCGGGAAGGGCACTTCCCTTCGACACGCCTAAAGGCGACATAAAGATCGCCTCCGGTCACCCCTCGGAGGCCTCCGCGTACGCCTGGCTGAGCTCGGGGGATCCCGTCATCGCCCAGGACACCCCCGACTCGATCACGTTCAGCTCACGGCCCGAGGCCAGCCGGATCACCGGCTGCCCGTTGGGCCACACCTGCCAGCCGGCTCCGGGGATGGTACGGATGATCACGGTCCCGAGGTAGAAGCCCGCGTCGTTGCCGAGCCACGGGACGGCCTCGGGATCCCGCCGCCAGCGGGGCATCAGCTGGTCGAGAGCCTCCAACGAGGCCTGGCTCTCGTCGAGTTCGAGCCCGGCCGCCCTCGCCTGGACGCGCAGCATCTCGCACTCCGAGAACAACTCGGCGACGCCCTCGGGATCATCGGCGAGCGCGGCGGCGAGACCCGCACCACGTTCCGTTTCGTGCCGGTTCAGCCAGTTGGCCAGGAAGCGGATGTTCATACCGACCAGCGTCGCACCACGATCCGCCGCTGGCCACAGGGCGCGCTAGGCCGTCTCGTGCGGATCATGGCCGGCGCGCGGCGCGCCATCCGCAGGAAACGGCCTGGATCCGTCGGCCCGGATCCGGACCGATTCCTACCGGTCGAGATCCAGGTCCACGACGACCGGCGCGTGGTCGGACGCGCCCTTGCCCTTGCGTTCCTCGCGGTCGACGTAGGCGTCGGTGACGGCCTTGCTGAAGGCCTCGTTCCCGTACACGAGGTCGATGCGCATGCCCCTGTTCTTGGGGAAGGCGAGCTGGCGGTAGTCCCAGTACGTGTAGGGGCGGTCGTACTTGAGGGGGCGCGGCAGCACGTCGGAGAGCCCGGCGGCCCGCAGCGCCTCCAGGGCGGCGCGCTCGGCGGGGGTGACGTGGGTGAGGCCCTCGAAGACGGCCGGGTCGTAGACGTCCTCGTCGGTCGGGGCCACGTTGAAGTCGCCGAGCACCGCGAAGGGGCGGGGGCCGGCCGCGTCCTCGGCGATGGCCGTGGTCAGGGAGCGGAACCAGTTCAGCTTGTAGCCGTAGTGGTCGTGCGCGACCTCCCGGCCGTTGGGCACGTAGACCGACCAGAGGCGCACGCCGCCGCAGGTGGCGGAGATCGCGCGGGGCTCCTGGATCCCCTCGTAGTCGGGCCCGTCGGGCAGCCCCAGGACCACGTCGTCCATGCCGACCTTGGAGACCAGGGCGACACCGTTCCACCGGCCGGTTGCGTTGACGGCCGCCTTGTAACCCAGCTCGCGCAGCTCGGCGTGCGGGAACTGCTCCGCGGAGCACTTGGTCTCCTGGACGCACAGGACATCGGTGCCGGTGCTCTCCAGCCAGGCCAGCAGGCGCGGAAGCCGGGCGGTGATGGAGTTGACGTTGAACGTGGCGATACGCATACGTCCCAACCTACCGCCCGGCACCGACATCACAGATCGGCGGCTTCCCCGGCGGTGAGTCGGCCGTGGTCCGCGCCGCCCAGGCTGTCCAGGGCCCTGTCGTAGATCGGCCGGGCGATGTCGGACAGGTACGCGTCGTGGATGTCGATGGCCCGCCGCGGCTTGACCTCACGGAGGTAGTCGATCACCTCGGAGACCTTGTTCCAGGGGGCGTGCACCGGGAGCATCAGCGTCTCCACGGCCGCGTCGGGCACGGTCAGCGCGTCCCCGGGGTGGAACAGCGAACCGTCCACGAGGTAGCCGACGTTGGTGACCTGCGGGATGTCCGGGTGGATCACGGCGTGCAGCTCGCCGTGCACCTGGACCTCGAAACCGGCGGCGGTGAAGGTGTCGCCGTGCCCCACGGTGTGCACCCGGCCCGGATAGGCGGGGGCCAGCTGCCGCGCCACGCTGCGCAGGGTCCACAGGCCCGCCGCCGGGTTGGCGTCGAGCGCGGCCCGCAACCGGCCCTCCTCGAAGTGGTCGGGGTGCTCGTGCGTGACCAGCAGGGCGTCCGCCCCCAGGCCCGCGTCCGGTTCGCTGAAGGCGCCCGGGTCGATGACGAGCGTGCGCCCGTCCTTCTCCAGCTGGACGCAGGAGTGCAGCCGCTTGGTGAGCTTCATGATCCCAGGCTAAGGGCTGTCCCCACCGCTACGGGGTCGTCGTCGACACCACGTAGACCTTGGGGTGGTCGGGCTTCGTGAGGTCGACCGTGATGTCCCGGGTGGGACGCGGGTCCGGCTGCTCCAGGGTGATCTCGTACCAGGTGGAGTCCGGGCTCCAGCTCCAGCCCGCGACCTCGGAGTCGTGCGGGGAGATCGCGACCCCGGGAGTCAGCGCATCCCGGCTGGTGCCCACGTCGGCCAGGAAGGCGTCCAGGTCGGCGGGGGTGACCGCGAACGCCGTGAAGAGCCGGCTGGTGCGCCAGTTGTTGGTCTCCAGGAACCCGACCCGCCAGGCCTTGGGCGGGATGGGGACCTCGTAGATGCTGCGCTGCACCTTCGAGGGCCAGCCGGGACGCACCTTGGACGCGCCGATCTTGGCGGCTTTGTCGCGGCCGCTCTCACGGCTCTGCTGGGTGGAGACGGCGAGGTAACCCGCGGGTACGCCGACCAGCAGCAGGATGATGATCGCGGTGATCCAGCGGCGCTTGACGACGTGCCCGCGGTCCTCCGCGGCGGGCTGCGGCGTGCCTCCCTCGTCGGGGGCGGGCGCCTGGTGGGGCAGGGTGGGCGGGGTCACTGCTCGTTCTGGTCCTTGGAGTCCGTGGGGCCGGTGGCGAGGCGCCGGCCCAGCTGCGCGTAGCGCTCGTAGCGCTCGACCCGGCGGCGCGTGGCGCGGCGGAAGCGACGGGCGACGAGCCGGGCGAGGTCGGCGGCTCCGACCATACCCGCCTCGGGGCCGAGCTGGGCCTTGGCGATCCGGGCCTCGGGGCGGTAGCCGCGGCCCGTGAGGTGGCGCCGGAAGGCGTCCCGGGCGGGTCCGATCAGCAGGTCGTCGGCGGCGCTGACGCCGCCGCCGATGACGAAGCAGGACGGGTCGAGGGCGGCGGCGAGGTTGGCGATGCCCACCCCGAGCCACTGGCCGATGTCCTGGAGCAGCTCGACGCACATGGCGTCGCCCTCGCGGGCCAGCTCGGTGATGAGCGGCCCGGTGATCTCCGAGACGTTGCCGCCGACCCTGGCGATGATGTTGTACGCGACCGGGGAGTCGGCCGCGGCGAGCTCGCGGGCCTCGCGGACCAGGGCGTTGCCCGAGCTGTACTGCTCCCAGCAGCCGCGGTTGCCGCAGGGGCAGCGGTGGCCGCCGGGGACGACCTGCATGTGGCCGAACTCGCCGGCGACCCCGTACCGGCCGCGCTTGACCTGGCCGCCTTCGAGGATGGCCCCGCCGATGCCGGTGCCCAGAGTGATCATGACGAGGTGGTCCTCGCCGCGCCCCGCGCCGAAGCGCCATTCCGCCCACGCCGCGGTGTTGGCATCGTTGTCGACCATGACCGGGACCGCGAGCCGGGACTGGAGGGCGTCGCGCAGCGGCTCGTCGCGCCAGGCCAGGTGGGGTGCGAAGAGGACGCGGGAGCGGTCGGCGTCGACCCAGCCGGCCGCCCCGATGCCCACCGCGTGCACGTCGTGCCGGTCGGAGAGGTCCAGCACCAGCTCGACGATGGTGTCCTCGACGACCTTGGCGCTCTTGGACTTGTCCGGCGTCTCGGCGCGGATCTTCTCCAGGATGACGCCGTCGGCGTCGACGACGCCGGCCATCACCTTGGTGCCGCCGATGTCGATGCCGACGGTCGGGACGCGCGGGGCGGTCAGGTGCGACCGGCGCTCACGGGTCCCGACGGTCCGCAGGACGGTGCCTCGCGCCGACCCGCGGTGGGCGAGCGTGAAGTCCCGGTACGTGCTCATCGAGTCGTCTCGCCCCTGTCGGAGGAAGTGGAACCGGAATCCGGATCGGCTGCGCCGGATGCGGCGCCTGAGCCTGATTCTGCCACTCGCTCCAGTTCGTGGCTCAGTTCGTCGAGCTCGGAGCCGCCCGCCATCTGCCGGGTGAGCTCGTCCAGGGTGATCGAGTCGCGGGTGTGGCTGCCCGCCATGGTGCCGCGCTTGAGGAGCACGAACCGGTCGCCGACCAGGTGCGCGTGGTGCGGGTTGTGGGTGATCAGCACCACGCCGAGGCCCGCGTCGCGGGCGGCGGCGACGTACTTGAGGACCACGCCGGACTGCTTGACGCCGAGGGCGGCGGTCGGCTCGTCGAGTACGAGGACCTTCGCGCCGAAGTGCACGGCGCGGGCGATGGCCACGCATTGCCGCTCGCCGCCGGACAGGGTGCCGATGGGCTGGTCGACGTCGCGCAGGTCGATGCCCATGCGCAGCAGCTCGGCGCGGGTGGTCGCGCGCATGTGGTCCACGTCGAGGCGGCGGAGCGGGCCGCGGCCCCTGGTCGGCTCGGAGCCGAGGAAGAAGTTCCGCCAGACCGGCATGAGCGGGACGACTGCGAGGTCCTGGTAGACGGTGGCGATGCCGCGGTCGAGGGCCGCGCGCGGGTTGGCGAGCACGGTCTCCTCCCCCTCGATCTCGAAGGAGCCGGCGTCGTGCTGGTGAAGCCCGGCGATGATCTTGATGAGGGTGGACTTGCCGGCGCCGTTGTCGCCGAGGACACAGGTGATCTCGCCCGCCGCGACCTCCAGGGAGACCCCTTGGAGAGCACGGATGTTCCCGTAGTACTTGCTGACCCCGGTGAGCTTCACCAGGGCGGTCGCGTCCTTCACGGTCACTTGCTCTCCTCCGCCCGCTTGCGGACCCATGCGTTGAGCAGCGTCGCGAGCAGCAGCATCGCGCCGAGGAAGAACTTGAACCAGTCCGGGTTCCACTGGGCGTAGACGATGCCGTTGCTGGTCATGCCGAAGATGAAGGCGCCGACCGCCGAGCCGATGGCGGAGCCGTAGCCGCCGGTCATCAGGCAGCCGCCGATGACGGCCGCGATGATGTAGAGGAACTCGTTGCCGACGCCCTCGCCCGACTGGACCACGTCGAACGAGAAGAGGATGTGCTGGCCGGAGATCCAGGCGCACAGGGCGACGCCCATGTAGAGGCCGATACGGGTCTTCACGACGGGGACACCGGTCGCGCGGGCCGCGTCGGCCCCGCCGCCCACCGCGAAGATCCAGTTCCCGGCGCGGGTGCGCAGCAGGATCCAGGTGGCGACGGCGACCAGGGCCAGCCACCACAGGATGGTCACCTTCAGGGTGACCGAGCCGATGTTCCACTGCGAGGCGAAGAGGGCGCGCGCGGAGGAGAAGCCCTCCATGTCGGCGATGCTCTTGGTGGAGACGGAGCCGCTGATCAGTTTGGTGAACCCGAGGTTCAGGCCGGTCAGCATCAGGAAGGTGCCGAGCGTGATGATGAAGCTGGGCAGCTTGGTACGGGTCAGCATGAAGCCGTTGAAGAAGCCCACGGCCAGGGTGACCAGCAGGGAGACCAGGACGCCGACCCAGACGTTGGCCGTCATCTGGTAGCTGAACATCGAGCTCACCAGCGCCGAGGTGGTGACCATGACACCGGCGGACAGGTCGAACTCGCCGCCGATCATCAGCAGGGCCACCGGGACGGCCATGATCCCGATGGTGGAGGCCGAGTACAGCACCGTGCTGAGGCTGGAGGCCCGCAGGAAGCTGTCGGCGGCGAAGGAGAAGAAGACGAAGACGGCGGCCGCACCGACCACGGCGCCCAGCTCGGGGCGGCCCAGCAGCCTGCGGACCACGGACGCCGGCGCGAGCCGTTCGTCGGCGGCGGGGGCGGCGGTGCTCATCGGCTGCCCCGCTTGATGAACTCCTCCAGCTTGGCCGACTCCGCGGCCGTGACGATCTGCGGTCCGGTGAGCACCGGGCGGCCGCCGCCGAGCACGTCCGCGTTGTAGCGGTAGAGCCAGAGCAGGTCGATCGCCTCGTATCCCTGGAGGTAGGGCTGCTGGTCGACGGCGAAGCCGAGGGCACCGGACTTCAGGTCGCGGGCGACGGATTCGTTGAGGTCGAAGGTGTCCACCTCGGCCTTGCTGCCCGCCGCGTCCTTCGCCTTGACGGCGGTGGGGGCGAAGGGCGCGCCGAGGGTGAGGATCGCGTCGACGGAGGGGTCGGCCTGGAGCTTGGCCTGGAGGGCCGACTGGACGGAGGGCATGTTGGTGCCCTCGACGTACAGGTTCTCCATCGTGCCGCCGAAGGTCTTCTTCGCCCCGGCGCAGCGCTGCTCGTGCCCCACGTTGCCCTGCTCGTGCAGGACGCAGACGGCCTTCTTGCGGCCGCGCTTCGTCAGCTCGGTGCCGACCGCCTCGCCCGCGATCTCCTCGTCCTGGCCGATGTGGGTCAGCGCCCCGTACTCGGCGGACTGGGCGGAGCCGGAGTTGACCGTGACCACCGGGATGCCTGCCTTGACGGCCTTGGCGATGACGTCCTTGAGGGCTTCCGGCTTGGCGAGGCTCACGATGATCCCGTCGACCTTCTGGTCGATGGCGTTCTGCACGAACTGCGCCTGCTGTTGTGCCTGGTCGTCGTGGGCGTAGACGAAGTTGATGTTGTCCTTCGCCGCGGCCTCCTTGGCGCCCTTCTGGACGATGTCCCAGAAGGTGTCGCCGTCGCCCGCGTGCGTGACCATCGCGAAGGTCCAGCGCGGGGTGGACACGGCCGGCCGGCCCGCCGCGGCGGCCTTCGCCCGCTCCTCGGCGCGCTTGCCGCCCGTGCTGCTGCAGCCCGCGAGCGAGGCTCCCAGTACCGCCGCGAGCACGGCGCCCACGACGCGCACCCCTGTCCGAACCCTAGCCACGTCGCCGCGTCCTTCCCTCGTCCGTCGTCCGTCATGATTCGGTCATTCCGGTTCCAGCCGCCCAGTATCCGCCACAGTGGACCATGAAGGGCCATCGGGGCATGCGCGGGCAGATTGACAGGTCCCCCGTACGGGGTCACGTTGAGTGCATGCGCATCGGGCTCATCGGGACGGGCCGGATCGGCTCGTTCCACGCGGCGGCGCTGGCCCGCCAAGCGGACGCGGGTTCGCTCCTGCTCGCCGACGCCGACCCCGCGCGGGCGGCGCGCCTGGCCGACCGGCTCGGGGCCACCGCCGCGCCCTCCGTGGAGCAGGTCTTCACCTGGGGCGTGGACGCGGTGGTCGTGGCCTGCTCGACCGAGGGCCACGCCGAGCTGGTCGTACGGGCGGTACGCGGCGGCCTGCCGGTGTTCTGCGAGAAGCCGGTGGCTCCGGACCTGGCCCGCACCCTCGCCGCGCTGCGCGAGGTGGAAGCCGGCCGCGGCGTGCTCCAGCTGGGCTTCATGCGCCGCTTCGACGCGGGTTACCGCACGGCCCGGGAGCTGGTCCGCTCGGGCGCCCTGGGGCGGCTGCACACCGTACGGACGATGACGGCCGATCCCGCTCCGCCGGCCGCCCCGTACCTGGCGACCTCGGGCGGCCTGTACCGGGACTGCCTGGTGCACGACTTCGACATGGTCCGCTGGGTGACCGGGCACGAGGTGACGGAGGTGTACGCGGCGGGGTCGGACGCGGGGCCGGCGCAGTTCCGCGAGACGGGCGACATCGACACGGCGGCGGCCGTGCTGTCGCTGGACGACGGCACGCTCGTCACCTCGACCGGCAGCCGGATCAACGGCGCCGGGTACGACGTGCGGATGGAGCTGGCCGGGGAGCTCGACCAGGTCTCCGCCGGGCTGGACGACCGTACGCCGATCGCCTCCACCGAGCCGCACGGCCCACCCCCGGCCAGCAAGCCGTGGACGGGATTCCTGGAGCGCTTCGCCCCGGCGTACGAGGCGGAGCTGGCGGCCTTCGTGCGCCTGGTGCGCGGCGAGGGGCCGAACCTCTGCGACGGCCGGGAGGCGCTCGCCGCGTTCCGGGTCGCGGAGGCGTGCGAGCTCTCGCGCCGGGAGCGGCGCCGGGTCCGGCTGGAGGAGCTGCCGGATCTGTGAGCGGCTTCCGCGGCCGGTGCGACTGCTGAGGCCCCTGCGTGCTCTGCGGCTTCTGCGGCTTGTCATGGAGACGGCTACCAGCGCACCGGCAGCCGCTTCACTCCCCGGATCAGGGTGCCTGGGATCCACTCGCGCGGGCCGGCGTCCGGGACCTCGGTGAGGTCGGGGAAGCGTTCCAGCAGGGCCCGGATCGCGATGCGGCCCTCCATGCGGGCCAGCGGGGCGCCGAGGCAGAAGTGGATGCCGTGGCCGAAAGCCATGTGGTTCTGGCCGCTGCGGCGGATGTCGAAGACGTCGGGCCCGGTGAACCGGGCCGGGTCACGGTCGGCGCCGGCCAGGGAGACCAGCACGGGCGAGCCGGCCTCGATGAGGGTGCCCCCGATCTCCAGGTCGGCACGGGCGAAGCGGTAGGTGGCGCTCTCCAGCGGTCCGTCGTAGCGGAGCATCTCCTCCACCGCGCCGTCGATCAGCCCGTCCGGATCGGCGCGCAGGGCCGCGAGCTGGTCGGGGTGCGTGAGCAGCGCCCGTACGCCGTTGCCGATCAGGTTGACGGTGGTCTCGTGCCCGGCGACCAGCAGCAGGAACGCCATGCCGATGAGCTCCTCGGGGGACAGCTGGTCGCCGTCCTCGTCCCGGGTCCGGATCAGCGCGCTGAGCAGGTCCTCGCCGGGGGACTCCCGTTTGGTGTCGGTGAGCTCGGCCAGATAGCCGGACATGGCGCGCAGCGCGGCGGTCTCGGACTCGGCGCCCGTCGGCGCGACGATCTCGGTGGACCACTTCCGGAAGGAGCCGCGTTCGAGGTCGGGCACGCCGAGGAGTTCGCAGATGACGGTCATCGGCAGCGGTACGGCGAAGGACGCGATCAGATCGGCGCGACGGTCGGCACGGGCCGCCATCGCGTCGAGCAGCCCGTCGGTGACCTGCTGGACGCGGGGGCGCAGGGCCTCGACCCGGCGGTGGGTGAACTCACGGGCCACCAGGCGGCGCAGCCGGGTGTGGTGGGGCGGGTCGGAGCGGAGCATGTTGGTGCTGAGGGTGGTGGTGGTGCGGTCGGCGTACAGGCCGGCGGTCTGCCAGTTCTTCGACACGTCGGGGTGGGCGAGGGCCTGGCGGGCCTCGTCGTGGCCGACGATCAGCCAGATCTCCTCCCCGTCCGCCGTCTTGATGCGGTGGACGGGGCCGCTCTCCCTCAACCGCGCGTAGTGCGCGTAGGGCTTCTCGTTGAAGTCGTCGGCGAGGTTGCTGATGTCCAGAACTGGCATGGGGGCCAGCGTAGGGCCGCTGTTCACCTCGGACGGGAGCGGTTTCGGACAACGTTCATCCGCCGATGGCGCGGCGTCCCCACGCGGTACCGGCGAGCACGAGGGCCGCGCCCGCGAGGCCGAGGGGGCCGAGGTGCTCGCCGCCGATGGCGATGCCGGCGGCGGCCGCCCACAGCGGCTCGGTGCCGAGCAGCAGGCTGACGCGGGAGGGCGAGGTACGGCGGACGGCCCACATCTGCACGAAGAAGGCGAAGAGGGTGCAGAAGACGGAGAGGAAGACCAGACCGGCCCACTCGGCCGCCCCGAAGCCTGCGGCCACGGCCCACGGGCCGTCCCCGGTCCCGGGCACGCCCGCGAGCAGCGCGAAGACGAGGACGGCGCCGCCGAGCTGGACGGTGGTCAGGGAGAGCGGGTCGGCGTCCTGGACGGCCTTGACGCGGGCCATGAGCAGGACGTGCAGGGTCCGGGCGAGGGCGGCACCGAGCATGAGCAGGTCGCCGGGGCCGGGTGCGGTGAATCCCCCGCCCTGGGTGAGCAGGACGACGCCGGCGATGGAGGTTCCGGCGGCGGCGAGGAAGCCGGCCGGGGGCGTCCGCCTCGTCACCGCGGCCTCGGCGAGCGGAGTGAAGATCATGGTCAGGCTGATGATCAGCCCGGCGTTGGTGGCCGAGGTGTGGACGACCCCGTAGGTCTCCAGCAGGAAGATCCCGCCGAGTACGAGGCCCAGCAGCCCGGCGCCGCGCAACTGCGCGGGGGTCAGCGCCCGCAGCCGCCGCCACCCGGCCACGGCCAGCACGGGCAGGACGAACCCGAAGCGCAGCACGAGCACGCCGATCACGGTCTGCGTGGTCGTGATGCCCTTGGCTGCGAGGTAGCTGCCGCCCCATACGACGGCGACGGCCAGCACGGGCAGGTCGGCGAACCAGGCCCGGCGGGGGGGCGGTGAGTGCGGGCGAGATCACGGTCACGGGGGGCGTCTCCAACGGCGGCAAGCGGGTGGAGACTTCGGCGGCTCGCACGGGTGCGGGCTCACCGTACCGGCGCCGGTCATGACCGGTCGACCCCATTACGGGCCGGCGGTGGCCCCGTTCATTCGTCCAGGAACGAGCCGAAGGTGGCGCGGCCCGTCGGCCGGTAGGTGTGGATGGAGATGCCGCTCGACGTCGTGCGGGAGTCCGTCAGCTCGCAGGCCGTCGGCAGCCCGCCGGTCGGGAACAGCCGGCGCCCGGCGCCGAGGAAGACCGGGTAGACGAGCAGGTTCAGCTCGTCCACGAGGTCGCGGGCCAGCAGCCACTGCGCGAGCTGCCCGCTGCCGTGCACCTGCAGTTCGCCGTCGAGCGCGTCCTTGACCCGGACGATCTCGCTCTGCAGGTGCTCCCCGTCGAGCACGGTGGCCGGGCCCCAGGCGGGCTCCTTGAGCGTGGTCGAGGCCACGTACTTCGGAAGCCTGTTCAGCTTGCCCGCGACCGGGTCGGCGGGGTCGTCGTGCTGCGGCCAGTACGACGCGAAGATCTCGTACGTCCGCCGGCCGAGCAGGAACGCCCCGGTCCGGCCGAAGACCTCGGTGACGAACTCCCCCATGCCCTCGTCCGCGTACGGCACCAGCCACCCGCCGTACGCGAACCCTCCGCTGGTGTCCTCCTCCGGACCGCCGGGGGCCTGCATCACGCCGTCGAGGGTCAGGAAGGTGGTGAGGGTCAGCTTGCCCATGGCTCTGCGCTCCTAGCTCGGTCGTTCCGTACGCAGGTTCAGACTCCCGGGCCGCCGCGGACTCATCGGTGCGGCGCGCGAAGACTCCATGTCCGATTCCCGCCAGCGCCCGATCACCGTCTCGCATTTCAACCATTCAACGGAGGAGGACACCATGAACGGCTCTGTGGCCCTGGTGACGGGCGGCAGCCGCGGAATCGGCGCGGCGAGCGCGCTGCGGCTGGCGGAGGACGGGCTCGACGTCGTGATCACGTACGTCCACGACGCGCCGGCGGCGGCCGAGGTGGTCGGCAAGGTGGAGGCCCTCGGCCGGCGCGGGCTGGCCGTACGGGCCGATGCGGGCGACGCGGCGCAGGCCGTGGCGGCGGTGGAGGAGACCGTACGGGCCTTGGGGCGGATCGACGTCCTGGTCAACAACGCCGGGGTGGGCGTACTCGGGCCCCTCGACGGGCTGGGCCTGGCCGAGGTGGACCGGGTGTTGTCGGTCAATGTCCGGGGGGCGTTCCTGACGGCCCAGGCCGCGGCCGGGCGGATGGGCTCCGGCGGGCGGATCATCACCGTCGGCAGCTGCATGACCCAGCGGGTCCCGGGCCCCGGAGGCGCGCTGTACGCGATGAGCAAGTCGGCGCTGTCCGGGCTGACCAAGGCGCTGGCCCGCGAGCTCGGCGGGCGCGGCATCACCGCGAACCTCGTGCACCCGGGCCCGGTGGACACCGACATGAACCCGGCCGACGGCCCCTACGCGGACCCGCAGGCGGCGATGACGGCCCTCGGCCGGTTCGGCACGGCGCCGGAGGTGGCGGCCATGGTGTCCTTCCTGGCCGGGCCGGACTCCGTGTACGTGACGGGCGCGGAGTTCGCGGTGGACGGCGGCTACGCGGCGTAGCCCTCGCCGGGCCGGCCCTCACCGGTCCATCCCTTCGCGGGCGGGCCCTCGCGGGGCGTGCGGGCAGGTCCGGGGGGAGCGGCCCGGGTCGCGATGAACCGAAGGGGCGCACCGTCGACGGTGCGCCCCTTCGGGCCGTGCGCGCCCCGGGGGTGTCGGCCCCCGGGGCAGTCGGCGGGGTGGTGTCAGCCGCCCAGTTCCTGGTGCCGGGCGGCGTGCGCGGCCGCGCCGGCCTCCGTCAGCGAGCCGTGCAGGCGCAGGCGGGAGAAGCCGCCGTCCGGGAAGATGTCGATCCGGACGTGCGTGCCGACCGCCGGGGCGTCCAGCACGAAGCGGTGGTTGGTGTCGGGCTGCAGGCGGGTGCGCGGCAGGAACTCCGTCCACTCGCCCTCCTCGCCGGTCTTGATCGACAGCGAGGCCCAGCCGGCCGAGTTGCCCTTGAGGTACGCGGTGTCGATCTCGACGGCGCGGATCTCGGACTCGGCGACGAGCTGGTAGCGGATCCAGTCGTTGCCGTTGTCGCGGCGGCGCGCGGTCTCCCAGCCGTCGTCCATCTTGCGGGAGCGGCCCGGGTTGATGGTGTTGGTCGGCGGGGAGTAGAAGCGGTTGGACGCGTCCTGGACCGAGCCGCCGTTCTCCAGCGCGACGACGTCGAAGGTGCCCAGCGTGGCGAGCCAGTTCGGGTCCGGGACGACCTCGCCGTACACGCGCAGGCGGGCGATGCCGCCGTCCGGGTGCTGGTTGACGCGCAGGTGCGTGAAGCGCTGCTCGGCCGTGACCTCGAAGCCGTTGGCCGCGTGGCCGCCGACCGGGGTGCGCGGAACCAGCGTGGTCCACTTGACGTCGTCGCCGAGGAGCTCCTCGGGGGTCGGCGCGAGGGCGCCTTCCCAGTTGGTGCCCTGGATGGAGACGGCCTGCGGCATGTTGCCGCGGAAGTGGGCGGTGTCGACGACGATGCCGCGGATCACGCCGGGAGCGCCGAGGCGGACCAGGGCGTAGTCGTGGTCCTCCGGGGTCGGCCACGGCTGGGTGGCGGAGACGCCGCGGCGACGACGGGTCTCCCAGCCGTCCATGATCTTGCCCTTGTGGCCGAAGTGCTCGGGGTCGAAGTGCGCGGCCTCGGCGATGAGGAGGTTCTCGCGCTGGGCGAAGAACTCGTCGTTGGCGAAGGTGACACCGGCGCCCAGCTCGCGGGCGGCGAGGTTCGCGTACTGGGTGAACGGGAAGTCCGCGGTGCGGTAGTCCGCGTACGGGTCGCCACCCCCGTACGGGTTCGCGTTACCGGTGAAGGAAGCCAGTCCAGTTGAACGCTGTGCCACTGTCAGTTCTGCCTTTCGAGGAGGAGGCCCGTGGGCTCGGTCGGGGTGCCGTGGTCGGCGATCTGCGTGCCGCGCAGCCAGGTGGACTTCACGACGCCGTGCAGGGTCTTGCCCGCGTACGCCGTGACCCGGTTGCGGTGGTGCAGTTCCGCGGGGTCCACGGTGAAGGTCTCTTCGGGCGCCAGGACGGCGAAGTCGGCGTCGCGGCCCACCTCGATCGCGCCCTTCTGCGTCAGACCGGCGAGCTTCGCCGGGGCGGCGGACATCCAGCGGACGACGTCCTCCAGGGTGCGTCCGCGCCTGCGCGCCTCGGTCCAGATCGCCGGGAGCCCCAGCTGCAGGGAGGAGATCCCGCCCCACGCGGTGGCGAAGTCGCTGGTCTTCAGGTCCGCGGTCGAGGGCGAGTGGTCGGAGACGATGCAGTCGATGGTGCCGTCGGCGAGCGCATCCCACAGGAGGTCCTGGTTGGCGGCCTCGCGGATGGGCGGGCAGCACTTGAACTCGCTGGCACCGTCCGGGACTTCCTCGGCCGTGAGGGTGAGGTAGTGCGGGCAGGACTCGACGGTGATCTTGACGCCCTCGGCCTTGGCGGCGGCGATCAGCGGCAGGGCGTCGCTCGACGAGAGGTGCAGTACGTGGATGCGCGCGTTCAGCCGCTTCGCCTGGGCGATCAGGTTCCCGATCGCGGTGTTCTCGGCGTCGCGCGGGCGGGAGGCGAGGAAGTCGGCGTACTTGGGTCCGGGGACGGCCGGGGCCGCGTCCAGGTGGTGCGGGTCCTCGGCGTGCACGATCATCAGGCCGCCGAAACCGGTGATCTCGGCCAGGGAGGCGGCGAGTTGCTCCTGGTCGAGCTCGGGGAACTCGTCGACGCCGGAGGGCGACAGGAAGCACTTGAAGCCGTAGACGCCGGCGTCGTGCAGCGGGCGCAGGTCCTTGACGTTGTCCGGCAGGGCGCCGCCCCAGAAGCCGACGTCCACGTGCGCCTTCGCGCGGGCGACTTCCTGCTTGACGCGCAGGTTGTCGGTCGTGGTGGTGGGCGGCAGCGAGTTGAGCGGCATGTCGAGGATCGTGGTGATCCCGCCGGCCGCGGCGGCTCGGGTGGCCGTCCAGAAGCCTTCCCACTCGGTGCGGCCCGGGTCGTTCACGTGGACGTGGGTGTCGACCAGGCCGGGGAGCAGGACGTCGTCGCCGAAGTCCTCCAGCCGGGCTCCGGCCGGTACCTCGGCCTCGTACGCCAGCACGGCCGTGATCTTCCCGGCGGCGACGGCCACCGAGGCGGCGCGCGTCCCCTCGGGGGTGATGACGCGCGTCGAGCGCAGTACCAGTTCCACAGCCACGTCGGCCACCGGAACCTCCCCATCTACTTCCACAGAGCGAAATTCAACGTTCTGTTGACGGAGTCTTCACGGCGATCCGGAGCCAGTCAAGAGCGCCCGGACGGACCGCTGACACACGCGGACCGCAATTGGAGGTTTCCACAGGATGGAATTAAGATTTCGCCATACAGAATGTAGCTACCGCCACGGGAGGTCGGGAGGGTAACTTCCCGAGGACGTCCGCCACCCGGACAAACCGTCTCTGACCGGCGGGGACGGCATCGCCCCTGCTCTAGGGCCGACGCCGACCGACCGGTAGGCTGATTCCTTGCCTGCCAGCACCGAAAGGACCGCGCCGTGCCGACGTCCAGCGCCAGCACCACCGACGCTTCCGCCAAGCCCACCGCCGCCAGCGGTGGCGTCCAGTCCCTTGAGCGCGCCTTCGATCTGCTCGAACGCATGGCCGACGCCGGGGGCGAAGTCGGTCTCAGCGAGCTCTCCGCCGCGAGCGGTCTGCCGCTGCCGACCATCCACCGCCTCATGCGCACCCTCGTGGCATGCGGCTATGTACGTCAGCAGCCCAATCGACGTTACTCCCTCGGACCCCGGCTGATCCGCCTCGGCGAGTCCGCGTCGCGGCTCCTGGGCACCTGGGCCCGCCCCTACCTCGCCCGGCTGGTCGAGGAGACCGGCGAGACGGCGAACATGGCCCTGCTCGACGGGGACGAGATCGTCTACGTCGCCCAGGTGCCTTCCAAGCACTCCATGCGCATGTTCACCGAGGTCGGCCGCCGGGTGCTCCCGCACTCCACCGGTGTGGGCAAGGCGCTCCTCGCCTACACCCCCGCCGACGAGGTGCGGGCCCTGCTGGCCCGCACCGGGATGCCGGCGGCGACCGAGAAGACCATCACCACGCCCGAGGGCTTCCTCGACGCGCTGGAGCAGGTCCGCAAGACGGGCTACGCGGTCGACGACAACGAGCAGGAGATAGGAGTCCGCTGCCTCGCCGTGTCGGTGCCGAACTCGCCGACCGCCGCCGCGATCTCCATCTCGGGCCCGGCGGGCCGGGTGACCGAGGCGGTGGCCGAGTCCTTCGTGCCGATCCTGCAGGGCGTCGCAGCCGAGCTGTCGGTGGCCCTCTCCAACCAGAGCCCCGCCTAGCACCAGCCCTGGCAGGCAGCCGTACGGAACGGCCCCGGCGCCCCTCGAAACAGAGGGGCGCCGGGGCCGTTCCGTACGCTCGTCGGGACTCCCGTCGGGCGCCGGTCGGGACGCTGTTCAGGAGCCGTTCAGGACGCCGGGACCGGGTCCGGGCTCTGCGTCAGGCGGCCGTCGGCCATCGTCGCCGTGCGGTCCATCCGCTCCAGGTGGGCGTGGTCGTGGGTGACCAGCACCGTGGCCGCCGAGCGCTCGCGGGTCAGCGTGACCAGCAGGTCGAGCACGGCCGCGCCGCGCTCGTGGTCGAGGGCGCTGGTCGGCTCGTCGACCAGCAGCACGGCGGGCTCGTTCATCAGGGCGCGGGCGATGTTGATCCGCTGGCGCTGGCCCCCGGAGAGCTGGTGGGGGCGCTTGTCGGCCTTGTCCGCCAGACCCACCGCGTCCAGCAGTTCCAGCGCGCGCCGGTGCAGCGCCCGTGCGGGCCGGCCCGAGAGGTGGGCCATCACCTGGAGCTGTTCGGCGGCGGTCAGCGAGGCCAGCAGGTTCGGCTGCTGGAAGACGATGCCGATCTCCTCCCGGCGCAGGGCCGACTTCTCGGCGGCGCTCAGCGCGGCGGTGTCCCTGCCCGCGACGACGACCCGCCCGGAGTCCGGGGTGACCAGGGTGGCCGCCACCGCGAGCAGGCTGGACTTGCCGGAGCCGGAGGGTCCGATGACCGCTGTCAGGGTGCCGGCGGGCACTTCCAGGCCGACCGAGTCGAGGGCGGTGAGCCGGGTCTCGCCGTCGGGGTAGGTGAGGGTGACGTCGTGCACGAGCAGGGTCATCGGGCGCTCCCGAGGGCGGTCAGCGGGTCGACGGCGGTGATCCGCCGGATGGACAGGGCCGCGCCCAGCGCGCCGAGCACGATCATGACGGCGGCCGGGACGAGCACGGTGGCGGCGCCGAGGACGAAGGGCACGTTCCCCCCGCTGATCAGCGCGCCGAAGCCGGCGGCGAGCGTCGTGCCCAGCCCGGTGCCGATCGCCAGCATGACCACGGCCTGGCCCAGCGCGTCCTTGAGCAGGTACGGGGTCGAGGCACCCAGTGCCTTCAGGACGGCGATGTCCCCGCTGCGCTGGATGGTCCACACCGTGAAGAAGGCCCCTATCACCAGGGCCGAGATGACGAAGAGGAAGCCGCGCATCAGCTGGAGCGAGCCGTTCTCGGCCTGGTAGGAGCCTATGGCGTCCAGGGCCTGGTCCACGGTCCGGGCCTTGGTGCCGGCGACCCTGTCCCCGGCGGCGAGGTCGGCGGAGCCGCTGGTGGCGAGGGCGATGACGGTGGCGAGGGTGCCCGGGGAGGTGCCGGGGCTGCCGATGCGCTGCCAGTCGTTCAGGTCCATCCAGACGACCGGGGTATGGCTGTAGGCGTCGGTGCCGGAGACCGCGGCGACGGACAGTTCGAGCGGGCCGATCGTGAGCTCGGCGCCCGCGGTGAGGCCGCCCAGCTCCTTCGCGGCCTTCTCGGTGAGGACCACCCGGCCCTGGCCGAGGCCGCTGCCGCGCGGGCCGAGCTTCCCGGCGGCCTCCACACCGAAGACCGAGACCGCCGCGGTGCGCTCACCCGAGGCGGCGTTGGTGGTGCGGATGCCGAGCGGCTCCGCCGACGTCACCCCGGGCCGCCCCCGCC
Organism: Streptomyces sp. NPDC048269; assembly: GCF_040652395.1. Taxonomy (NCBI): domain Bacteria; kingdom Bacillati; phylum Actinomycetota; class Actinomycetes; order Kitasatosporales; family Streptomycetaceae; genus Streptomyces; species Streptomyces sp. NPDC048269. Next base: position 244,787 of record NZ_JBEZLW010000004.1, read on the forward strand.
AGGCCTGCCAGGCCTTCTCCTGCACCTGGGAGCTGGTGAAGGACACCTTCTGGTCACCGGCGGGCGCCGCGAAGGCCAGATGGGTGGCGGGCAGCCCGGTGACGGCCGAGATGTTCTCCCGGGCCAGGCCGGAGGTGAGCCCGGACAGCAGGCCGACCAGCAGCGTGATCAGCAGTACGACCGAGCCCATGAGGGCGAACCGGCCCTTCGCGAACCGTAGATCTCTCCATGCGACGAACATGTCCCCCACCTTGGTCGTCCGCGTGGACACAAGGCATCGCGCCACGGTAGCGATCCTCGTGTCGAAGGATGCATACGAACATCAAACTTTTGGTTGACCGGGGGGCGGTCCGGGCCCACTTACGCTGGTCGGGCCATGGCTGCTCTGAATCCTCCCGCTCCTCCCGCTTCCAGCCCCCTCACCCCCGTGTCCAAAGTGCTGCGGCTGTGCCTGCACGCGCTGCTCCTCGGGCTGCTCGCGCTGGCCGCCGGACGGGCCGTCGCCGACTCCACACCCCGGGCCGGCTGGGTCGTCGCCGCCTGCGCGGCCCTGGCCGCCGTGTACGCGGGCGGCGTACGGGCCCCCGCCGTGCACACGTCGCCGCGCGCCGGGGCGGTGTGGCTGGCCGCGCTGGGCGCGGTCTGGGCGGCCCTGCTGGCGGTCTCCCCCGACGGGCTGTGGATCGCCTTCCCCCTGTACTTCCTGGAGCTGCACCTGCTGCGTCTGCGCTGGGGGGTCGCGGCCGTCGCGGTGACCGCCTGCGCGGCCATCGGCGGCTTCCTCGTGCACAGCAGCGCCGTCACGCCCGGGGCGTTCCTCGGTCCGCTGCTGGGCGGGGCCGTGGCGGTGGCCACCGTACTGGGCTACCAGGCGCTGTACCGCGAGAGCGAACGGCGCCGCCGGCTGATCGAGGAGCTCATCACGACACGCGCGGAGCTGGCCGCCGCCGAGCGGGGCGCGGGGATCCTGGCCGAACGGGAGCGGCTCGCCCGGGAGATCCACGACACCCTGGCTCAGGGACTCTCCTCGATCCAGCTGCTGCTGCGGGCCGCCGAGCGGACGCTGCCCGTGGACTCGCAGGCCGCGGCGCACATCGCGCGGGCGCGGGAAGCCGCCCAGGAGAACCTCGCCGAGGCGCGTCGCTTCGTACGGGCCCTCACCCCGCCGGATCTGGAGCACGGGTCGCTCGCCGCCGCGCTGGAACGGCTGTGCTCGGGGGCGCCGGGGCCGCGCGTGCGGTTCTCGCTGAGCGGCAGGCCGCGCGTGCTGCCCACCCCGTACGAGGTGGCGCTGCTGCGGATCGCGCAGTCGGCGCTGGCCAATGTGGTGCGCCACGCGCGGGCCGGGCGGGCCGAGATCACGCTCACCTTCATGGACGCCTCGGTCACGCTCGACATCGTGGACGACGGGCAGGGCTTCGACCTCTCCTCCGCCCCGTCGGGCGAGGGCGGCTTCGGCCTGCCGGCGATGCGCTCGCGCGCCGAGACGCTGGGCGGGCTGTTCACCGTGGAGTCCGGCTACGGCCAGGGCACCGCCGTGGCCGTCACCCTGCCCCTGCCCCTGGAGGCCTCCTGATGACCATCCGGCTGCTCCTCGCGGACGACCACCCGGTCGTCCGGGCCGGACTGCGCGCCGTGCTGGACACCGAACCGGACTTCGCGGTGGTCGCCGAGGCGGCGACCGCCGAACGGGCGGTGGAACTGGCGGCCGGCGAGCCGGTGGACGTGGTCCTGATGGACCTCCAGTTCGGGTCCGGAATGCACGGCTCCGAGGCGACGGCCCTGATCACGGCCCGCCCGGGAGCGCCCCGGGTGCTGGTGCTGACCACGTACGACACGGACGCGGACATCCTGGCGGCCGTGGAGGCGGGCGCCTCGGGCTACCTGTTGAAGGACGCCCCGCCGGAGGAACTGGCCGCGGCGGTACGCACGGCCGCGGCGGGCCAGTCGGCGCTGGCCCCGGCGGTGGCGCTGCGCCTGATGGACCGGATGCGGACTCCGGCGGAGGCGCTGACGAAGCGCGAGCTGGAGGTGCTCCAACTGGTCGCGGACGGCCTGTCGAACCAGCAGATCTCCAAGCGTCTCTTCCTCAGCCAGGCCACGGTCAAGTCCCACCTGGTACACGTCTACGCGAAGCTCGGCGTCGACTCCCGCACCTCCGCGGTCGCGGCCGCCGCCACCCGCCGCCTGATCCGCACGCCGTAGCGGTCGGGCCGCCGGCCGGCCGCCGAAGCCGTGCGGGGACGGCCGGTGGCCCCGCGCCGACGGGAGGGTGGAGGGTCCCGTGCCGCCCGGACGGCCTACGCCACCCAGTGCGGCCGGTCCACCGCCGGGGTCAGCGGGACGCCGTCGTGGAAGGCCTGCGCGAGGAGCCGTACGCCCTCGTCCAGGCGGTCGGCGGGCAGGGTGTACGGGATCCGCAGCCGGTGCTCGAAGGTCCCCGGGTCCACTCCGAAGCGGGCGCCGCGCCCGATGTGCACACCGGCGGCCGCGGCCCGCTCCCCCAGCGCGGAACTGACGGGCTCGCCAAGGTCTACCCAGAGGGACAGACCGCCGGGCGGTAGCTGCCAGGACCATTCCGGGGTGTACCGCTGGAGGGCCTGCACCAGGGCCTCGCGCTGGATCCGCAGCTGCGCGAGGCGCGCGGGCAGGGCCCGGTCCAGGCTCTCCATCAGCGGGAGCGCGAGCAACTGGTCGAGTACCGAGCCGGTCATGTCGGCGGAGACCCGTACGGCCGTCAGCTCTGTGATCATCTTCGCGGTGGCCCGGATCCAGCCCACCCGCAGGCCGCCCCAGTGCGTCTTGCTGAGCGAGCCGATGGTGATCACGTGGTCGGCGCCGCCGCGCGGGGCGAGCGAGGCCATGGGCGCGGGCGTGGGAACGTCCAGCGCGATGTCGGCGATCGTCTCGTCGACCACCAGCCAGGTCCCGGTGGCCCGGGTGGCCGCGAGCAGCCGCAGCCGCTGCTCCGGCGGCATCAGCAAGCCCGTCGGGTTGTGGAAGTCGGGGATCACGTACGCCAGCCTCGGCACCAGCTGCCGCAGGGTGGACTCGGCTATCTCCATGTCCCAGCCCGCGTCGGAGACGGCGATGGTCCCGGTGCGCAGCCGCGCGTGGCGCAGCGCGTCGAGGGCGTTGGCGTAGGTCGGGTTCTCGGTGACGACCCGGTCCCCGGCCCGGCAGAGCAGGGCGACGACCAGCGCGAAGGCCTGTTGGGCGCCGGCCGTGACCAGGATCTGCTCGGGGCGGGTGGGCAGCCCGCGCCGGGTGAAGCGCTCGGCGATCGCCGTCCGCAGGTCGGGCATGCCGAAGGGGTGGTAACCGGGCGAGCGGGCGAGCCCCGGCAGCCGGGGCGCGGCCCAGGCCAGGGCCTCGGCGAGGCTGCCGTCCGGGGCGCCCATGGCGGCGATGGCGAGGTCGATCCCGGTGTCCCCGTCGGCGCTGTAGCCGCCCGCCCCGACGATCGCGTGCGCGCCGACCGGCCGGTGGCCTTCGGGGAGTTCGGTCCAGGTGCCGGAGCCGCGGCGGCTGCGGACGTAGCCGCTCTCGCGCAGCAGGTCGTAGGCGCCGGTGACGGTGGCCCGGCTGGCCCCGACCGCTTCGGCGAGCTCGCGCTCGGCGGGCAGCCGTACGTGCAGGGCGACGCGGCCGTCGAGGATCAGCGTGCGCACGGCGTCGGCGAGCGCCCGGTAGCCGGGGCGGGCCAGCACCTCGGCGGGGAGCAGGGCCGCGAGCTGGCGGCTGCCGATGGTTCTGTCCGCTGTGTGGACCACTCGCCCGTTCGCCATGCCAACCTCCCCTGATTGGCTCTGACGGCCAGGCCAATCGGGGACCAGACTCGCTGTATTGGCCCCCGATTGGCAAGGAGCTTCCGCGATGCTTACCGACCGTGACGAACGAGCCCTGCTGGCTGCCACCGAGAACCGGATCTCCCGGCCGGTAAGGGCCGCGGCCGCACTGGCCGCCGTACGCCTCGCCCTGACCCGTGAAAGACGGCCGGGCACACGGGACCAGGAGCGAGAATCGGTGGCATGTCATCCCACACGGACCCGGGCGACCACACCACCGGCCGGAACGCTCCGCCAGTGATCGCGGGCCTCCTCCTGGCGGCCGGCGGCGGACGGCGGCTCGGCGGCCGGCCCAAGGCCCTGCTCCCCTACCGCGGCCGCCCGCTGGTGGAGAACGCCGTACGGGTGCTGCGCGAGGCGGGCTGCGGCCCGGTGCACGTGGTGCTCGGCGCCTCGGCGTCCGAGGTCCGCGAGCGCGCGGACCTGGCCGGCTGCGTGGTCGTGGACAACCCCGAGTGGGCCGAGGGCATGGGCTCGTCCCTGCGGGTCGGCCTCGCCTCCCTGGCCGGTACGGGCGCCCGCGCGGCCCTCGTCTCGCTGGTGGACCAGCCGGGCATCGGGCCGGCGGCCGTGGCCCGGGTACGGGAGGCGTACCGCTCCCCGGAGAGCCTGGTGGCGGCGGCCTACGACGGGGAGCGTGGCCACCCGGTGCTGTTCGGCGCGGACCGGTGGGCGGACATCGCGGCGACGGCGACGGGCGACAAGGGCGCGCGGGTGCACCTCACGCGACACGCGGACGAGCTCATGCTGGTGGAGTGCGCGGACATCGCGGAGGCCTACGACATCGACACCCCGCCCGACCTGGCCCGGCTGCTCTGAGCGCGGCGTAACGAGAGTGGCACTGAGGGCCACCGGCAACCGGAATCTGTCGACTCGGAGAATCTCGACATCAACAAACCATTGAACTTCCACCATGAGGAAATTACTATCCACTGGTCAGAAGCGCCCTGAATCCCAGACGGCGCCCCGCGACCGTATTCCGGAACTCTCCACACCCGACGGCACTGCGTGCCGTCTCGCGCGAGCATTCCCCCGCGGCCGCAAGGCACCGCCGCTGAAGGAGTGACAGATATGTCCGCACCAGCGCCGTCCCCGCTGGCCATCGTCGCAGCCGAGCCCCTGCCCCGGCAGGACGAAGTCCTCACCGAAGCGGCCCTCGCCTTCGTGGCCGAGCTGCACCGGCGGTTCGCCCCCCGCCGGGCGGAGCTCCTCGCCCGTCGCGGCGAGCGCCGCGCCGAGATCGCCCGGACCTCCACCCTCGACTTCCTCCCGGACACCGCACAGGTCCGCGAGGGGGACTGGAAGGTGGCCCCGGCGCCGGCCGCGCTGAACGACCGCCGTGTGGAGATCACCGGTCCGACGGACCGCAAGATGACCATCAACGCCCTGAACTCGGGCGCCAAGGTCTGGCTCGCCGACTTCGAGGACGCCTCCGCTCCCACCTGGGAGAACGTCGTCCTTGGCCAGCTCAACCTCATCGACGCCTACGAGCGCCGCATCGACTTCACCGACGCGCGCACGGGCAAGTCGTACGCCCTGGGGCCCGCCGACCAGCTCGCCACCGTCGTGATGCGGCCGCGAGGCTGGCACCTGGAGGAGCGCCACCTGCAGTTCGAGGGCGGCCCGGCCTCCGGCTCGCTCGTGGACTTCGGCCTGTACTTCTTCCACAACGCCAAGCGTCTGATCGACCTCGGCAAGGGCCCGTACTTCTACCTGCCGAAGACGGAGTCGCACCTGGAGGCGCGTCTCTGGAACGACATCTTCGTCTTCGCCCAGGACTACGTCGGCATCCCGCAGGGCACCGTCCGCGCGACGGTCCTGATCGAGACGATCACCGCCGCGTACGAGATGGAGGAGATCCTCTACGAGCTGCGCGACCACGCGGCCGGCCTGAACGCGGGCCGCTGGGACTACCTCTTCTCCATCGTGAAGAACTTCCGTGACGGCGGCGAGAAGTTCGTCCTGCCGGACCGCAACGCGGTGACGATGACGGCGCCGTTCATGCGGGCGTACACCGAACTCCTCGTCCGCACCTGCCACAAGCGCGGCGCGCACGCCATCGGCGGCATGGCGGCCTTCATCCCGTCCCGCAAGGACGCCGAGGTCAACAAGGTCGCGTTCGAGAAGGTCAAGGCCGACAAGGACCGCGAGGCCGGCGACGGCTTCGACGGCTCCTGGGTCGCCCACCCCGACCTGGTCCCGATCGCGATGGCCTCCTTCGACGCGGTGCTCGGCGACAAGCCGAACCAGAAGGACCGCCTGCGCGAGGACGTCTCGGTGGCCCCGGGCGAGCTCATCGCGATCGACTCGCTGGACGCGAAGCCCACGTACGAGGGCCTGCGCAACGCGGTCCAGGTCGGCATCCGCTACATCGAGGCCTGGCTGCGCGGCCTGGGCGCCGTCGGCATCTTCGGCCTGATGGAGGACGCGGCCACCGCCGAGATCTCGCGCTCGCAGATCTGGCAGTGGATCAACGCCGGCGTCGTCTTCGAGAACGGCCTGACGGCGACGGCCGAACTGACCCGCGAGATCGCGGCGGCGGAACTGGCCGCCATCCGCGCCGAGGTCGGCGAGGAGGCGTTCGCTGCCGGGAAGTGGCAGCAGGCCCACGACCTCCTCCTCCAGGTCTCCCTGGACGCGGACTACGCGGACTTCCTCACCCTCCCCGCGTACGACCAGCTGCTCGGCTGATACCCCGCTTCCGGCTGAAACGCACAGCAGTCGGACATCCCCGGCTCCGCCCCCGCTGCCTCCAGGCAGCGGGGGCGGAGCTGTTTTCCGGGCACCGAGCCGAACGACCGATCGGTTGTTACTTGTTCGTAACTTACCTGTACCTAGCGGTAACAAGTGGGGCCGTGTCACCTTTCCGATGCCACCGGCCGGCGGTACCCCCACTTTTCCAGCCATGCACCGGACTTGCCCCTGGGCTTCGGCATGGCCTACCGCAGGAGTTCCGCAGTGATCGGATTCCGCAACGTCAGCAAGGACCGGACCCGCCGTCGCGTGCGACGACTGGCGGGGGCCGGGATGGTCCTGCCGCTCGCCGTCAGCGCGCTGGTGGCGGGAGGCGCCGGCACCTCGGCGGCCAGTACCGGGAGCGGGCCCACCGCCGTGGTGTCCATGGGCGACAGTTACATATCCGGCGAGGCCGGGCGCTGGAAGGGCAACAGCCTGACCAACAGCGGAAACCGGAACGGGACCGACCGGGGCTGGGTCACCGGCAGCACCTACGATCCCGGCAAGGTGTACGGGACCACGGCGGGCGGGTGCCACCGCTCCGACTCCGCCGAGGTGCGCAGCGCCGGGGCGATCGCCGACGTCGCCGTGAACCTGGCCTGCTCCGGGGCCACTTCCGAGAACGTGTTCCGCGCCTCAAACGGCGGGGTGGCCTTCAAGGGCGAGGCCCCGCAGGCCGATCAGCTCGCCGCCGTGGCCGCGAGCCACGACGTCAAGGTCATCGCGCTGTCCATCGGCGGGAACGACCTCGGCTTCGCCGACATCATCAAGGACTGCGCGTACGACTTCATCCTGTGGAACTCGTACTGCTACGACGACCAGCAGTACGGCGTGGACCAGAAGATCGACCAGGTCATGGCCAACGTCGGGAAGTCCGTGGACGAGGTGCGGGCCGTCATGCGCGGGGCCGGGTACGCCGATTCCTCCTACCGGATCGTGCTGCAGTCCTACCCGTCGCCGATTCCCCGCGGGGCCGAGAACCGGTACACCCAGAGCGACTGGAGCCGCCTCAACACCGGCGGCTGCCCCTTCTGGAACAGGGACTCGGACTGGGCGCGGGACTCGCTCGTCCCGCAGATCGCGGGCCGTATCAAGGGTGTCGCCGCCGCCAAGGGCGTGCAGTTCCTGGACCTGCGGGACATGCTCCAGGGCCGCGAGGTGTGCGCCAAGGCCAGCAAGCAGGTGAGCTCCACGGTCCCCGCCTCGGCGAAGACCAGCGAGTGGGCGCGCTGGATCGACAACAACGAGTCGCAGGGCCTGATCCAGGAGTCCATGCACCCGAACTACTTCGGACAGCTGGCCGTGGGGCGCTGCCTCGCCCTGGCCGTCGCCCAGCCCGCGAACTCCGGCGCCAGCTGCAAGAACACCGCCGGAGCCGACCAGAGCGGGATGTACCTGACCCCCGCGCCGTAGCGGCGAAAACCGGATGACCGAAAGGGTACGGGCTGCCATGCTCTCGGGCATGGCAGCCCGTACCGCACGACCCAGTCTGTACATCTCCGTCGACATCGAGGCCGACGGACCCATTCCCGGGCCGTACTCGATGATCAGCTTCGGGGCGGCAGTCGCCGGGCGGCAGGACGGCGGTTCGTATACGGCTGCTGATCCCGAACAGAGCACGTTCTACCGCGAGTTGCGGCCCATCAGCGAGGAGTTCGTACCCGAAGCCCTTGCCGTGAGCGGGCTGGACCGGGACCGGCTGGCCCGGGAGGGTGCCGATCCGCAGACGGCCATGGCGGAGTTCCGTACATGGGTGCGCGAGGTCTCCGCCGGCGCGCAGCCCGTGATGTGCGGCTACCCGGCCTCCTTCGACTGGACCTTCCTGTACTGGTACTTGATGCGGTTCGGCGGCGACAGCCCCTTCGGCCACTCCGGATGCCTGGACATGAAGACCCTCTACGCGACGAAGGCGCGCGTCCCTCTGCGAGCCGCGGTCAAGGGGCGGATGCCGCGCGAACTGCTGTCACGGCGGCGGCACACGCACCACGCGCTGGACGACGCGATCGAGCAGGCCGATTTGATGAGCAACCTGATGCTCTGGCAGCCCTGACCACGGCGTACGGCGGTGTGGACGCCACACCCGCAGTGGGTGGCGTCCGCACCGCCGTACGGCCGGTCAGTGCACCGGGACCGGATCCGGGGCGGCCGCGGCCGCGCCCTTGCCGGCGCCGAGGTGGTTGAAGGCGAGGTTGAGCAGGATCGCCACCACGCAGCCGGTGCTGATGCCGGAGTCGAGGACGACCAGCAGGTCCTTCGGGAAGGCGTGGTAGAACTCCGGCGCGGCGATGGGAATCAGGCCGATGCCCACCGAGGCGGCGACGATCAGCGCGTTCTCGCCCTTCTCCATGGCCGCGCCGGCCAGGGTCTGGATGCCGCTCGCCGCGACCGAGCCGAAGAGCACGATGCCGGCGCCGCCGAGGACGGGCAGCGGGACGACGCCGATGACGGAGGCCGCCATCGGGCACAGGCCCAGCAGGATCAGGATGCCGCCGCCGGCGGCGACCACGAACCGGCTGCGGACCTTGGTCATGGCGACCAGTCCGATGTTCTGGGCGAAGGCGCTGCACATGAAGCCGTTGAAGAGCGGGCTGATCGCGCTGCCGAGGGTGTCGGCGCGCAGGCCGCCCTCGATGGTCTTCGCGTCCGCCGGGCGGCCGACGATCTTGCCCAGCGCCAGGATGTCGGCGGTGGACTCGGTCATGCAGACGAGCATGACGATGCACATCGAGACGATCGCGGCGACCTGGAACTGCGGAGCACCGAAGTGGAACGGGGTCGGGAAGCCGATCACCGAAGCGTTCTTGACGGCGTCGAAGCTGGTCATGCCCAGCGGGAGGGCGATCAGCGTGCCCGCGACCAGGCCGAGCAGAATGGATATCTGCTGGAGGAAGCCGCGCAGGAACTTGCGCATCAGCAGGACCGTGACCAGGGTGACCGCCGCCATGCCGATGTTCTTCATCGAGCCGTAGTCGGTGGCGGTGCGGTTCCCGCCCTGCGACCAGTTGAAGGCGACGGGCAGGAGCGAGACGCCGATCAGGGTGATGACCGTACCCGTCACCACCGGCGGGAAGAAGCGGACGAGTTTGCCGAAGTAGGGGGCGGCGAAGAAGCCGAGGACTCCGGCGACGACGATCGCGCCGAAGATGACCGGGATGGCGTCCGCCCCCTCCCCCTTGCCGATCGCGATCATCGGGGTCACACCGGCGAAGGAGACGCCGTTGACGAAGGGGAGTTTGGCGCCGATCTTCCAGAAGCCGAGGGTCTGGAGAAGGGTCGCGAGCCCTGCGGTGAAGAGCGAGGCGCCCATCAGGAAGGCGGTCTCGGTGGCGGAGAGGCCGACGGCAGGGCCGACGATCATGGGCGGGGCGACGACACCCGCGTACATGGCGGCCACGTGCTGGAGGCCGCTCGTGAACATTTTCAGCGGAGGAAGGGTCTCGTCGACCGGGTGCCTCTCCTCCGGTACTGCGACTGCATCTTTTCGAAACCTGGGCGTTGCGGCCACGGCTTCCTCCGGTCGGTTAACACGTCGGCAGGGACATGGGTGTCTTGGAGGTGGTGCGAAAGCTGTGCGAGTCGAGCCGTATTCAGTTGTGAGGACACATGCAGAAACGATTCGCCCGAGTCGGTTCCGCAGCAAACAAGCCAATGGCACGAGTCACCGCTCCCGGGAGCGCCCTCAAAAACCAGGCGCTTCCCGGGAACGGCTGCCGACGGACCCCGCTCGGGTCCGCGGCTGCCGGCCGGGGGCCGTCCCCCCCGGCCGGACTCATCGGGATCAGGCCTGCGCGGCGATCCGCGCGAGGCGCTGGGCCTCTTCCCGCGTGGACACCGCGATGGCGTCCTCGTCGGCGAAGAGCAGTCGGTTGTTCTCGACGATCTGCTTGCCGTTGACCAGCGAGAGGGTCACCGGGGCGGCCGCACCGAAGACCAGCGCGGTGACCGGGTCGGCGATGGAGGAGTGAGCCAGGGTGTTGAGGTTCCACATCACCAGGTCGGCGCACTTGCCGACCTCCAGCGAGCCGATGCTGTCGGCGCGGCCGAGGACCTGGGCGCCACCGTACGTACCCAGGCGCAGGGCCTGACGCGCGTTCAGGGCGCGCTCGCGGTGGACCGGGTTCAGGCGGTTGATCAGCAGCGCGTTGCGCAGCTCGGTGTGCAGCTCACCGGACTCGTTGGAGGCGGTGCCGTCCACGCCGAGGCCGACCGGGACACCGGCGGCGAGCATGTCCGGGACGCGGGCGATGCCGGCGGCGAGGCGGGCGTTGGAGGACGGGCAGTGCGCCACACCGGTCTTGGTACGGGCGAACGCGGCGATGTCGGAGTCGTTCATGTGGACGCTGTGCGCCATCCACACGTCCTCGCCGAGCCAGCCGGTCGACTCGAAGTAGTCGGTCGGGCCCATGCCGAACAGTTCCTTGCAGAACTGCTCTTCCTCGACGGTCTCCGAGCCGTGCGTGTGCATGCGCACACCCAGGCGGCGGGCCAGCTCGGCGCCCTGCTTCAGCAGCTCGGTGGAGACCGAGAAGGGGGAGCACGGGGCGACGGCGACCTGGGTCATCGCGTCGAAGGAGTGGTCGTGGTGCTTCTTGACGGTCGCCTCGGTGTCGGCGAGCGCGCCTTCGAGGGTCTCGACGGCGTGGTCCGGCGGCAGGCCGCCGTCCTTCTCGCTTCGGTCCATCGAACCGCGGGCGAGGGTGAAGCGGACACCCATCTCGGACGCGGCGCGGATGATCGAGCCGGAGAGGTCGCCGGAGCCCTTGGGGAAGACGTAGTGGTGGTCCATGGCGGTGGTGACGCCGCCCTTGGCCATCATCGCCAGGGAGCCCTGGGCGGCCGTGTACGTCATCTGCTCGTCGATGCGCGCCCAGGTCGGGTACAGCGCGACCAGCCAGTTGAAGAGGTTGTGGTCGGTGGCCAGGCCACGCGTGATCCACTGGTAGAAGTGGTGGTGCGTGTTGACCAGACCCGGGGTCACGAGGTGCCCGGTGCCGTCGATGCGGCGGACCACGTTCTCGAGGTTCTCGGGGGCTTTGCCCGCACCGATCGACTCGATCTTGTTGCCGGCGACGACCACGTGGCCCGAGGCGTACTCGGTGTCGTTCGCGTCGACGGTCGCGATCGCACAGTTCTCGATGACGATGCGCTCGACCGCGCTGTCAGGGGCTGCCGATGCTGCCATGGGACTTCCTCGTGCTTTCAGTGGCGGTGCGGGCACGGCAAGGCCCAGGAGATTTGAGTGCCGGAGCCGGGGGCCTTGACAGCTGACAGTACTGCCGCCCCGCGAGGTGCGTCCGGGTGCCGATTCAGGAAGTTGATGCGTGTCGCCGCCGTCCCGGGGCCACTGCGGAGCCCCGGGACGCGCGTGCCGCGTCAGAGGTTGGTCATGTCCACGGGGATACGGGCGTCGACGCCGTCCCGGAGGACAGTGGCCTCGATCAGACCGTACGGGCGGTCCGCGGCGAAGTAGACCTCGTTGTCGTTCTTGAGGCCGAACGGCTCGAGGTCCACGAGGAAGTGGTGCTTGTTCGGGAGCGAGAAGCGGACCTCGTCGATCTCCGAACGGTGGTTGATGATGCGCGAACCCATCTGGTAGAGGGTCTGCTGCAGCGAGAGGGAGTAGGTCTCCGCGAAGGCCTGGAGCATGTGCTTCCGGGTCTCGGCGTACGACTTCTCCCAGTTGGGCATCCGCTGCTCGTCGTCCGACCAGTTGAAGCGCCAGCGAGCCGACACCTGGGTGGCCAGGATGCGGTCGTAGGCCTCCTTCAGCGTCGTGTACTTGTCCTTCACGTAACCCCAGAACTCGGAGTTCGTGGAGTTCATGACGACCAGGTCCTTGAGGCCGGAGATGACCTCCCAGTTCTGGCCGTCGTACGTGATCTGGGTGACGCGGGTCTCCTGGCCCTTGCGGACGAAGGAGTGCTTGACCTCGTCGGAGCCGATGAACTTGGAGTTGGCGTCCGAAGTCGGGATCCGGTCCCAGGCGTACTCCTCGATGCGGATGCGCGCCCGGTGGATCGGCTCCTGGCTGCCCACGAACCAGCGGGCCAGGTGGATGCCGAACTGCTCGGCGGACTCGATGCCGTGCTCCTTGGCGAACGCGTACACCGTGTTCTTGGTGGTGTCCGTCGGGAGGCAGTTGGCGTTCGAGCCGGAGTAGTGGACGTCGTCCATGTCGCCGGAGAGGGCGACCGAGACGTTCAGGTCCTTGATGTGGTGGGTGTCGCCGTCCCGCGTGATCTTGACGACGCGGTTCTCTGCCTTGCCGTACTGGTTCTGGCCCAGAATCGTGGCCATGACTAGCTCCCTCGGTAAACGGAGTAGCCGAACGGGTTGAGCAGCAGCGGTACGTGGTAGTGCTCGCCCGGGTTCACCGCGAAGGTGATGGTGACCTCGGGGAAGAACGCACCGCTGTCCCTTACGCGGGGGGCGTCCTGCTGCGCCTCGGCTTGCTTCTTTGCGAAGTACGTCTCGGTCTCGAAGTCGAGACGCACGTGAGTGGTGCCCTCCGGCAGCGCCGGCAGGTCCTTGCAGCGCCCGTCCGCATCGGTGGCGGAGCCGCCCAGGGCCGCCCACTGTCCGTCGAGTCCGGTGCGGGCCGACAGGGAGATGGCGACGCCCTCGGCGGGCTTGCCGATGCTGGTGTCCAGGATGTGCGTGGACACCGACGCGGTGGTCTCGGTGCTCATGGTCACTCTCCTCCTTCTGCGAGTTCGGCGAGGCGGGTCAGACGGATCTTGTTGATCTTGACGAGCTCACCGCGGGCGATCTCTCGCTCCTGCTCCGGCGAGTTGTCGATCCGGACCTTGACCGCGTCCCGCATGAACTCACCGGTCGCACCGGTGGCGCAGATGAGGAAGACGTGGCCGAACTTCTCCTGGTACGCCAGGTTCAGTTCGAGGAGCTCGTTCTTCAGCTCCTCCGAGGCACCGGCCATGCCACGCTGCTCGCGGGCGGAGGTCGGGTCTCCCGGCTTCGGCCGGCCGATCGGCGCGTGGCCTCCCATCGCCTCGCCCAGGTCCTCCGCGGTGAGCTCCGCCATGGCGGACTCGTTCGCGGCGAACAGGGACTCGACGGTGGTGAAGGGGCGCTGGGCGAGCAGCTTGCTCACCCATGCCGAGCTGGCGCACACCTCGTGCAGCTCGGCCGTGGCCGCGCTGTCGTCCAAGGCGTTGAACCGGGTGAGACCCGGGGTCGGACTCGAAGTCACGGTAGGCCTCCGTGGCCTGTTGTTGCTTTGACGGGCTGCGCATAGCTAACGCCCTCGACAACACGGCGTCAACACTTTGTTGAAATTTCCCGTACACAAAAGCCGCCGCCCGGGTGAATTGGGCGGCGGCTCGTCACTGGGGGTCAGTGGACTTCTACTCTTGGCTGCTCTTACCGGTGCCTTTGGGGCCGGAGTCCCGGTTCAAGTAGTTGTAGACCGTGAAACGGCTTACGCCCAGGGCGCCCGCGACCGTTTCCACACCGTGCCGCACGGAGAAGGCGCCCCGCGCCTCCAGTATCCGCACGACGTCCTGCTTGGACTTGCGGTCGAGCTGGGACAACGGTACGCCGTGCCGGCGCTCCAGGGCCGCAAGGATGTGGTCCAGCGAGTCCGAGAGCTGGGGCAGGCGCACGGCCAGCAGGTCCTGACCCTCCCAGCTGAGCACGACGTCGTCGGGCTGCGCCTGGGCGGGATCCATCAGCTCGCCGCCCATGGCATCGACGAGCGGCTTGACCGCGGTGACGAACGGGTGGTCGCGGGGCTCGGTCACGGCGTCTCCTCCCCGATCACATTGACCTGGAGCGTCACGCGCGTCGCTCCGGCCTCCAGCGAGTCGCGCAGCAGCGCGCCCACGGCGGCCATCACCCGGTCGGCCTCGCCTTCGGCGGTGTTGCCGAACGGGCCGACGTCCACCGCGTCCAGCTGGGCCTTCTGGATGACCTCGCGGGCGGCCACGGCGTGGGCAGGAGCCTCTTCGAGATCGAAGGGCTCGGTCGTGAACTCCACTCTCAATCGCACGCGGTCAAGCTACCTGGCGGTCAGGACTTTTCGGGAGTCCGCACTTGACAGCCGCGCGAACCTCGATGCAGTCTTCCATCAAGCAGAAACTAACTTCCGCAATACGGAAGGAGCGCACACCCCTCATGGGATACACGGACCAGCGCTTCGATGTAAACCTTTCGATCCTCTTCACGGAACTCCCGCTCCTGGAGCGTCCCGCGGCTGCCGCCGCGGCGGGCTTCACGGCGGTCGAGCTGTGGTGGCCCTGGATCGAGACCCCCACCCCCGCACAGGCGGAGCTCGACGCCCTCAAGAAGGCTCTTGAGGACGCCGGCACCCAGCTGGTGGGCCTGAACTTCTACGCCGGCCAGCTGCCGGGCCCGGACCGCGGTGCGGTGTCGGTTCCCGGGGAGGAGTCGGAGCGCTTCAACGCCAACATCAACGTGGCCGCCGACTTCGCGGCCTCGGTCGGCTGCAAGGCGCTCAACGCCCTCTACGGCAACCGCGTCGAAGGCGTGGACCCGGCCGTACAGGACGAGCTCGCGCTGAAGAACCTGGTCGTGGCCGCTCAGGCCGCCGACCGCGTCGGCGCGGTCCTCCTGATCGAGACCCTCAACAAGCCGGAGTCGCCGCTCTACCCGCTGGTGAGCGCCCCGGCCGGCATCGAGGTCGTGGACAAGGTGAACGAGGCCACCGGCCTCGGGAACGCCAAGTTCCTGCTCGACCTGTACCACTTGGCGATGAACGATGAGGACCTCTCCGAGGTCATCGAAAAGTACGCCGCCAAGACCGGGCACGTCCAGATCGCCGACAAGCCCGGGCGCGGTGCCCCCGGCACCGGCGAGCTGCCCCTCGAGGAGCTGCTCGACCAGCTGAAGAAGGCCGGATACGAGGGCTATGTAGGCCTGGAGTACAAGGCCGCCGACGCTGCCGCCTCCTTCGCATGGCTGCCGGCCGAGGCCCGCGCCGCGAAGTAGGCGGACAAAGTCCAGGCGATCAGCCAGGCACCTCACGCACTTTTCGTACAAAGCATTAAGAGAAGGACCCTCATCATGAGCAACCCCGCTGCGCTCCCGTCGATCGCCTGGATCGGTCTCGGCATCATGGGCTCCCCCATGGCCGAGAACCTCCTGAAGGCCGGCTACTCGGTCACCGGCTTCACCCTGGAGCAGGACAAGCTGGACCGCCTGGCCGCCGCCGGCGGCACCGCCGCCGGCTCGATCGCCGAGGCCGTCAAGGACGCCGACGTCATCATCACGATGGTGCCCGCCTCCCCGCAGGTCGAGGCCATCTCCTACGGTGAGAACGGCATCCTGGAGAACGCGAAGTCCGGTGCGCTGATCATCGACATGTCGTCGATCACCCCGCAGACCTCGATCGACCTCGCGAAGAACGCCGCCGAGAAGGGCATCCGCGTCATCGACGCCCCGGTGTCCGGTGGCGAGGCCGGCGCCATCGAGGCCGTCCTGTCGATCATGGTGGGTGGCGAGCAGGCCGACTTCGACGAGGCCCTGCCGGTCCTCCAGGCCCTCGGCAAGACCATCGTGCTCTGCGGCCCCCACGGCTCCGGCCAGACGGTGAAGGCCGCCAACCAGCTCATCGTCGCGGTGAACATCCAGGCGTGCGCCGAGGCCGTCGTCTTCCTCGAGAAGTCCGGCGTGAACCTGCAGGCCGCCCTGGACGTCCTCAACGGCGGTCTGGCCGGCTCCACGGTCCTGACCCGCAAGAAGGACAACTTCCTGAACCGCGACTTCAAGCCCGGTTTCCGGATCGACCTGCACCACAAGGACATGGGCATCGTCACCGACGCCGCCCGCAACGTCGGTGCGGCCCTCCCGGTCGGCGCGGTCGTCGCCCAGCTGGTGGCCTCGCTGCGCGCCCAGGGTGACGGTGGCCTGGACCACTCGGCCCTGCTCCGCGCCGTCGAGCGCCTCTCCGGCGCCCAGGTCTGATCCCGACCTGAGCCCCCTTCCCCTCACGGGGACCTGAGTTTCCGGATGGTGCCGGTGCTGACACCTGTCCTGTCGCGCCCAAGCGCCGGCACCGTCCGGATTTCCTCTCTTCAACTTCGTTCAACAAACTGTTGACGTTTAGTTCCTGCCGAAATTAGGCTGTTCCGCATGACGGAAGACACTTTCCGTCAGCAGTTACCCGTACGGAAGGTCACCATGTCGAAGCGCACGCTGACGACCGAGTCCGGCGCCCCGGTCGCCGACAATCAGAACTCCGCCACCGCCGGCGTCGGTGGCCCGCTCCTGGTCCAGGACCAGCAGCTCCTCGAGAAGCTTGCCCGCTTCAACCGTGAGCGCATCCCGGAGCGCGTGGTGCACGCCCGCGGCTCGGCCGCGTACGGCTACTTCGAGGTGACCGACGACGTCACCGCGTACACCAGCGCCGCGTTCCTGAACACGGTCGGCAAGAAGACCGAGACCTTCCTGCGGTTCTCCACCGTCGCCGACTCGCTGGGTGGCGCGGACGCCGTCCGCGACCCGCGCGGCTTCGCGCTGAAGTTCTACACCGAAGAGGGCAACTACGACCTCGTCGGCAACAACACCCCGGTGTTCTTCATCAAGGACCCGATCAAGTTCCCCGACTTCATCCACTCGCAGAAGCGCGACCCCTTCACGGGCAAGCAGGAGCCGGACAACGTCTGGGACTTCTGGGCGCACGCCCCCGAGGCGACGCACCAGATCACCTGGCTCATGGGCGACCGCGGTATCCCGGCGTCGTACCGTCACATGAACGGTTACGGCTCCCACACGTACCAGTGGACCAACGAGCAGGGCGAGGCCTTCTTCGTCAAGTACCACTTCAAGACGAACCAGGGCATCCGCTGCCTCTCCGGCGAGCAGGCCGCCGAGCTCGTCGGCAAGGACGCGAACTCGCACCAGACCGACCTGCTGCAGGCGATCGAGCGCGGTGTGAACCCGAGCTGGACCCTCTACGTCCAGATCATGCCCGCCGCCGAGGCCGCGGACTACCGCTTCAACCCGTTCGACCTCACCAAGGTGTGGCCGCACGCCGACTACCCGCTGCAGCGCGTGGGCCGCCTGGTCCTCGACCGCAACCCGGACAACGTCTTCGCCGAGGTCGAGCAGTCCGCGTTCTCCCCGAACAACTTCGTCCCGGGCATCACCGCCTCGCCGGACAAGATGCTCCAGGGCCGCCTGTTCGCCTACGCCGACGCCCAGCGCTACCGCCTCGGTGTGAACCACACCGTGCTGCCGGTCAACGCCCCGAAGGCGACGAAGGCCGACAACTACGGCCGCGACGGCGTCATGGCGCTGCGCAACGGTTCGCGCCACGACAAGAACTACGAGCCCAACTCGTACCAGGGCCCTGCCGAGACCGGTCTCGCGCTCGGCGCCCCGAAGGCCGTCTCCGGCTACACGGGCACCCACGAGGCCCCGGCCCACACCAAGGACGACGACTTCTTCCAGGCCGGTGAGCTCTACCGCCTGATGTCGGAGGCCGAGAAGCAGCGTCTGGTGGCGAACATCGCCGGCGGTCTGTCTCAGGTCACCCTGGAGGACGTCATCGAGAAGAACCTGGCTCACTTCCACGCCGCCGACGCCGACTACGGCAAGCGCGTCGAGGAGGCCGTCCGCGCCCTGCGCGACGCCTGAGCCCCACAGATGTACCGGGGGCCTGACGGGAGGTCAGGCCCCGGGTGCTGAGCCCGACCCGTGGACCCGGATGAGGGGTGGTACGCGGCGAGGGCAGGACGAGGACCGTGGCAGGTGTGCGAGCCAGTGCGGTGGTAATGGGTTCCGAGGCCCGTCTCTTGACCTGAGGGAGACGGCGCCGGAGTTCTCGTCGCCCGCCCGCCACGGTCCCAGCCACTCCTCTCCGTACAGGGGCCACGCACAGAGTCCCCTGTACGCGGAGGAACCCCACCTCCCCCAGTCTCCGCCCGGCGGTGCGAACGTCCTGTCGCGCCAGCCTCGCTCCGTCGGGCGGTAACAACCAGAGCGCCGAGTCACGGACGGTCCCGTGACTCGGCGCTTTGTCGTACCCGCCTTTGCCCCTGCCCGCCCTTGCCCCTGCCCGCGCCTTTGACCCTGCCCGCCCCTGCCCGCTACGGCCCGCGCGCTACGGCGTCCAGCAGGCGTCGGGTGTACGGATGCTCGGGCATGCGTGGTCCGGGTACGCGCGCCCGGGGCCGACAGGACCGACGCCGTCGGGACCTGTTCCACGATCCTGCCCGGAGTCCGTCACGACCAGGTCCTCGGTCACCGCGCGGACCCGTCCGTACGCACGGCACGGGCGCCCACCTCCGGTACGGCGGCGAGGACGCACGCGCCACGCTTCTCCAAGCCCTGCTGAGCGAGCTGCAGGACGCCCCGCGGGTCCGCGAGAACAGCACCACCCGGGGCGAGCTGCGGGCCGGCGCCGTCTTCCACGCCGAACTGCGCGAGCCCCTCGCCGAGTCCACCCGTTCCCGGTCCCAGGACACGGCGGACGCCGTCTCGGACGCCCAGGCGGCCGGCCTCGCCGACCTGCACGTCGCGTCGCTCGACGCCGCCGAGCGGCTCACCGCCCTGGTGGAGGGGCTCGGCGAACGCTGGCTGAGCGGCTCCCTCACCCTGGAGCGCGCCCGCGGGCTGCTGACCGGTGCGGTGGAGACGGAGCTCGGGCCCCGCCCCACATAGCCCCGGCCCCGGCCCCGGCCCTGACCCAGGCCCCGGCCCCGATGACGGCAGAACGGCCCCGACCCCCGCACGCTACGCAGAACGGCCCCCGTCCCTCCGAGGAGGGGCGGGGACCGTTCGGCAGTGCGGGTGGATCAGACCTTACGGATCAGACCTTGAGGGCCTTGATCGCGGTCGGGGCGTGGCCCGCCTCGGTCGCGAGCTCCTCGAACTCCGTGACGTCGCTCATGTCGACCGTCTTGCTCATCGAGATGTTGGTGACGCGCTCGAGGATGGCCTCGACGACGACCGGGACCTGGAACTCCTGGGCCAGCTTCTTGGCCTGCTCGAAGGCGGCACCCAGCTCGTTCGGGTCGGTGACGCGGATCGCCTTGACGCCCAGACCCTCGGCGACCTTGACGTGGTCGACGCCGTAGACGCCGATCTCCGGGGTGTTGATGTTCTCGAATTCGAGGTTGACCTCGAAGTTGATGCCCAGGCCGCCCTGCGCCTGACGGATCAGGCCCAGGTAGGCGTTGTTCACCAGGACGTGGACGTAGGGGACCTTGTGCTGCGCGGCGACCGCGAGCTCCTCGATCATGAACTGGAAGTCGTAGTCGCCGGAGAGGGCGACGATCGGGGTCTCCGGGTCCGCGGTGGCGGCACCGATCGCGGCCGGGATGGTCCAGCCGAGCGGACCGGCCTGGCCGCAGTTGATCCAGTTGCGCGGCTTGTAGACGTGCAGCATCTGCGCACCGGCGATCTGGGACAGACCGATGGTGGTGACGTAGCGGGTCTCCGGGCCGAAGGCCTTGTTCATCTCCTCGTAGACGCGCTGCGGCTTCATGGGGATGTTGTCGAAGTGCGTACGGCGCTGCAGGGTGGCCTTGCGCTCCTGGGCGGACTCGGCCCAGGCGGAGAAGTCCGGCAGCTTGCCCTCGGCCTTGAGGTCCTTGGCGACCTCGATGAAGAGCTCCAGCGCGGCCTTGGCGTCGGAGGCGATGCCGAAGTCCGGGGCGAAGATCTTGCCGATCTGGGTGGGCTCGATGTCGACGTGGACGAACTTGCGGCCCTTGGTGTAGGCGTCCAGGTTGTAACCGGTGTGACGGTTGGCCCAGCGGTTGCCGATGCCGAGGACGAAGTCCGACTCCAGGAAGGTCGCGTTGCCGTAGCGGTGCGAGGTCTGGACACCGACCATGCCGGCGCTCAGCTCGTGGTCGTCCGGGATGGTGCCCCAGCCCATCAGGGTGGAGATGACCGGGATGTTCGTGAGCTCGGCGAACTCGACCAGCAGGTCGGAGGCGTCGGCGTTGATGATGCCGCCACCGGCGACGATCAGCGGGCGCGCGGACTCCAGCAGGAAGCTCAGGGCCTTCTCGGCCTGCGCACGGCTGGCCTGCGGCTTGTAGACCGGCAGCGGCTGGTAGGTCGCGGGGTCGAACTCGATCTCGGTCAGCTGGACGTCGATCGGGAGGTCGATCAGGACCGGGCCCGGACGGCCGGAGCGCATCAGGTGGAAGGCCTCCTGGAACACGCCCGGGACCTGCGCGGCCTCCAGGACGGTGGTGGCCTTCTTGGTGACCGGCTTGGCGATCGAGGCGATGTCGACGGCCTGGAAGTCCTCCTTGTGGAGCTTCGAGACCGGAGCCTGACCGGTGATGCACAGGATCGGGATCGAGTCCGCGATCGCGGAGTACAGGCCGGTGATCATGTCTGTGCCGGCCGGGCCCGAGGTACCGATGCAGACACCGATGTTCCCCGCCTTGGCCCGCGTGTAGCCCTCGGCCATGTGCGAAGCGCCCTCGACGTGGCGGGCCAGCGTGTGCTTGATGCCGCCCACGTTCTTGAGCTCGCGGTAGAACGGGTTGATCGCAGCACCGGGGACGCCGAACGCTTGTTCGACACCCTCGAGCTTGAGGATCTCAACTGCGGCAGCGGCGGCTGTCATACGAGGCATCAGGTTCTCCTGCGGGTCTGGCGGTCAGACTTTTTCCGTCATCCGGAAGTTTTGTTCTGCTATACGGAACAAGCTAAGCGGCGGCTTCCCCCACGTCAAGGCGCTCGCGGACCCCGGATGCCACCAAAAGCCGCGTCTCGCTCGGTGTGTTGCACAAATGACCGGAGCCTCCGGCGGGAATCCACCGGATTCGGCGGGCGGGCTCGCCCCGACGGTCGCGGGTGGTGGAGCATGGACCTACGCACAGCGACGGAGGGGGTCCAGGTCTCATGGCGGAAGCGGTACCGGTGCGCTGCCCGGCGTGCCTGCGCGAGAACGGCTACACCGCCCCGGTCTTCCCCTGCGCCTGCGGGAGTCCGGTCAATCCGCCGCTGGATCTGACGGCGCCACCCGATCCGCTGACCCATCGGACCTGGTCGGACAGCTGGGTGGCGGTGCGCTGCGAGTCCTGCGGGCGGGAGAACGAGTGGCCGCAGCCCGAGCTGGGGTGCGGATCGTGCGGGACGGTGGTGCGGATTCCGGTGCACCCCGTTCGCCCGGCGCATCCCGTTCACCCCACGCACCCCGTGCATCCGGTGGACCGGGCTGAGCAGGCCGGGTCCCGCGACGGCGACGGCGACGGCGTACAGGCGGGGTCTCCCAGGGCGGCGGACCCGGCCGGTCGGGCCACCGAGGGGCCGGGTCCGCATCCGGCGCACATACCGCTGCCGCCGACGGCACCGGTGCCGCGCCCCGCGTTCCGGCCGGTGACCATCCGTACGGCCCGCGACGCGGTGGCCACCGCCGCGCTGTACCTGCGCTGGCTCGGCTTCCAGGACGTACGGCAGCCCGACGGGCGGCCGATCCCCTCGGCGGCCGTGGACCTGCGGGCTCCGGGCCTGGTCGCGCAGGTGGACCCCACCACCGCGCCGGCCGGGGTGCGGGCGGTGGAGTGCGTCTGGCTGAACGGACTCACAGCTTCCGCGACCAGCGTCTACTTCGCGCTCGCCGGATACACGCAGGACGCCCGCAGCCGCGCGGACGACCTCGGGATACCGCTGTTCGTCATGGACCTCACGGGCATGCCGCAGCCGGTCAACGACCCGGCGGACGAGCTGGTCGGCACGGGCGCGTAGCGGGCGCGCAGCCGCCCCGGGGGCACGGCGCGGGCATCGCCTACGCTCGGAGGCGTTATCCGCTTCCTGCCAGGAGAGCCCGATGAGCCTTTACGACATCCCGCTGACCACCCTGTCCGACGAGCCCACCAGCCTCGGGGCCCACAAGGGCAAGGCGATCCTGCTGGTGAACACCGCCTCTCAGTGCGGTCTGACCCCGCAGTACTCGGGACTGGCCCGCCTGCAGTTCACGTACGAGGAGAAGGGCTTCACCGTCATCGGCGTGCCCTGCAACCAGTTCGGCGAGCAGGAGCCCGGCAACGCCGAGGACATCCAGACCTTCTGCGCGGCCGGTTTCGGCGTCACCTTCCCGATGCTGGAGAAGTCCGAGGTCAACGGCGAGAACCGGCACCCCCTCTACCAGGAGCTCGTGAAGGTCCCGGACGCGGAGGGCGAGGCGGGGGACATCCAGTGGAACTTCGAGAAGTTCCTGATCTCCCCCGCCGGCGAGGTCGTGGCACGCTTCCGTCCGCGTACCGAGCCCGAGTCCCCCGAGGTCGTCGCGGCGATCGAGGCGCACCTGCCCGTCTAGGTCGTGGCGTCCCCAGGGCCCGGGTTTGCCGGCCCGGCTCAGCCGGGGTTCAGGTCGGACTCGTCGTACTCCGCCGCCGATCCGGCCGCGGTGAGCTCCCGCAGCTCCACCCGGCGGATCTTGCCGGACACGGTCTTCGGGAGCTCGCCGAACTCGATGCGGCGGATCCTCTTGTACGGGGACAGCACCGCGCGGGAGTGCTCGAACAGCGCCCGGGCCGTCTCCGGTCCGGGCTCCCAGCCGGCGGCGAGGGTGACGTACGCCTTCGGCACGGCGAGGCGGAGCGGGTCGGGGGCCGGGACGACGGCGGCCTCGGCCACGGCCTCGTGCTCCAGCAGGGCGCTCTCCAGCTCGAAGGGGCTGATCTTGTAGTCGGAGGCCTTGAAGACGTCGTCGGAACGCCCGACGTAGGTGAGGTACCCGTCGGCGTCGCGCGAGGCGATGTCACCTGTGCGGTAGAGCCCGTCCGCCATGGCCTCGGCGGTGCGCTCGGGGTCGTCGCGGTAGCCGGTGGTCACGCCGGCGGGCTTCGTGCGCAGGTCCACGCAGAGCTCGCCCTCGTCGGGGGACTCCTTGCCCGTGACGGGGTCCAGGAGGACGATCTCGTAGCCGGGTGCGGGACGGCCCATGGAGCCGGGCTTGACGGAGACCCCGGGGAAGTTGCCGACCTGGAGGGTGGTCTCGGTCTGGCCGAACCCGTCGCGGATGGTGATGCCCCAGGCCTCGCGGACCTTCTCGATCACCTCCGGGTTGAGCGGCTCGCCGGCGGCGACGGCCTCGCGCGGGGGCCTGGCCAGCCGGGTGAGGTCGGACTGGATCAGCATCCGCCACACGGTGGGCGGCGCGCAGAAGGTGGTCACGCCGTGCCGGTCCATCTCGTCCATCAGCCGCTCGGCGTCGAAGCGGGCGTAGTTGTGGACGAAGACGGTCGCGCCGGCGTTCCAGGGGGCGAAGAGGTTGGACCAGGCGTGCTTGGCCCAGCCGGGCGAGGCGATGTTGAGGTGGACGTCTCCCGGGCGCAGCCCGAGCCAGTACATGGTGGAGAGGTGCCCGATGGGGTACGAGGCGTGCGTGTGCTCCACGAGCTTGGGGCGGGCGGTGGTGCCGCTGGTGAAGTACAGCATCAGCGGGTCGGTGGCGAGGGTCTCGCCGTCGGGGGTGAAGGCACCCTCGGCCGCGTACATGTCGTCCAGTCGCCGCCAGCCGGTGGGGGCCTCGGGTCCGGCGGCGATCCGGGTGTAGGTCCCCGGCACCCCGTCGAACTTGGCGGTGTCCTCGGCACGCGCGATGACGTGGCGTACGTGGCCCCGCTCGATGCGGTCGCGCAGGTCGGCCGGGCCGAGCAGCGGGGTGGCGGGGATGACGACGGCACGCATTTTCATCGCGCCGAGCACGATCTCCCACAGCTCGCGCTGGTTTCCGAGCATGACCAGGACCCGGTCCCCGGCGGCCACCCCCTGCTCGCGCAGCCAGATGGCGGCCGCGTCGGACCGTACGGACAGCTCCGCGAAGGAGAGGGCCTGGCTGGTGCCGTCCTCCTCGACGATGCGCAGGGCGTCGGCGTCGTTCCCGGCGGCGATGTGGTCGAACCAGTCCAGGGCCCAGTTGAAGCGGTGGGGTCGGGGCCAGGTGAATCCGGCGTGGGCGGCCGCGTAGTCCCCGCGGCGTTCCAGCAGGAAGTCCCGCGCGGCCAGGAACTGGGCGGTGGCGCTGTTCGGCGCACTGTCGGTCTGCGCACTCTCGGTCGTCATGCCAGGCATCGTGCCGCGTGCGCCGTACGGACCACCAGAGCGGCGTCAGCCGTGGATTGACGCGAAGCGTACGGAGACCTTTCCGGGGTCCCGTCCGGGGTCCCGCCCGCTGTCCCGCCCCGGGTCCGCGGGTCCTCCGCTCATGGTTGCGACCATCAGCTCGGCCTCGGTGGCGATCTCCTCCTTCAGCGCCGGGGAGACGTTCCCGAACAGCTCGACGGTGATCGCGTTCCGCTCCTGCTTCCAGAGGCCGCCGAGGAATCCGTCGACGAGCAGGGTGCAGTGGGCCTGGTTCCCCGTCCAGGTGCGCCCCTTGATCTCGGGGGCGACCACGCGGGAGCGGTCGGCGTGGGAGAGGAGGAGGTTGTCGAATTCGGGGAGGAAGCGGGGTGGCGCCGGGGTGTCGGCGTGGGGCCGGGGCGCCTCGGGCAGGTCGAAGAGCTCGACGCCCTTCTCGTCGCGGAAGACGGCCAGGCCGGGACGCAGCCGCTCGAAGGCCTCCCGGAGGCGGGTGAGCCCGGCCCAGACCTGCATGTCCTTGACGGAGGCGGGTCCGAACGCGGCGAGGTAGCGCAGCACGACCTCGTCCACGGGCTGCGCCTCCCCGGCGGGCTGAGCGAGCCAGTTCTCCACGGTGGTGAGGCGGACCCCGCCGCTGCGCCCCCACACTCCGCGGGGCGTGACCTGGACCAGTGGCAGCCGGCACCGGGCGGCGACGGACAGGGACTGCGGGTCGGCGTCGGGCCACTCCTGGAGCAGCTCCTCGCGGATCTCCCCCATGGTGCGCGGCTCGCTCTCGACGAAGGCGCGGGCGAGCTCGGCGAGCCGTTCCAGGTCCACTCCGGCGAGGCCCTTGCGGAAGTAGTTCACCTCCCGGTCCCGGGCGGGCTGGACGAGGGGCCTGAGGGTCAGGGCGTCGTGGGCGGTGTGCGTGTGGATGGTGGAACGCATGGTGACCATCCGGACGGCTTCCCGCGACTCCATGAGACCGGCCAGCTCGGCGGGCCGGAAGCCTGCGAGGCGGGCGTGGAGCTGGAAATAGGGGGGCTTGACGTTCTGCGCCTGGAGGCCCAGGAGGTGCGCGAGGGCGTCCCGCGCGGACATCTCTGCGCGGCTCAGCAGCAACTGGCGGGCGAGGGTGGCACGGTTGAGAGCGCGGGTGTCGAGTACGGGATGCGTCGTCCTGGAGGCCATGACTGCAAACTAACGCTCCTTGCGGACACCTTCTGTCCGCAAGGAGGCGGCGAGTTCAAGGAAAGACCGGCCACCGAACTCCAGACACCAGGCCCGGCGCCCCTTTCTCCCGTATATCCTGCCTCTTGCCCCTAAACAGACGTTCGATCCTTCGACCGGGAGCAGACCTGCGATGTCGGAGCGCCGCCCAGACCGCCACCCCTCGCCGTCCGCCGGCAAGCGCACGGGCTGGCGTCGCCCGGCCTCCCCGGCCGACACGCCCCCGGCGGGACCCCCGGCCGCTCCGCAGCCCGCCCCGGATGCGCCCACTCCCCCGAACCACCGCAGCGTGATCGACTCGGCCGTCTACCGCGACGGCCGCCGCATCGCATCCCCCGCCAGCCTGGCGGACACCTTCCGGCGACTGCGGGAGGAACCGGACGGCATGGCCTGGATCGGCCTGCACCGCCCCACCGAGCCCGAACTCCATTCCCTTGCCGCCGAGTTCAACCTCCACGAACTCGCCGTGGAGGACGCCCTGGAGGCCCATCAGCGCCCCAAGCTGGAGCGTTACGGCGACACTCTGTTCGTCGTACTGCGCGCCGCCCGCTACCTGGACGCGCAGGAGGAGGTGGACTTCGGCGAGCTCCACATCTTCGTCGGCCCGGACTTCCTGATCACGGTCCGCCACGGCGGCGCCCCGGACCTCTCGTCCGTGCGCCGCCGCATGGAGGAGACCCCGGAACTCCTCTCCCTCGGCCCCGAGGCCGCCCTGTACGCCATCCTCGACGCGGTGGTCGACGGCTATGCCCCGGTCGTCGAAGGCGTCCAGACCGACATCGACGAGATCGAGACGGAGGTCTTCCGCGGCGACCCGGCGGTGTCCCGCCGCATCTACGAGCTCTCCCGCGAAATGGTCGAGTTCCAACGCGCCACCCGCCCCCTGGTGGGCATGCTCCACGGCCTGATGGCGGGCTTCGCCAAATACGGCACGGACGAGGAACTCCAGCGCTACCTCCGCGACGTGGCCGACCACGTCACCCACACCAGCGAACGCGTCGACGGCTTCCGCCAGGCCCTCACGGAAATCCTGACGGTGAACGCCACCCTGGTCTCCCAACAACAGAACGCCGAAATGCGCGCCCTCGCCGAAGCCGGCTTCGAACAGAACGAGGAAATCAAGAAGATCTCCTCCTGGGCCGCCATCCTCTTCGCTCCCACGTTGGTCGGCACCATCTACGGCATGAACTTCGAGCAGATGCCTGAGCTGAGTTGGAGCTTCGGATACCCCTTCGCGGTCGGCTTGATGGGCGTGGTTTGCGTAAGTTTGTACGTGATTTTCAAGCGTCGGGACTGGCTCTAGGGGTCGACCGGCTCCACCCACGCAGCGTACATAGTTTGCTGTTGCATCTCCGGAATGGGTGTTCATACGGGGCGCTGGGGAGTCCCTGGGGAGAAGTGACGGTAATCTCGTCTACCTACCTCCGGCCAGGCCCTGACCAGGACTTTTGCCCTCCTGGCGTCGCTGGGGAGAATCGGCTGACGACCCAGGTCTTGCGTCTGCGGCTTCGGCCCTGTCCCGCTTTCCTGGTCAACATCTCACCGTGGCCCTTGCTGCACCCGCAACGGATCACAGAGAGTGACATCGCTGCTGAACGGAGGCACCCTCGGCCCGCTCCGTACGCCTCCCGATGCCGGCGCTGAACCGGCCGCCACCCACCGCCCGCGAAGGCCGCCGACGTCAGCATGCGTGCCGGAGTGGTCTGCTACCCGATGGTGTCCCGCCGAGGACACCATCGGGGGCGCCGAGTGGACCGATGACGAAGCCTTCGCCGCCTACGGCCTGGACGAGACCACCATCGCCACTCTTCGTACCCGGGCCGTGGAGTGGGCCGACGACCTCGCGGCCCGACTCCTCGAAGAGTCCGATGATCCGGACATCGACTGATCGAATCCGGACGAGACGCATCTGCAGGCTGCCGACGAGACCGACCAGCCCCAAGAGCTCCGACTCACGCGGCTCAGACACCCGGACGGGCTACGAAACCCGGCATCACGCCGCGTCCGCACATGTCGAGGGATGCGACAGCCGTGGCCGGTAGGGCCATGCGCTCCCGAGCGCCTTTACCGCCCCGCGAAAGGTCGCGAGGGCAGAAGATACCCGCTGCGGGCGGCGTCGGGACCGTGTATGCCCCGAAGGACGGTGGCCGCCACAACCGGGATTGAGCCGGGCATACCGGCAGCGCCATGATGGGGCCGTTCGAGTGGCCCCGGTGCCGTAGGAGCAGTAGATGCGGCGAGACGGGAAGACGGCCCCGTCCGATCTCCAGCTGAGATCGTGCTGCACGGCACAAGACCGCCCCTGTGGCGGCGCCTTGTGCTGCCGTCCGATACCTCGCTCGGGACGCTGCACGACGCCATCCAGGTCGCCTTCGGATGGCACGGTGGCCATCTGCATCTCTTCACCGACGAGTTCGGCCGGGGGTACGGCGATGCGGCCCGGCTCACCGGCATCGATCTCGGCTTCGGCCACGAGGTCGGCGACGAGGACGCCACCGCGCTCGGCGACGTGCTGGCCGAGGAGAAGGCACGGCTGCGCTACGACTTCGGCGACGACTGGGAGCACGGGATCACGCTGGAGAAGACACTGCCGCGCCCGGTCGGCGCGGAGCGGACAGTGCGCTGCGTCGGTGGGCGTCGCGCCGATGTACCGGCCGAGGACATCGGCGGCGTGTGGGGGCTGGCCGAGGTGCTGGAGTTCCTCGACACCGCGGACGGGGCCGGGGATGGCCCGTACGGCGAGCTTGTCGCCGAGCTGCGGGCGGCGGGTTACGATCCGGCGGCCTTCGACCGGGACGGGATCACCGCGCGGCTGGCCCAGCTGACGCCGGGCACGGTGTCCGGCAATGCGAAGCCGCCGACCGGTGATGGGGCCGGGCGCGGCGGTGTCCGTCGGCTGACCGCCGAGGACGTAGGTCTTGAGTCCGTACTGGAGTTGAAGGCGACGATCTCGATGCTGGTGTTGTTGTCGTCCTTGACCGGACCGTCGTCCTTGACGATGTTGTGGAAGACCGGGTCCTGCTTGAGGACGTTGTCGCACGTGGCCGACAGTTCGGACGCGGTCAGCTCCTGTGCGAGGATCTTCGCGCTCGGACCGCATGCGTGCTTGACCGTCAGCACGGCGTGGCGCACGCGGTTCTGCAGGTCACATGTGTCGTACTCGGCGCAGTTCTCCTTTTCGAACTCGCCCGTCATCTCGGCAAGGCCGACCCAGAGCGGGGCGGTGCGTCCAGTGATCTCACTGCGGCCGAGCAGCTCCTTGACCAACGGCTTGACAGTGTCCTTGAGGTCGGCGTGCCGCAGGAAGCGGCCGAGTTCGCGTCCGGCGTTGCCGGCCAGGTAGGACTTGTCGGTGCCGAGGAGATCGTCGTGGGCGACGGCGAAGTCACGCAGTCCGGTGAGGACGCTCGGGTCCGCCTTCACGGCTTCCACGAACTCCGGCAGCTGGTGGCCGCGGAAGAGCACGGTGTAGGTGTTGTTGACCGCCGCGAGCATCCCGTAGAACTGGTCGTACGACGAGTCGTAGTCCTTCTGCAGACGCTTGACCACGTCGAGGTGGCGGGCGTTCTCTCCGGAGCTGTCGATCAGGGTGACCGTCTCGCCCAGGGTTTCCCCGTCGGCCTCGGTGACGTCAAAGGCGTGGGACGAGCCGAAGAAGGCATCCAGGGCGCCCTGGACGGCGCTCTTCAGCGTCGGGCCGTATTCACCGACGTTCTCCGGCTGGTTGTACTGGATGTAGTAGCCGGCGCGCAGGTACAGCACCACCTGGGTTGCGGAAGTGCTGTTGTCCCCCGGGTAGTCGGTCGCGACGTCCTTGAGTGCGTTCGCCACCGTGACCATCTGTTCCTCGCGGAAGAGGGCCTTGGAGTCTTCACCGGTCACGCTGAACAACGTGTTGATGCAGGTGGTTTCCGACTTCTTGATCTGCTCGGCCAGGGCAACGCCGGTCTTCGCGGTGAAGTCGCTGACGTTGCAGTCCGCCGCGGTCTTCGCCGCAGAGCGGGCCTGCTTGCGCTCCAAGGCGTTCTGGGCTGCGGGGAGCGGAGGGCGTTGCGCGGGATTCGAGGTCTTCGCGGCCGATCGCGCGGGGTCGGCGGCGTGTCCGGGGGCGAGATCGGCGGCAAGCACGGTGGCCGAGGCGGGCTGTGGGGCGGGGGCCGACCTCGGCGCGGGCTCGGGTGTCCCGGTGTCGGCCGGGGTCGCCGTGCCATTGGGGGCGAGCACGGTGAGCCCCAGGCCGGCGGCGGCCACGGCGGGTATCAGCAGTTGGGTGAGTTTCCTGAGAGTGGGGGGTTTGCGCATAGCGATGGCCTCCAGGCCGGTCGGCAGCCGTGCGTGGGGCACGGCGGTGGGGGGTGCGGACCGGATGGCAACGGAAGTTGAGCACTCCCGGAGCTGGCATAGCCGCGGAAAGTGCGACCGTACAATTTCACAGTTCACATGGCAGCGAAAGGGAGTGCAAGCATCAGAAGGAACTGATGAGCCGCCAGGGAGGTGTCTCGTCAAGGAACTTGAGCCTCCCGGACGGAACCACGTGATCGCTGGACATGCGTAACAGACCCTGCGGGCCGACTCGCCGCGGATCAGCCCCTTCGTGGAGGCGCGTCGACCGTTGAGGCGGTTCGCCTCCCGCATGTGCCAGGACCGCTCAGGGGCACGCCTTGATCTTGCTTGATGAGCGATCAGTAGTCCTCGGAGCGCCTGGGGAGAATCGACCGCGGGGCCGGGCCCCGCGGAGAACGCGCGGTGCCGAGGAGAAGGTCATGCCCCTGCCTGGCCGGCGCTGATGGCCGTCACGTGCGTGGTGCCGTCACGCAGCGCGGTGATGCGGACCTGCCCTGCGGGGAAGGGGTCCCTTCCGTTCGGGCCGGGTATCTGCGTGAAGGGGGTCCAGGAGCCGTCCGGCTTCCTGACGTGCCAGATCCGTCCGTCCAGGCCGACCGCCACGACCTGGGCCGAGCCGTCCGCGTCCCCGTGATGCCGATGGCGCTGGCCGCCATGGTGGCGCTGGTGACGCCCCGCGGGGGCAGGAATCCGGTCCAGGAGCCGTCGGGCCGACGCTGCCGGTGGTAGACCATCCCGTCGAGTCCGATCGCGAGGACCTGGGAGGAGCCGTCGGACATGCCGGTGATCGCCAGGGCCGGGCCGGAGAAGGTCGGGGCGCCGTTGGCGCCCGGCCGTCCGGTCCTGCGACGCGCTGCCAGGGCTGGAGGCGGCGGATTCGACGGCGTAGGAGGGGCCGAGGCGTAGTGCGTCCAGTACGGCGGGCGTTGACAGGCTGGTGGCGTGCACGACGTTGTGCGGCCGACCGACGGCGTCCGTGGGGCTGTGGGCGTCACTGTTGCCCACGGCGGCGACCCGCTTGCCGAGGCAGAGCATGACGTGCCAGGCGGCGATGTTGGCCGCGTCGTCCAGGGTCCACGGCGTCGTCACCGTGTCGGTCCCGCCGCCGCGCGTCGAGGCGTGCGCGACCGGTGCGGGAACCAGTGCGGCGGCTCCGCCCGCGGCCAGCAGCGCCCCTCATCGGAGCAGGGACCTGCGCTCGACACCCGGGCCGGGTACGGCCCTGTTGACTCGGCACAGTCGTGCTCTCCGTTCACGTGGGGTGGCGTGGAAGGCGTACGGGTGCGAGGGCGTACGGGTGCGGGCACGGACGGATCCGCAGGGAGGAGGCGGAGACGGCCGGGTGAGCGGCCGTCCCGCCCGGCGGGGAGGGGGAGAGCGGCGGTCCCGCCCGGGGACGCGGGACCGCCGCCGTCTAGCGGTGTGAGCGCTGGGCCTCGACGATCTGTCGTACCGAGCCGTCAACGTCGGCTCGCGCCTGGATCCGTTCGGCGAACCCGGGGAACTGCCCGGCGACGGCACTGAGCAGCCGCAGCTCCAGCGGCGCCACGTTGACCTCGCACCGGTCGCGCCGGACGGCTCGTACGACGCCGTCGGCGACCTGTCCGGGCGTCACGGTCCTGATGCCGCTCGGCGGGGTGGCGCCCGTGGCCGCGAACATCCCCGCGTCGCGGACGAAGCCGGGCTGGACGAGGGACACCCCCACCCCCGTGCCCCTGAGTTCCTGTCGCAGGGCGAGGGCGAATCCGCGCAGCCCGAACTTCGTGGCGTTGTAGAGGGACGTCGACTTCGTCGCCGCCTTGCCGGAGATGGAACCCACCAGCACGATGTGGCCGCGGCCGCGGCCCACCATGTGCTCCGTGAGCAGCCGGGACAGCACGACAGGCGCACGCAGGTTGACGTCGAGGGCGCGGTCGAGCTGCTCCTCCGTGTAGTCCAGGAGGTCACCGCTGGCGGGCAGGGCGGCGTTCGCGACGAGGATGTCCGCTTCGGCGCAGGTCTCGGCGAGCCGGACGACGTCCGACCGGACGGCCAGATCCGCGACCACGGTACGGGCGCCACAGGCGTCCGCGGTGGCCTTGAGGGCCTCTTCCCTGCGTCCGGTGACCGTGAGGCGGGCTCCCTGGGCTGCCAGGCGCGCCGCCAGGGCTGAGCCGATGCCTCCGGTCGCCCCGGTGAGCAGAACGTTCGATCCGGATATGTCCATGCTGACTCCCGTGCGGCCGCCCTCTACTGTTCGTTCGAACGAACAGTAGAGATCGCTCCGTGCCCTGTCCACACCGCCGGCATCCCCAACTCCCCACCCGTGCACGGGCGTCTCGGCGGCCGATCGGGCAGAATGTCGACATGCCCCATGCTTCCGACACCCGCCAGAGCATCATCGACGCCGTACTGCGGATCATCGGGCAGGACGGCATCGCCGCCCTCACCAACCGGCGGATCGCCAAGGAGGCCGGAGTCTCCCTCGGTTCCGTCACCTACCACTTCGCCACCCAGCACGAGCTGCTGCGCGAGAGCCTGCTGCACTTCGTGGCCGAGGAGACCCGGCACTTCACGGAGCTCGCCGACGCATGCTCCGACGAGCGCTTCGACATCGGGCAGGCGGCCGAGGTGGTGGCGCAGGTCGCGGGCGGCAACGCCTTCGACAGCCGCCACATCGCGCCGTTCGAGCTGTACGTCCAGGCCGGTCGCGACGAACGGCTGCGTTCCGCCGCGGCCGAGTGCTTCGCCGCGTACGACCTGCTGGCCACCCGGATCCTGACCCACCTCGGCGCTGCGGACCCCGAACGCCTGGCGGGTGTGGCCGTCGCCCTGGTCTTCGGGCAGCAGCTGCGCCGCCTGGCCACCGGCGCCCCCGCCGAGGACCTCGTCGACACCCTGCTGGTCCTCACGAAGTTCACCCCGGCGCAGACCTCGTAGGCGTCTGGCCGTCCGCACCCGCGCTCGCGTCGTGGCCGGCGTCACTCGCGGGCCCGTCGGTTCACGAGCACACGGGGTTCGAGGATGCCCCGCGCGTCGAGCGCGGCCCGCGAGGCCGCCGCTGCGACTGGCTGTCGGAGGCTGTAGGAGGCAGGGCGGGTGCGCAGCGGCGGCTCGCTCCTGCCTCTACCCTTGAGGCCGCCGGTTGGTGATCACGAAGAGCCATGGAAGCGATCGAAGCGATGGAACGGAGCGTGCGGTGAAGGCGGGGGAAGCGAATGGCGGAGAGCTGATAGGCAAGGTGCTCGGAGGGCGTTACCGGGTGACCTCCATGGTCGGGCGCGGCGGCATGGGAGTGGTCGCCCGGGCGGTGGACGAACTGCTGAACCGCGAGGTCGCCGTCAAGGTCCTGCGGGCCTTCACCGACGCCTCCGCAGCCGAACTGGCCGATCTGCGGGCCCGGATGCAGCGGGAGGCGCAGGCCGCCGCCCGTATCCGGCACAGCGGCGTGGTCACCGTGCACGACGTGACCGAGGAGGAGGGTCTGCCGGTCATCGTCATGGAATTCGTCGACGGGCCCTCACTCGACGACGTGTTGACGGAGCGCGGCCCGCTGGAGCCGCGCGAGGCCGCGGCGATCGGCGCCAAACTGATGGACGCGCTCGACGCCGCGCACCGGGCCGGCGTACTGCATCGGGACGTCAAGCCCGCCAACGTACTGATGGAGCACGGCGGGAGGGTCGTTCTCACCGATTTCGGCATCGCCACCATGGAAGCCTCCGATGACGACGCCATGGCCAAGCTGACCCGCAGCGGTGACATCGTCGGCTCTCTCGACTACCTGCCACCGGAGCGCGCGCAGGGCAGGGAGCCCGGGCCCGCGTCGGACATCTGGTCGCTCGGCATGACGCTGTACGCGGCGGTGGAGGGAACTTCGCCGTTCCGCCGCACTTCCGCGTGGTCCACGTTGTCGGCCATCGTCACCGATCCACTGCCGGAGCCCCGCCGGGCCGGGCCACTCGCGCCGGTGCTCCAGGCGCTGATGGCGAAGGAACCGGAGGACCGGCCCGCCGCCGACCAGGCGCGCGGCATGCTGGAGCGCGTCGCCTCGGGCCGGACGGTGTCCGAGGGCCCGGCTCCCACGCCCATAGTGGTTCCCGGGGCTGCGGCCGCCGTCGCACCGCCCCCCGGGTTCGGCCCCCCGAACTTCCCCCAGCCCACCCCGCAGCCTCAGCCTCCGCATGCCGGCTACCTTCAGCCCAACCTGCCGCCGACGCTTCCGCAGCCCGGCGCGCCGGTCGCGAGCCCCGCCGGAGTCCCCACTCCCGAAACGAGCCGCACCGCAGCCCGTGGCGCACGCGGCCGCAGCCGCACCCTCATCGCATCAGCGGCTGCCGTCGTACTCCTCGCCGCAGGCGGCGGAATCACCTACGCCCTGACCGGCCAAGAGGGCGGCACGACCGCGAACGGTGCG
Source organism: Streptomyces sp. NPDC048269 (assembly GCF_040652395.1). Taxonomy (NCBI): domain Bacteria; kingdom Bacillati; phylum Actinomycetota; class Actinomycetes; order Kitasatosporales; family Streptomycetaceae; genus Streptomyces; species Streptomyces sp. NPDC048269. Next base: position 279,356 of record NZ_JBEZLW010000004.1, read on the forward strand.
CAGGCGACGCCGCCCGCCGCCAGTTCCCCGGCGGGCAGCGGCCCGGGGTCCTCCGTTGCTCCGGGCGCCTCCTCGAAGCCGTCTCCCTCGGCGAACAAGACGGGTCCCGCGACGACGCCCGGCAACAACGGTGCCAAGCCGGCCGCGAGCCCGTCCGCCTCTCCGGAGAGCAAGCCCAGTTCCACGGTGAAGGAGCCCACCCCGGTGTCGACGGCCTGCACCGGCTGGAGTCACGAGAACCGCAGCAACGGCTACGGCTACCTGCTCGACAACTCCCACCTCTACACCGGGCCGTACGCGGAGTGCAGCTACGTGTCCGTGGTCAAGACCGGCGTGAAGGTCTATTACCACTGCTACATCACCAACGCCCATGGCAACAAGTGGATCTACGCCCGTGCCGAGGGCACGAACACCGAAGGCTGGATGTCCAGCACCCACCTCACCCGGGAGAGCGGCACGCTGGTGCGCTGCTAAGGCCTGTCCGGGAGGGCCGCCGGGTCGTCGGTCGGGGCGGCGTCGGATCGCGGTGCCGTCCGATCCGCCGACTGGACGTGTGGGCTGTGGGCAGGCAGGCGCACATCCATCAAGTCCGCGGCTGCCGGCCGGGTTTCATGCCGGACCCGGCGGGGCGGCGGGCGTCACGCTCCGGGGCCGGCTTGATCGTTTGCCGGGAGCCGGTTGATTCGGTACACGTCCGGCACACACAGGTTGAGGACGGTGGCGACTACGACCAGACCGGCGCACGCCATGAGTACCGTTCGGTCGTCCCAGGTGTGGACCGAGAAGGCCGTGATGAGGTAGCCGAGGGGAATCGCCAGGCGTTCGCCGACACTGTTGAACGCGCTCATGCGGCCCAATTCCGCCTGCGGCACGTGCTGTTGGAAGGCGGTGGTCCAGGCGACAATCGCGACGTCGAGGCCGATCCCCGCGAACACAGCCGTGAGCAGTACGACCAGCAGCGGCAGGCCCCACGCCATGGTGGCCAGGGGGAGGGCGAGTGCGGAGCCGGCCGCGACCGCCACGGTCAGCAGACGGTTCGGCTTCCAGCGCAGGCACACCAGTGTTCCGGACAGCAGGCCGGTGGCGAAGGCTGCCTGGACCAGTCCCCAGTCACGCGCGCCCGCGTACCGCTGCGCGGCGACGACGGGACCGAGCAGCTGGAAGCCGGCCAGCCATGCGGCGACGAGGACGGTCCCGGCCGCCGTGTAGGTCCACAGCCAGGTACGCGACCAGAAGCTGCTCCACCCGGCCCGCAGGTCCCCCAGAGCGCTCGTGACGGTGGGAGGAGCGTCCAGGCGGAGTCCGAGGAGCAGGAAGGCCGCCACGGCGAAGGTGAGTGCGTCCCAGGCCAGGGCCCAGGCGGAACCGCTGGCAGCGACGACGAGCCCGCCGATGACGGGACCGAGTACCTTGAGCGCGTTGCTCGGCAGCCGGAGCAGGGCGTTGGCCTGCTGCAGGTGCTCGGCGGGGACGATCTGGCCCATGGCTCCCTGAGCGGCGGGCACGGTCAGGGCCATCGCGATTCCCGAGGCGAAGCCGCAGAGGGCGATGGTCGTCGTCGTCGCATGACCGGCGGCGACAGTCATGGCCAGCGCTCCCTGCGCGGCGGCTGCGAGCAGGTTGCCCAGGAAGAGGATCCGGCTGCGGGAAAGGCGGTCTGCGAGCACTCCCCCCATGAGGAGGAAGACGATCGTCGGGACGGTGTTCATGGCGAGCACCAGGCCGAGGGACCGGGCCCCTCCCCCGAGGTCGATGACCGAGTAGGCCAGTGCGAGCGGAGCCATCGCGGACCCGGTGGCGGAGATCAGGTTGGCGAGCACGAATCGCCGAAACGCCGCGACCCTCAAGGGCGCCGTACGGGTCGTCGGTGAGGCTGCGGCGGTTTTCATGATCTCCCTCGAGTCGGTGCGGCGAGCACCTTAGTGCAGGGTGTGCCCGGTGGGAGTACGCGCCTCCGCCACAACGACCGTTTTCAGCCGCCGTTTGGCGGTCACGGATGTGCGTCGCCTTTCAGGAGCGCGACGGGCTCCGACGGACGCGCCCGGGCAAGGGTGTCGTCGACCAGCCGGAACAGCCGTACCGGAGCTCATGACCGATGCCGGCGACGGGGGTCAGGGCCCCCACCGCGCCCGGTCTGCTGCCTCGGCCAACGGGGCGGATCAGTCCCTCAGTTGGCGGCGGACCAGTTCGTGGAAAAGGCCGTTCGTGTCGGCGAGGAGTTCGGCGGGCGGGCCTTGCTGTACGACGCGGCCGTCCGCCATGGCGATCACCCGGTCGGCGTCCATGATCGTGGACAGCCGGTGGGCGATCACGATGCGGGTGGCGTTCAGGGCGCGGGTGGATTCGATGACCACGCGCTGGGCTTCGTTGTCGAGCGCGCTGGTGGCCTCGTCGAAGAACAGGATGCGCGGCTTGCGGATGAGGGCCTGGGCGATCATCAGGCGCTGGCGCTGGCCGCCCGACACCGTGCCGCCGCCGTCGGACAGCATGGTGTGCATGTTCATAGGCATGGCTTTGATGTCCTCCGCCAGACCCGCCATCGCGGCGGCTTCCCACACCTCCTCCAGCGGGAACGACTCCGCGCCGCAGATGCAGTCGAGGATCGATCCGCTGAAGGGCTGGGCGTTCTGCAGGACGACCCCGCACTGACGGCGCACCGCCGCCTGGTCCAGCGCCGCCAGGTCCTGGCCGTCGTACAGGACGCTGCCCTCCACCGGCTTGTCGAAGCCGATGAGCAGGCGCAGCAGGGTCGACTTGCCGCAGCCGCTGGCTCCGACGACGGCGACGAACTCCCCCGGTCGGATCTGGAAGTCGATGCCGTCGAGCACCAGCGGTCCGTCGTCGGTGTAGCGGAAGGACAGGTTCTTCGCCTCGACGGCGCCGGTCAGCTCGCCCGGCCGGGTACTGGCGCGGCCCACCTCGGGGAGTTCCCTCAGGAGCGGCTTGACCTGCTCGAACATCGGAAGCACCGCGGCGGCCGAGATGAGCGCGCCGGTCACCTGCGTGACCGAGGACATCAGCATCGTCAGGGCGGTGCTGAAGGTGAGGAACTCGCCGGCGGACATGGCTCCGCGGGCAGGTCCGGCCAGCAGGACGAACATCACCAGCGTGCACAGCGGCAGGTAGACCGCGCCCAGCACGGTGGTGACGTTCTGTATCCGGCCGATGCGCTGCTGGAGCTCCCGGGTGCGGGCGAACTCCCGTGCCCAGGCGGCGTAGGCGAAGCTCTCGGCGGCGGCGACGCGCAACTTGGGCAGCCCGCGCAGGGTCTGGAAGGCCTGGTTGTTGAGCTTGTTGTTGAGGGTGATCAGTCGGCGCTGGTAGCGCAGCTGCCACAGTCCCAGGCCCAGGAAGACCGCCGCGACGGCGACCAGCATGGCGACCGCCGCCATCGCCAGCGGCACGCTGTAGACGAGCAGCAGCACGAGGTTCATCGTGCCGACCGTGCTCGCCTGGACGCATACCGGGCCGACACCGGACAGCACGCTGCGGATGGCGCTGATGCCCATGGCCGCGCCGGCCAGTTCGCCGGTGGAGCGGCCGGCGAAGAACTTCGTCGGCAGCCTCAGCAGCCGGTCCCACACCGCCGGTTGCAAGGTGGCCTCGATACGGCCCTCCATGCGCAGGATGGAGACGTTCTGCAGCAGCATGAAGGCGGCCGAGACCACCCCGGTGGCGATGAGCGCCAGCCCGGTCTGCACGATGAGGCTGTTCTCGGCGTTGGGGACGTACCGGCCGAGCACCTGGCCGGTGGCGATGGGCACCAGTGCGCCCAGGACCACGGCGACCAGCCCGCCCAGCAGGAGGCTGCGCAGCTCCAGGAGGGTGCCGCGAAGACTGAAGCGGAGCAGCGCCGGCAGGCCCACCCGGCCGTCGGGCAGGGGCCGGTAGAGCATGACGGCGCGCGGTTCGAAGGCGTCCTCACCGATGTCACCGCCCTTGCCGATGCGCTGCCGCGCGCCCGTGGCGGGGTCGACCGCCACGTAGCCGCCGCGCCGCCACAGCAGGGCGACCGGGCTCCCGTCGTTCTCGCGCCGGCCGACCAGGGGGCCGCTGTTCTCCCGCCACCACTGCCCGCCGAGCCCGACCACGCGCGTGCGTATCCGCGAGGCGAGCGCGATGCGTTCGACGGGGTCGACCCGCTCGGAGGCGGTGGTGGCCTCGCCCGGCTCGGACAGGGTGATGCGGGCCTCGTCGGCCACGAGGGAGCACACCGCGAAGGTCGCGTCGACGCTCGCGCCCCAGTGACGGGAACGGCCGCGGGAGCGGTCGATGGAGGCCAGCAGGGTCCGGTCCGCCTGGGTACGGGCCGCCTGACCGGCCTCGATACCGGCCGCCATCCGGTCCTCGTGGGCGCGCCCGAGCTGCTCGATCGAGCGGTCCAGGGCGTACAGCAGCCGGTACTGCTGATCGACCATGCCCTGCCACATCGCCGCGTCGACGAGGAGGGTGCCGGCCGTGCCCTCCTCGTACACGGCGCCGTACTGCACGCTGCCGGGGGTGATCTGCATCCAGAGGATGTCGTCGTCGGCCGGGCCCGGCCCGGTGGTCGCGCGGCCGTCCAGCGGTGCCTGGTAGAGCACCCGCAGCCCGCGTCCGAGACCGCGCGCGAACGCGTCCTCCAGCGGGCTCGGCCGGCCCGCGGGGTCGCCGTACGCCGCCTGGTCGGCCCATTCCTGCTGGAACGGTGCGCCGTATTCGGGGCCGGGCAGCTCCCGTAGCTCGATGCGGCGCAGCAGGCAGCCTTGCAAGGGCCGGCCGACCAGCGTGTGCTCGGGGCCGTCGGCCGGGCCCAGCAGCAGGGTGCCCGCCTCCAGCCGGCCGAGGAAGTGCCAGTGCCCGGTCTGCGCGGCGTCGACGGCGAAGAGGTCCAGCTCGCCCCGGACGACGAGCCACAGCACGTGCGGGCCCTCCAGGGACAGGCTGCGCAGGCCCGTGCAGTCGATCGGCGAGCCCAGTGTGCCCAGGGCGGCGACGACCGGGTCGGAGTCCTGGCCGCCCGGTGCCCAGCCCGGCTGTGCGGCGGCCGCCGTGGTCTCATGCGGGTAGTCGTGCCGGTACTCGTGCGGGTATTCGTACGGGTACTGGTGCGGGTACGTCACCTCAGTGCTCCTTGACCAGTTCGGCGTACGGGCCCTGCGCGGCGACCAGGTACTCGTGCCGCCCGCGTTCCACGACCGTGCCCCGGTCGAGCACGACGATCTCGTCGCTGTCGCGAACCGTGCTCAGCCGGTGGGCGATGACGACGAGGGCGCAGCCCCGGCGCCGCAGGTTGTCGATCACGGTCTGCTCGGTCAGCGCGTCCAGGGCACTGGTCACCTCGTCGAGAACCATGACGCTGGGGCGGCGGACCAGCGCCCGGGCGATCTCCAGCCGCTGGCGCTGGCCGCCGGAGAAGTTCCGGCCGTCCTGCTCGACGCGGCTGTGGATGCCGCCCGGGCGGCGCGCGACCACATCGTGGACGGCGGCGTCCTGGAGGGCCGCGACGACTGCCTCGTCCGGGATCGAGGGGTCCCACAGCGTGACGTTGTCGCGCACGGTGCCCTCGAAGAGGAAGACGTCCTGGTCGACGAAGGAGACGGAGGCGGCCAGCGCGCTGCGGGGGATGTCCTCCAGCCGCATCCCGTCGATGCGGATGGCGCCTTGCCACGGGGTGTGGAGGCCCGACATCAGCCGTGAAACGGTGGACTTGCCGCTGCCGGAGCCGCCGACCAGCGCGACCTGCTGCCCGGGTCCGACCGACAGCGAGAAGTCCTTGAGCAGCGGGGCGTCCAGCGGGCTGTAGCCGAAGGTGACGTTCTCCAGCTCCACGTGGCCCGTGAGGCGGCGGGTGTCGGCCGCGGGCTCGCGCCGCGAGAACACCGGGTCGACGGGGAAGTTCTCCACGTCCTTGAGGCGGGCCACGTCGGCCGCGAAGTCCTGGATCCGTCCGGCGACACCGCCCAGCCGGGAGATCGGCGCGGTGAAGCTGGTCACCAGGGTCTGGAAGGCGACGAGCAGGCCGACGGAGAGATGCCCGTCCACCGCCCGCAGGCCGCCGATCATCAGGATCAGCGCGCTGTTGAGCGCCGCCAGCGTGGGCGCGACGATCGCCAGCCACGCGCTGGGCACGCCGAGCCGCTGCTGCACGTCGAGGGTGACCGCGTGCTGTCCGGACCAGCGACGGAAGAAGCTGTTCTCGCCGCCGGTGGCCTTCATCGTCTCGATGAGCTGGAGGCCGCTGTAGGACGTGTTCGTCAGCCGGGCGCTCTCGGCGCGCAGTTTCTGGGTACCGGTGGCCCTCAGGTGGATCACGGTCCGGATGGCCACCACGTTGAGCAGCGCGATCATCACGCCGACGACGGTGAGTTGTGGGTCGTACGTCCACAGCAGCACCGCGTAGAGCACGACCACGACGGAGTCCACGGCCGCGGCGGCCAGGTCCCGCGCGAGGGTCTCGGCGACCGCGTCGTTGGACTGGAGGCGCTGGACCAGGTCGGCCGGGTTGCGCTGGGAGTAGAAGGTGACCGGAAGTCTGAGCAGGTGACGCAGGAACCGGGCGCTGCCCAGGGTGGAGGAGATGACGCGCCCGCGCAGCAGATTGGCCTGCTGGAGCGCCGTGAGCGTGCCGGTGAGCAGCAGGGTGACGGCCATCGACGCGAACAGCACGCCCAGCAGGGAGGTCTGCTCCCCGATGAGGAACATGTCGATGTACGTGCGGCTCAGGGCCGGAGCCGCCGCGCCGACGGCCACGAGCAGGAGGCTGGAGACGACGGCGGCGGCCATGGTGCCGGAAGTGCCGCGCAGGCGGGCGGGCATGGCGCCCAGGACGCTCGGCTTGCGGCCGCCGCGGCGGAAGCCGTCGCCGGGTTCGAAGGTGAGCACGACGCCGGTGAAGCTGGTGTCGAACTCCTCCATGGGGACGAACCGGCGTCCCTTGCCGGGGTCGTTGATGTACACGCCCCTGCGGCCGAAGCGGCGGCCCATGCCGTCGTAGACGACGTAGTGGTTGAACTCCCAGAAGAGGACGGCCGGACCCCGCACCTCCGCGAGCGCGGCGAGGTCCATCTGCATGCCCTTGGCCTTCAGCCCGTAACCGCGGGCGGCCTTGAGCAGGTTGCTGGCGCGGGAGCCGTCGCGGGAGACGCCGCATCCGATGCGCAGCTCCTCCAGGGGGACGAAGCGGCCGTAGTGTCCCAGCACCATGGCCAGGGCTGCGGCGCCGCACTCCACGGCCTCCATCTGCAGCACGGTGGGGGTGCGTACGGGGCGGGGCGTCCTGCCCCTGGGGGCGGGCGCGGTCTTGCGGCGGGTGCCGCCCTTGGGCTCGGGGCGCTGGCGCCGGCGGCCGGCGGGAGGGAGCTGGGGTGTCCGGGGAGGTGCCCCGGTCTGCGACGCGGTCATGGCAGCAGCCAGTCGACGGGGCGCTGCGCGGCGAGGTGGACGGTGCCGGTGACCGGGGTCGTGGAGTCGAGGGCGTACGGGGGCCCGTCCGCGGAGGACCACTTGTAGCCGGACCTGGTGGCGGAGGAGCGCTCCAGTTCCACGAGGACCGCGACCGGGTTGCCCTGCCGGGCGAACTGTTCGGCGAGCCCCTTGTCGCCGAGGAAGCCGCTGATCTGCGCCGCGGTCTGCGGCGCGCGGCCCACCGTCTTGACGTGGCCGCGCAGCATGCCGAACCGGTGCTGGGGGACCGACTGGACGCTCAGGTCGACCGAGGCGCCCACGGGGATCGTCGAGCTGCCGGCGCCCGGCACGTACAGCACGGCCAGGAGGGGGTCGTCCGCGTCCTTCACATGTTCCACGGTCGCCACGTCCGCGCCGGTCGCGACGACCGAACCCACCTTGGCGAACAGGGTCGTCAGCCGGCCGCCGGTCACCGCGCGCACCGGCCGGTCGCCCTGCTCCGTACGGACGTTGAGCAGGGGCGCGCCGGGTGCGAGGAGCTGGCCCTCCTCGGCGAGGACCCCGGTCACCTGTCCCGCGACCGGACTCTGGAGCACGTAACTGCCCTCGGCGTGGGTGAGGATGCCGGGTGCGCTCAGCTTGGCGGAAACGGTGCCGGTGAGGGCCCAGAAGGCCGCCGCGGCCATGACGACGACCGTCACGGCCAGTACGAGCCGCCCCTGCGGGCGCGCGAAGCGTACGGGCAGATCGAGTTCTTCGGGCGATTGCAGCTTGGAAAGAGCCTTTTGACGAAACTGCACGGACTATTCCTTCAACTGCATTCGTATCGTTCGGGCACGCGGGCAGCCATGAACCCCGGAGCCGTGGGAAGCACTCCGGGGTTCACGGGATATCCCACTCAGAGACCGGCGCGACCGGTGTTCACCGAAACGCCGGTGATGCCCGAGACCAGGCCGGGGACGTGGCTGACGAGACCGGTCGCGGCCTGGACGGTGTCGAGGGAGCCGACGACGCCCCCGATGCCGCTGACGTCGCTGGTCACGGCGCCGGCCAGGCCACCGGAGATGCTGACGATGCCGCCGGAGACGGCGTCCAGCTCGGAGTCGGCCATCTCACGGGTCTCAAGGTCGTTACGCATTATGCGCACCTTTCATTTGGGGGGAATGCGCGGCGTCGTCATTACTCGACTGCCGCGGTGCGCAGATGAAAGCACGCGAACGGGCGAGCAGGCCAATCCTGTTGACGCACCCTCATGGGCAGACGGCCACCTCCGACTACCGGCGTGCAGCTTCATTCACCGAATAGTGACAACTTCTCCGCAGGAACGAGTAACAGATACGCGCGACCCGCCACCCGCACGGGATCAAACGGTACAAACACCCGCCAAAACACTGGGAGGTGTCCGGCATGCGGGTGAACTGTGAAAGCGGGTCGGTGTGGTCACACACACGATGTGCAGGTTTTCGGAAGGCGCGCGGAGTGACCGGTCGGTCACGCCGGGTGTACGACGGGGCGGTGAGTTCCCTACTGTGAGTCCTGAAGTGGCGGGCAGCCGCCCGCCTGGCGCGTCGTCTCATGCTCGGGAGCTTTCGTGACGCACGACCACACGACGTCCCTCCGGCTGCGGCTTCGCTACCGGTTCGACCATCTGGTCGCGGGCGGGACCACTGCGCTCATCGGCTGGCTCGCCCTGGCCTGCCTCGCGGTCGTCGTCCCGGCGAGCACGGTCCTCGTCTGGTCCGACCGGACGGCCCCCGGCACTCTCTCGGGCCGGCTCACGGCCGTGTGGGTCAGCGTCGGCCAGACCCTGAAGATCGGGGGTGCGGTCGGCCCCCCGCTCTACGTCCTCGCCTCCGTGTCCCTCGCCCTGGTCGCCCTGCTGTTCGTCTCGACGCTGGTCAGTCTGATCACCACGGGCATCAACCGGCGCCTCATGTCGCTGCGCCGCGGCCACTCCACCGTGCTGGAGGCACGGCACACCGTGGTACTGGGATGGTCCGACCAGGTGTTCCCCGTGATCGGCGAGTTGGTCGCCGCCCACGCGAACCAGCGCCGGTCGGCCATTGCCGTGCTCGCCCCGAAGGACAAGGTGGAAATGGAGGACGACATCTCCGCCCGTGTCACCGACCGCGGCAGAACGCGGATCATCTGCCGCAACGGCAGCACCACCGACCCCACCGAGCTGCGCCGGGTGAGTCCGCAGACCGCGAAGGCGGTTCTCGTCCTGCCTCCCGCCGGAGACGGCGGTGACGCCCACGTCGTGAAGACCCTGCTCGCCCTCGACGCGGCCGTCCCCGGGGCGGGTGACGCGGGGGTGGTCGTCGCCGCGGTCCGTGACCCCCGCAACCACGTGACCGCCAAGCTGGCCGCAGGGCCGGCGGGACACGTCCTGTGCGTCGACGACATCGTCGCCCGGCTCCTCGTGCAGACCGCGCGCCAGCCCGGCCTCTCGCTCGTCTACCAGGAACTGCTGGACTTCGAAGGCGACGAGTTCTACACCGCCGCCGCCGAAGGGCTCGCGGGACGCACCTTCGGCGAGGCCCTGCTGTCGTTCGCCACGTCCGCCGTGGTCGGCCTGCTGCGCGCCGACGGCGGGGTCGCCCTCAATCCGGACCCCGGTACGGCGATCGGTGCGGGCGACCGGATCATCGTCATCTCACAGGACGACGACACGGCCGTACAAGTGGACGTGGCCTGCTGCGTCGAGGAGGAGGCGATCGTCACGGCCGGGCCCAGGATCCCGGTGGCCGAACGCCTGCTCCTGCTCGGCTGGAACCGCCGGGCTCCGCTCATCGTGGATCAGCTCGACCAGTACGTGAGCCCCGGAACCACCCTGGACGTCGTGGCGCTCGGTGACGGCGCGGCGGCGTGCGGCACCGGTGACGTCACGGACGCCCGGAACCATCTCGCAGTGGCCTTCCACAGCGGGGACGTCACCGACCCGCTCGTCCTGGCCAAGCTGGACGTGCCGTCGTACGACAGCGTGATCGTGATCGGTGAAGCGGACCCCGTGGCCACGGCCGCGCCTCCCCTCACCTCTCAGACGGCCACGGCCACGGACGTGGAGGCGCAGGCGGACGACCGGACGCTGGTCACGCTGCTGCACCTGCGGGCCATCGGGGAGGCCGCACACCGGGAACTCGCGCTCACCACCGAGATGTCCGACGACGGGAACCGGCTCCTCGCGCCCGCCCGCGACGGAGCCGACTTCATCGTGAGCGGCAGGCTGATCAGCCTGCTGATGACCCAGATCTCGGAGAGCCGCTACCTCGCCGCCGTGTTCGAGGAGCTGTTCACCGCGGAGGGACACGAGTTCTACCTGAAACCGGCCGCGGACTACGTCCGGGCCGGTCGCGAGGTCTCCTTCGCGACGGCCGTCGAGTCCGCACGCCGCCGCGGCGAATGCGCGGTCGGCTACCGGCTGCGCGCGCAGACCGCCACGGGCCCGGCCTACGGGGTGAGGATCAATCCCGACAAGCGGCAGCGGGTCCGGTTCTCCGAGGGCGACTGGCTGATCGTGCTCGCCGAAAGCTGACGGTCCCGCGGGAGCCGCGCCGGCTGCCGCCCCGTCTTCGGGCGGCGGGCCGGCGCGGCTCCCGGCCGCTCACGCCCCCGAGTGGACTTCCAGCGCGGCCCGTACCGCGGACTCCAGGGCTCCTTCGATCCACGCGGGCTTCACGGAGGTGTGGCACCCGGCGAAGTGCAGGTTGCCTTCGGCCTTGCGGACGTGGGGGAAGAGCTCGGTGTGCTGGCCGGGAAGCAGCACGGACGCCTCACCGTAGGCGTACGGATCGCGCATCCAGGACTGGGTGCGGCCGACTCCGGTGTAGAACACCTCGATCCGCTGCCCGAACACCTCCTGGACGCCGGCCAAGGCGCGCGGGTACCGCTCGTCGTCGTCCAGGGAATCCCACTTCAGGGCATCGTCCGACCAGCTGTAGGAGGCGAGGACCACCCCGCCGGCGCTGCCTTCGACGGGGTGGGACGGCTGGAACATGAAGCGGTTGGGATTGTCGGTCGCCGAGCCGCCCCCGATGACGCCGGCCGCCTCGGGCTGGTCGCGGGTGACCAGGCGGCAGGCGGCGTAGTGGGCGCGCTGGGCTTCGGAGATGTGTCCCTTGGGAACGGAGGGGTGGGCACCCAGCAGCCCCCCTGCCTCCGGGGTCTGCGCGAGCTGGTACTTCCGGTACAGGCCGGGCTTCACGGCCTCCAGCTCGCGCTTCCAGTCGGCTTCGTCGAACTCCCACCAGCGGCGGCTGAATTCGAGCAGCACCTTGGTGGCGGCGTCGTAGTGCAGTTCGGTGACCGCGCGCCGCTTGCCGTAGGAGAGCGCGGGGGTGACCGGGATGTGGCGCAGTCCGGAGAAGGGGACGGTGATGATCGCGGTGTCGGCGGTGAAGGTCTCGCGCTGCACGGGGCTGCCGCCGCGGCCCTCGGACACGGTGTCGACGGTGACCTTGCCCTCGCCGTGGGTGATCCGGGTAGCGCGGCGGTCGAGCCGTACCAGGTCCTCGACCCGGGCGTAGAGCGCGTCCGCCAAGGTGGCGGTGCCACCGGGCAGTTCGTAGAAGGCGGTGTCGGGGCTGATCAGCGAAGCCCCGATGAAACTGTGCACGAAGGCGAGGTGCAGACGGGAGGTGAGGTTCTCGACCGTTCCGATCAGGTCGATGGTCCGCTCGTCGAGCTCCGCCTCCTCCGTCAGGTACCGGTACATCGACATGTGTCCGTAGCGCTGGATGACGCGGGCCCAGCCCTCGACGAGTTCCTTGTCCTTCTTGCCCTCGATCTCCTTGCGTACGGGAGCGAAGGCGTCGCGGACGATCTGCGCGGCGGGCACGGACTCGTAGGTCTGCGGTACTCCGAAGGAACGGTTGACCGCCTGCGGGCCGCGCGCGTAGTCGGCCCGGCGTACGCGGACGCCGTTGACGTGGATCCACGTCCGGTACGCGGGGCGGCCGGCCCCGTCGACGTCGACCAGGTGGAAGCGCCGGCGCTTGAGGCCGAGGCTGTCCATCAGCCCGGTGACCAGCGGGTGGCTGTCGGGGATGCGCATGGCCCCGGCCTCGGCGTACTGCTTCGGATCGGCGAAGGGTGCGGCCGCCTTCTCGTGGCCGCCGGTACGGAAGGTCTTGATCCGGCCGCCCACCCGGTTCGCGTTGGCCTCGATGACGGTGACCTGGTGCCCGGCCTCGTGCAGCAGGTGGGCGGCGGTGAGCCCGGCGGGCCCGGCGCCGACGATCAGTACCTTCCTGCGGGCCCGGGACCGGGGCAGGCCGTTCTTCAGGAGGATGTCCGCGTACCGCGGCACCAGGGGCTGGTCCTCCTCGTCCCGTACGAGGACGGCCCGGGCGACGGTGAGGCAGGTGTCCCAGTCGGGGCGTCCGGCGCCGGGGCCTGCCTTCGGGGTCTCGGCGGAGGCGGCGGCGACCGTCAGCGCGCCGGCTCCCGCGACCGCGGCCGCGCCGGCGATGACGGTACGGCGGGAAGGCTTGCGGGAAGGCGCCGGTGCGGGTGCGGGTGCGGGTGCGTCCGAGGGTTCAGGGGTGGCGAGCGAATCCGTGATCATGGCCCAACTCTTGCCGCCCGGTCGGGCACGGACGGTCAAAAAGCGGCGGGCCGGGAAACAACCACCCGGACGTGCGTCGCGGATCTCCCGACGCTGACGAACTGGGTTTCGCACGGGCGGCCGCGAGCCGCGGGACCGCCGGGGCGGTACCCGGGCCCTCATGGGCACACGACCACGTCCACCCGGGCGGGCTCCCCGCCCCGCCCCGTTCCCGCCTCGCGCCGTCTCGTCCCCGTCCCCGTCCCCGTCCCCGTCAGAGAGGGTCCACGTCCAGGAAGGCCGCCAGGGCGGGTCCCGCGCCGTCAAAGGCACCGGGCAGTGTCTGTTCCGCCCAGATGACCTTGCCTGCGGGTGTGTACCTGACGCCCCAGTGCTCGCTGAGCTGCGCCACCAGGAACAGTCCGCGCCCTCCCTCGTCCGTCGTGGCGGCGTACCGCAGGTGCGGGGCGGTGCTGGTGCCGTCCCACACCTCGCAGGTGAGGGCGTGGTCATGGAGCATCCGGACCCGCACCGGCGCGCTGCCGTGCCGTACGGCATTGGTGACCAGCTCGCTGAGGATCAGTTCCGTGGCGAAGACGAGATCGGTCAGGCCCCACTCTTCGAGCTTCTCCGCCGCCGCTTTCCGCACGGCGCCGACGGCGGCCGGCTCGTACGGCACGTCCCACTCCGCGACGCGGTCCGGGCCGAGGGTCCGCGTCCGGGCGATGAGCAGCGCCACGTCGTCGGCCGGCCGGGTCGGCAGCAGCAGCTCGAGCACGGCCCGGCAGCTCTCCTGCGGGTCCCGGTCGGAATGGCTCAGCGCCGCGCGCAGCAGTTCCAGCCCCTCGCCGATGTCCCGGGTCCGCTCCTCGACCAGGCCGTCCGTGTAGAGGACGAGCTGACTGCCTTCGGCCAGGTGGAGCTCCGCGGTCTCGAACGGCATGCCGCCCAGCCCCAGCGGGGGGCCGGCCGGCAGTTCCACGATCTCCGTGGTGCCGTCGGGGGCGACCAGCAGGGGCGGCAGATGGCCCGCCCGCGCCATCGTGCAGCGTTGGGACGCGGGGTCGTAGATGGCGTACAGGCAGGTCGCGCCCAGTACGCCGCCGTTCGCGCCGTCGCCGACCCCGTCGTGGTCGATGCGCTGTACGAGGTCGTCGAGACGGGCGAGGATCTCGTCGGGCGGCAGGTCGAGGGAGGAGAAGTTGTGCACGGCCGTACGGAGCCGCCCCATGGTGGCCGCGGCGTGCAGGCCGTGGCCGACGACGTCTCCGACGACCAGCGCGACCCGGCTGCCCGGCAGCGGGATCACGTCGAACCAGTCCCCGCCCACCCCGGACTGCGCGGGCAGGTAGAAGTGCGCCACATCCACGGCGCTCTGCTCGGGGAGGGCCCGCGGCAGCAGGCTGCGCTGGAGCGTCTCGGCGAGGGCGTGTTCCCGGGTGTAGCGGCGGGCGTTGTCCATGCTGACCGCCGCCCGGGCGACGAGTTCCTCGGCCAGCGACAGCTCGTCCTCGTCGAAGGGCTCCGGTTTCTGCGACCGCCAGAAGTTGACCACGCCGAGCACGACGCCCCGGGCCCTGAGCGGGGCCGCGATGAGCGAGTGGATCCCGTACTCGATGATGGCCCGGGCGCGCGGCGGGTCCTGGGCGTGCCAGCCCGGCGCGTCCTCCAGGTCGCGGACCAGTTCCGCCTCGCCGGTGCCGTAGCCGCGTGCCTGCGGGGTGGACGGCAGGAAGTCGATCAGCCGGCCGAGCGGGTAGAGGGGGTGGTCGGAGCGGATGCCGCTGACCGCCGTGCGCCGCATGTCGGCACCCGGGCCGGGCTCGTCGCCGTTCAGCACCGGGTCGGCCAGGTCGACCGTGCAGTAGTCCGCGAAACGGGGGACGGCGACGGCGGCGAGCTCCTCGGCCGTCCGCACCACGTCGAGGGTGGTGCCGATGTCGCCTCCCGCGTCGTACAGCAGCTTGAGGCGCCTGCGGGCCGTCTCCGCCCGGCTGGTCAGGACCTGCATCTCGGTGGAGTCGCGGATGGTCACCGCGCAGCCCTCCGGCCGGCCACGGGGGTGGGTGGGCCGCTGGTTGACCACGAGCAGCCGGTCTCCGGTCGCCAGCACCTCGTCGGTGGTCTCCCGGCCGGACAGCAGCAGGTCGGCCATCGGGCGGTCCAGGCCCGGCACGTCCGCGATGCGGCGTCCCTCGGCGTCCTCCGGCAGCCCGAGCAGTCTTCTGGCCTCGTCGTTCGCCAGCAGGAGCCGCCCTTCGCCGTCGGTGATCAGCACCCCTTCGCGGACGGCGTGGAGCACCGCGTCGTGGTGCTCGTACATCCGGGTCATCTCCTGCGTGCCGAGCCCGTGGGTCTGCCGGCGCAGCCGCCTGCTGATCAGCGCCGTGCCGACGGTGGCCAGGGCCAGGCCGGTCGCGATGGCCAGGAGGATGACGGGGAGCTGGCGGTCGACGACACCGGTCACGTTCTTCACCGTCAGGCCCGCCGACACCAGCCCGACGACCTTGCCGTCGGGCGCGGTGACCGGGACCACCGCCTGGATCTCCTTGCCGAGCGGGCCGTCCACGCTCTCGGTGTGGACGTGGCCGGCCAGCGAGGGCTCGATCGTGCCGACGAACCGTTTGCCGATGCGGTCCGGCTGGGGGTGGCTGTAGCGGATGCCGTGGGTGTCCATCACCACGATGAAGTCCACCCCGGCTGCCTTGCGCGTCGCCTCGGCGCGGGGCTGCAGGACGGCGGACGGGTCGTCCGTCTTCAGCGCTGCCTGCAGACCGAGGGAGTGCGCGAAGGTCTGGGCGACGGATACCGACCGGTTGCGTGCCTCCCGGTCGATGTCGTGCCGCGACTGGAGCACCAGGGCCAGAAGCGCACCGGCGGCGAGCAACACCACGATCGCCACCTGGAGGACGAAGACCTGTCCGGCGACGCTTCTGAACTTGTTGCTTAGGGGTGACCGCACCGTTGTGCCCGGCACGGGTGGCAAGGAAGGGTCACGAACCCATTTGTAGCACTTCCGGGCGCCCAAAGCTCCCAGTAGGCACAATGCGCACCCGGACGGTCACCGGTCGGCTCACACCTTCAGGCCGGTCTGCGGGGTCCCGGCGGTCTTCGTGGCCTTCGGCGTTTCCCCGGCGTTCGGGGTCTTCGTGGGCTCCGGGGTGCAGGTGACCTCGTCGCGCGGCGTGTAGTGGGTCTTGAACTCTTCGCGCTCGGCCTCCTTGCCACCCCGGACGAAGACGCGGCCGACGGTCACGTCGAAGCCTTCGAGCGGGGTCTGGACCTCGCACGTCGGGCCGCTGCCCGTCCGCTTGCCGGGCTCCGTGATGTTGGTGCGCGGACCCTTCGTCGCCCGTACCTCGTCGTACTTCTTCGTGCCGAGGAGGGTGATGGTCAAAGACGTGTCGGTGGATTCGGCCTGGATGTAGAGGGGGTGCCCGGAGTCGTTGATCCAGCGCAGGTCGAGGGTGCCCCACGCGACGGTGGCCTCGCGGCCTTCGGGGTAGCGCTCGATGTAGAAGGAGTGGGCTCCGTGCTCGACGAGCCCCAGGCCCGCGAAGAACGCGGCGTTGTACATGGTGGTGGCGACGGCCGAGACACCGCCGCCGGGCGATTTCACGTACTGCCCGTCGTTGATCATGATGCCGTCGACGAAGCCGTTCTCCGGGGTCCGCTCGCCGACCGTCCGGTTGAAGCTCCACTCCTGGCCCGGCAGGACCACGGAGCCGTTGATGAGTTCCACTGCACGGCCGATGTTGGTCGTGCGGTACGGGGCGGCCGGGAAGGCGACGGTGAACGAGGAGACCTTCTCCTTGATGCCGAGCCGCCGCGCCTCGGCGCTCGTGAGGTCCGGCTGGACCGCCACGGTGGCGACCTCGCCGGTGCGGGCCGCGCCCGAGCGGGTCAGCAGGGGCAGCACGGCCCGGCCGAGCGCCGAATCCGTGACCTGCCGTCCCGCGCGGCCGTGGTCCCCGAGCACCACGCGGCCATCCGCGGCGAGGCCGAGCGCGGCGTCGCGCGGGGGCTGGGTGGCCTCCTCGACGGGGCGGGCCACGGCGGGCTCGGCGAGCAGGCCCTTGGCGTCCAGGGCGGGCACGAGACGGCCCTGACCGTCGGCCTTCATCTTCAGGTGCCCGCCGAGGACGGCGGGGGTGATGGATATGTGCTTCCCGGCGACGGCGAGTGTGACGGGCCCCGACATCGCCGGTTCCGCGAACTGCCCCATGGCCCGTCCGGTCTCCTCGGCTCCGACGCGCGGCTGGGTGCGCTCGACCGGCAGCTCGACGGGGCCGGCATCCGCCCGCAGGTACGCGTTGCGGAGGGCGTCGACGGCGCGGTCCCCGATCAGGGTGACGCCGGACTGCGGGGAGACGGCCTTCGCCGTGCCCTTCTCGAAGGCGATCGATCCGTCGCGGGCCTGCCGGCCGGCGGTCGCGCCGATGCGGTCGACGGCGGCCCGGCCGGCCTGCTCGTCCACGCGGATCACGGGCTCGACGTCCCGGCGGCCGGAGGCGAAGAGGCCGCCGATGACGGTGGCCGGTGCGTATCCCTTGCGCGCGGCGCTGTCGACGGTCGCGGCGGTGTCGAGGGACAGCCCGAGCTCGGCGGGATCGGCCTTCTCGACACGGTCGCCGATCTTCATCGCGACCGGCGCGGCGGCGAGGGGCCCGAGCTCCCGGGCCAGCGCCCGGCGTGCGTCCGCCCGGCTCATCCCGCCGATGTCGATCCCCCGGACCCGGGTGCCCTCGTCGATGTCGTCGCCGGCCAGGAGCCCGGTGACGTAGAGGCCGCCCAGTCCGAGGACGAGGGCTCCGCCCGCCACCGGCAGAGCGATCCGCCAGTTACCCGTCCAGCTGCCTGCGCGTCCCATGTCACTCCCGGCCGGTATACGACGATTCCGGGAAATAATGATTCATGGAAAATCGGTCATTCGGGGGCAGATGTAATGCTTGTCACGAACCGGATCAAGATCAGCCGAGGCGGGCCGGTGAGGAGGCGCCCGGGGCCAGCAGGCGGGGGGCGCCCGAGCCGTCGGCGAGGACCGTCCACAGGTCCGTGGTGTCGGGGGCTCCCTCGGCCGGGAGGGCGTAGGCGAGGGTCCGGTCGTCCAGCCAGACGGCCTGGTCGTCCACGCTGTGCTTCTCGGCGAGCGGGTGCTCGCGGAGCGTCGCCAGGTCCAGGACGTGCTCGCGCCACAGCGACGCGCCGCGCTGCACGCGCTTTTTGTACGCGATGCGGGTCTCGTCCGGGGACAGGGACGGGCACTCGACGTTCTGCGCGAGGGTGGTGACCGTACGCCGGGACATCGAGCCCTTGACCAGGTGGGTCCGGCCCGCGGTGCCCAGGGTGGCGTAGAAGGTGTCGTCGTCCTTGGCGAAGGTGACGCCCCAGAAGTTCACGTCCCCGGAGCGGTACTCCCGGCCGTCCATGGAGATGGTGAACTTCTCCAGATCGGGTTCGAGGGCCCCACTGCGGGTGTCCACGATCGCCGTACGGGTGGAGAAGAACGCAGCGCCGTACGACTCGCCTGCGACGAAGACGGTCCAGGCGGCGAACCGGCCGCTGGGCGAGACCCGGGCCCGGCTGGGCGTGCCCGCGAGGGGGAAGCTGCGCAGCGTGCGCAGGTCGGCGTCGACGATCAGGGCCCGGTTGTCCTGGGCGAGCGCGCCGGGCGTGGAGCGCAGGCACACGCCGGTGCCCGCGGCGGCGTGGAAGCGCTGGCAGGTGAGCCCTGAGGCGGTGCGCGGGGCCTCGGGCGTCCCGGCCGGGACCGAGATGAGGGCGCCGCGGTGCGGCCCGGGGGTGCCGTTGAGGAAGGTCAGCCGGTCCTGCGGGCCGAGGGTGACGCTGCCCGCGGCGACGGCCGGGCCTCCCGGCTGCGGCCGGTCGCCGCGCGCGGCGGCGCGCAGCACCAGTGCGGCGGCGAGGCCCCCGAGGAGCAGCACGGCCGCGGAGAGAACGAGCAGGCGGCGCGACAACGTCATCGGGTTCCTCGCGGGCGTGGGGTCGGGTCGATCGGGTCGGTGGGGTCGGTCGGGTCGGTCGGCACGGTCACGCCGGTCGGGGACGGGCCGGCCGGGTCCGGGGTGGAGCCGTGCGAAGTGGCGCCGTCAGGGGTGGCGCCGTCCGGGGCCGCCGGTCGCAGTACGAAGCCGGCGACGGCCGCGCAGCAGAGCAGGCCGACCGCGGCCAGGGAGAGCGCCGGGCCGGTGCCCCAGAGGGTCCACGCCCCGCCGAAGGCCAGGGAGCATCCGAAACGGGCCAGCGCCTGGCCGGTGCCGACCAGGGCGAGGCCGGTGGCCCGCAGGTGCCGGGGCACGGTGGCGGCGACTGCCGCGGGCAGCACTCCGTCGGTGGCGGCGTAGAACGCGCCGTGCAGCGCGAGGACGAGGCAGGGCAGGGCCGGCCAGGCGGGAGCCCACAGCAGCAGCCCGTACCCGGCGAGCAGGAGGGCGTGCCCGGTGAGGAACACGGTGCGCCGCCCGATCCGGTCGGCGAGGGCGCCCGCCGGTACGGCCAGCAGCAGGAACACGGCGGCGGTGCCGAGCGGCAGCAGCGGGAACCACCGTTCGCCGATGCCGGCGCGGTCCTGCAGCAGCAGGTAGACGAAGGCGTCGCTGACGGTGGTGAGGCCCAGCAGGGCGGCGCAGACCGCCAGTGCCCGCAGCCGGGGCAGGCGCAGCAGGGCCAGTGCCTCGCGCGGGCCCGCGGAACCCGGTGCCGGGCGGGCGCCGCCCTTGGGTCGTGTCGTCAAAGTCCCGTCTGCCTGGCGGGGCCTGGCACGGCCGCTCGCCGCGTTGTCGTCGGTCACCGACGTCCCCCAGCTACCGCTGGGAGGTGCCCCCACCGCGTCGATTTCCTTTCCGCCTTGCGATCGCACGCACCAGGCCCCGCCGGCCCCGCCCTCCGGGCGGCCGACGCTACTTTGACGACACTCCCCAGGCCGGGGCTGAGGCCGCGGTCGCAGGTCGTCGCCAGCGCCACCGGACGGGACGAACAGCACGAGCACCACGACCCCGAGTACGGCGACGCACGCGCTGACGCCGAAGACCGCGTCGTAGCCGTCGATCGCCACGCTCAGGATGAGGAAGGCGGCGAGGGGGCCGAGGAGCGCCCCGGTGGTGTCCATGGCCCGGTGCACGCCGAAAGCGCGGCCCTGTAATTCCGCCGGGGTGGCCAGGGAGATCAGCGCGTCGCGCGGCGCGGTGCGCAGGCCCTTGCCGGTGCGTTCCAGCGCGAGGACCACGCCCACCGGGCCCAGGCTGTGGGCGAGCAGCAGCAGCGGCTTGCACAGGGCGGACAGGCCGTAGCCGATGCCGGCGATCAGCTTGTGGTTGCGGACCCGGTCGGCGAGGTGCCCGCCGGTCAGCTGCACCAGGGCGCTGACCCCGTTGTAGACGCCGTCGAGCGCGCCGAAGCCGAGGGGGCTCAGACCCAGCCCCGCGACCAGGTAGAGGGGCAGCACGGCGGTGACCATCTCCGAGGAGATGTCGGTGATCAGGCTGACCGTGCCCAGTGCGAGGACGGCGGTGGCGACGGCAGGCGTCCGCCCACGCCGGGGGACGCCGTCGCGGTCCGGCGCGGTCTTCGGCCCGGCGGGGGCGGAGCGGTCCGCGAGGTACATGCTCAGGCGCTCCCCGAAGGCGACGGTCTCGGACACTCGAACGTGCGAGTGGAACATTAGTGGTTGTACGGGCCAACGGTGCGGGGTACTTCCCGATTCGGCTTGCGGCCCGCTCAGTTGCCCCGGCTGCTCTCGTCGCGCAGCCAGGTGGAGAAGTCCCCGCCGCGGATGGCCTTGCGGGCGCCCCTGCGGGCGGCGAGCGCCGCCACGACGAACACCACGACCGCGGGGAGCAGCCGCGGCTGGGTCCGCAGCAGGGCGCGCAGGTCGGCCGTTCCGGTGCGGGCGGACGGCATGGCGGGGGCGTCGGCCCGTCGCGAGGCCTGGAAGCGCTCGTACTCGGCGGAGGAGGTCGCCGCGCGGATCCGCCGCCTGACGAGGTCGGACCAGGTGCGCGGCGGATGGACGACGACCCGGGCGGCCTCGACCACGCGGCGCTCCCCCGGCCCGAAGGCGAGCGACGCGGCCAGGTCGTCGGCCATCAGCGGGGGCAGCGCGGTGATCCGCGCGTGCCCCGTCTCGGACACGGCGATGACCCCTCGGCCGAACAGGCCCTCGCGGACGGCCGGCAGCCGCTGCCACACCTGGTAGTACGCCCGTACCGGCCAGGCGCAGCCGGTCAGCGGGACGTCCCGGCCGGGGGCGGTGGCGAGCAGGTTCGGATTCCTGGTGAGCGCACCGGCCAGGGCGCGTACGTCGGCGGCGCCGACCACGACGTCGGCGTCCACGTAGAGGCGGGGGAAGCCGTGGGCGTGCTCGTCCCCGACGCGGAGCGCCGTGTGCTTGGAGGGGGTCGGGATCTCGACAACCCGGACGCGGGGGCCGCGGGCGGCCGCCACCTCGGCGGTGTCGTCCGTACAGCCGTTGCACACGACGACGACGTCGGGCCCGGAGGCGGAGGATGCGGTGGGTGTCGAGGCGTCGGCCAGGAGCGCGTCGAGGAGCCGGCCGATGACCCTGCCCTCGTTGTGGGCCGGTATCACGATGCTGGTCACCCGGGCAGTATGCACGCTCGAACACACGCGCCGGGTGTTTCCCTCAACTCTCCCCGGGGGTACGCCCCGTGGTCTAGATTGACCGTCGTTACGGGTTCGGCTGCTCGGGGGAACACGCAGCCGGGCCGGGGGGCGGAAGTACGCGCATTACGCAGAGCATCGGTTGTGGGGGGCCATCACCGTTGAGCGGGTCACGCACGGGACGCGGGGGCGTCCGGCCCGCCGTCGACGGCGTTCCCCTCCATCACACGCGTCCCGGCCAGGAGTTGTCGACACGCCAGCCGGCGTGTTTCGCGGAGCGAAGGGGAACGCTGTGAAGGACACTGCGAAGGACGCCGCCGCCGGCCGGGGGCCCGTGGAGCCGTTAGGCGTCGCCGTGGTCGGTGCGGGCTACTGGGGTCCCAATCTCGTCCGCAACTTCCAGTCCGTACCGGAGTTCCGGCTGCGCTGGCTCTGCGACCTGAACGAGGACCGGGCCCGGCAGGTGCTCGGCGGGTACTCCACGGTCCGGGCGACCTCCGACTACGCGGAGGTCCTCGCCGACCCGGCCGTCGACGCGGTCGCCGTGGCCACCCCCGCCGGGACGCATCTGGACGTGGCGCTGGCCGCCCTGCGCGCCGGAAAGCACGTCCTCGTGGAGAAGCCCCTCGCCGCCACGTACGAGGACGGGCTGCGGCTGGTGACCGAGGCCGGGGAACGCGGTCTCACGCTGATGTGCGACCACACGTACTGCTACACCCCGGCCGTGGGCCGCATCCGGGAGATGGTCCGCTCCGGCGAACTCGGTGACATCCAGTTCTTCGACTCGGTCCGGATCAACCTCGGGCTCGTCCAGAAGGACATCGACGTGCTGTGGGACCTGGCCCCGCACGACCTGTCGGTCCTCGACTTCATCCTCCCTGAGCACGTCCGGCCGGTCGCCGTGGCCGCGCACGGAGCCGACCCGATAGGGGCCGGGCAGTCCTGCGTGGCCTACTTGACGCTCCAGCTCAACACCGGCGCCATCGCGCACGTGCACGTCAACTGGCTGTCCCCGACGAAGGTACGGACCACGATGGTCGGCGGGTCCAAGCGCACCCTGGTGTGGGACGACCTCAACCCAGCCCAGCGCGTGGCGGTGTTCGACCGGGGGGTGGACCTGACCGCCCCGCAGGAGATCGGCGCGGACGAACGCCGCGACATGCTCGTCTCCTATCGGAGCGGCGACATGGTGGCGCCCGCGCTCGGTGAGAAGGAGGCCCTGCGCAGCATGGTCGAGGAGTTCGCCGCCGCGATCAGGACGGGGCGGCCCGCGCTGACGGACGGCCGGGCCGGCCTGCAGGTGCTGGACATCCTCGAAGCGGCTTCCCGGAGCCTGGAGTTCCGCGGGGCGGTCGTCGGACTGCGCACCGGGCGTTGACCGTTCGCGGACCGATCGCGGACGGATCGCGGCCGATGGCCGATCGCCGAGCGCCGAGCGCCGGCGGAGCAGGCCCTTCGCAGGCCGTTCGCAGGCACGAAAGACATGACCGACTCAGTGGGGGCAGGGCGTTGAGCAGCGTACGAGGCAAGAGGATTCTGGTCACCGGCGGGGCGGGCACCATCGGCTCGCACGTGGTGGACCTCCTGGTCGACAACGGGGCACGCGAGATCGTGGTGCTCGACAACTTCGTGCGGGGGCGGACCGCCAACCTGGCCCGCGCCCTGCCGAGCGGCGTGGTGGAGGTCGTCGAGGGCGACATCCGCGACGTGGCCGCGGTACGCAAGGCGACGGAGGGCGCCGACATGGTGTTCCACCTCGCCGCCATCCGCATCACCCAGTGCGCGGAGGAGCCCCGGCTGGCGAACGAGGTGCTGGTGGACGGCACGTTCAACGTGCTGGAGGCGGCGGCCGCCGCCGGGGTGGGCAAGGTGATCGCCTCCTCCTCGGCCTCGGTCTACGGGCGCGCCGAGACCTTCCCGACCACCGAGCGCCACCACCCGTACAACAACGACACCTTCTACGGCGCGGCGAAGGCCTTCAACGAGGGTGTGCTGCGCAGCTTCCACGCCATGTACGGGCTGGACTACGTCGCGCTGCGCTACTTCAACGTGTACGGGCCCCGGATGGACATCCACGGGCTGTACACCGAGGTGCTGATCCGCTGGATGGAGCGGATCTCCGCGGGCGAGCCGCCGCTGATCCTCGGGGACGGCACCCAGACCATGGACTTCGTCGACGTCAGGGACATCGCGAGGGCCAATCTCCTGGCGGCGGAGTCGGATCTGACCGACGAGGTGTTCAACATCGCCAGCGGGACCGAGACCAGCCTGCGCGGCCTCGCGCTCGGCCTGCTGGAGGCGATGGGCGCGGAGGGCCTGGAGCCGGTGTACGGGCCGGCCCGCGCCGTGAACGGGGTGACCCGCCGTCTCGCGGACACCTCGCGCGCCGCCGAGCGGCTCGGCTTCACCGCGGAGATCGACATGCGCGGCGGGCTGCGGGACCTGGTGGACTGGTGGCGGGCCGAGCGCGCCGCCGACGCGGCCGAGGCCGCGTCGGCCCCCGTCGCGGGCACGGCCGCGGGCACCGCCGCGCAGGCCGGCCGATGAGCGCCCCGGACGCCGCGCCCGCCCGCATCCCGGTCATGGTGCCGTGGCTGGGCGACGAGGAGGCGAAGGCCGCCGCCGACGCGGTGCTCTCCGGCTGGGTCGCCCAGGGCCCCCGGGTCGCCGAGTTCGAGCGGGCCTTCGCGGAGCGGGTGGGCGCCGAGCACGGCATCGCGGTGAGCTCGTGCACGACCGCCCTGCACCTGGCCCTCATCGCGCTGGACCTGGGTCCGGGCGACGAGGTCGTCGTCCCCTCGCTGTCGTTCATCGCCACGGCCAACGCGGTGCGTTACGTGGGGGCGCGGCCGGTGTTCGCGGACGTCGAGGAGGCCACCGGCAACCTGACCCCGGCCACCGTGGACGCGGTCCGCACGCCGCGGACGAAGGCGGTGCTCGCCGTCCACCAGGGCGGGGTGCCCGCGGACGTGCACGCGCTGCGGGCGGCGTGCGCGCAATGGGACGTCGCCCTGCTGGAGGACGCCGCTTGCGGCATCGGCGCGACCGTGGGCGGCAAGTCGGTCGGTCACGGCGCGCTGCTCGCCGCCTGGTCGTTCCACCCCCGCAAGGTGATCACCACCGGCGAGGGCGGCATGCTGACCACGGACGACGCGCGGTGGGCGGAGCGGCTGCGCAGGCTGCGGGAGCACGGCATGAACGTGTCCGCCGCGCAGCGGCACGCCAGTGCCAAGCCGATCGTCGAGAGCTATCTGGAAGTCGGCTACAACTACCGGATGACCGACATCCAGGCCGCGGTCGGCCTGGTGCAGCTGGGCAAGCTGGACGCGATCGTGGCCCGGCGGCGGGCGCTGGCCGCCCGGTACGCGGAGCTGCTGCGCGAGGTCCCGGGTCTGACCCCGGTCCAGGATCCCGGTCACGGCCAGGGCAACTTCCAGTCGTACTGGGTGCTGCTGGCCGAGGAGTTCCCGGTCGGCCGGGACGAGCTGCTCGCCGTGCTCTCCGGGGCCGGGGTCTCGGCCCGGCGCGGGATCATGGCCTCGCACCTGGAGCCCGCGTACGCGGGGCACGGTGCGGCGCCGCTGCCGGTGACCGAGCGGATCAGCCGGGACTCGCTGATCCTGCCGCTGTTCCACACCATGACGGACGCCGAGCAGGACCGGGTGGTGGCGGTGCTACGGGAACAGGCGGGCGGATGAGCGGGCGGCGGCTCCGGACCGATGATCTGCTGATCGTCGGCGCGGGCGGGTTCGCGCGGGAGACCGCCCAGGCGGTGCGGGACGCGGGTGCCGCGGACGCGGCGGACGGCCGCCCGCCGCGGTGGCGGCTCGCCGGGCACCTCGACGACGACCCGGCCCTGCACGGGCGGGAGGTCGACGGGGTGCCGGTGCTGGGCGGCTGCGAACGGGTGCACGAGCTGGCCGCCGCCCGGGTGGTGGTGTGCGTCGGCAGTCCGCGCGACTACGCCGTACGGGCCCGCCTGGTGCGGCGCCTGGGGCTGCCCATGAGCCGGTACGCGACGGTGGTCCACCCCACGGCGGCCGTGTCGGGGTCCTCCGTCCTCGGCGCGGGCTCGGTGCTGCTCGCGCACTGTGTGCTGACCGCCGCCGTCCGGGTCGGGTCCCACGTGGCGGTGATGCCGCAGGTGGTCCTCACCCACGACGACCGGGTCGGGGACTTCGCCACGCTCGCCTCGGGGGTCCGCCTCGGCGGCGGGGCGCGGCTGGGGCGGGGGGCGTACGTGGGTGCGGGGTCGCTGGTCCGCGAGTACACGACGGTCGGCGCCTGGTCGCTGACCGGTATGGGAAGCACGGTCCTGGCCGATGTGCCGCCCGGCGAGGTCTGGGCCGGCAGCCCGGCCCGCCGGCTGCGCGCGGCGGACGGCCCGGCGCTCGACGAGCTGCGGGCGGATGGCAACGAGACCGGCCGGCGGCCGGACACACGGATGGGGAGCACCGTCGGATGAACCAGATACCGCTCGTCGACCTGAAGGCGGCGCACGCCGAGGTCGCCGGGGAATTACGGGCAGGATTCGACCGCGTGCTGGCCGACACCGCGTTCATCGGCGGTGAGGAGGTCCGCGCGTTCGAGCGCGAGTACGCCGAATTCGCCGGGGTCGGGCACTGCGTGGGCGTCGCCAACGGCACCGACGCCCTCGAACTGGCCCTGCGCGCCAGTGGGGTAGGCGTCGGCGACGAAGTGGTGCTGCCCGCCAACACCTTCATCGCCACCGCGGGCGCCACCGCCCGCATCGGTGCCCGCCCGGTCCTGGTCGACTGCCTCCCCGGCAGTCTCCTGATGGACCCGCAGGCCGCGCTGGACGCGGTCGGGAAGGCCACGCGCGCGGTCGTCCCGGTCCACCTGTACGGGCAGTGTGCCGATGCCGCGGAACTCGCCGCGCGGCTGCCCGCCCGCGTCAAGGTCGTCGAGGACGCCGCGCAGAGCCAGGGCGCGACCCGGGACGGCCGCTCCCCCGGCAGCGGCGGGATCGCCGCGACCAGCTTCTACCCGGGCAAGAACCTCGGCGCGTACGGCGACGCGGGCGCGGTGGTGACCGACGACGAGGAGACGGCCGCCCTGGTGCGGGCGCTGGCCAACCACGGAGGCGTCGCCAAGTACCGCCACGACGTGGCCGGGTTCAACAGCCGGCTGGACGGTCTGCAGGCCGTGGTGCTGCGGGCGAAGCTGGCCAGGCTGGCCGACGGGAACGCGGCCCGCCGGGCCGCCGCGGCCCGCTACGACGGGCTGCTCGGCGATCTGGCGGCCGCCGGGCGGGTCACCCCGCCCGTGACGGAGCAGGGCAACGTCCACGTGTGGCACCTGTACGTCGTCCGGCTCGCCGCCGGAGCGGACCGCGACGCCGTCGTCGGCAAGCTCAACGCCGAGGGCATCGGCGCGGGCGTGCACTATCCCGCTCCGGTCCACCTCACCCCGGCCTTCGCCCACCTCGGTCACGTCCGCGGCGACTTCCCGCACGCCGAACTCGCCGCGGACCGGATGCTCTCCCTCCCGCTCTTCCCGCAGATCACCGCTGCTCAGCAGCGGCGGGTCGTGGACGCGCTCACCGACGCCCTGCGCTGACGCCCCTGTGCTGACGCAAAAGATGAGGTCCAGATGAACAGACGGACAAGGTTGCTCCGGTACGGTCTCTTCACCGTGGTCGCGGCCCTGATGGCCACGGTCCTCCCGCCGTCCACGGTGGCCGGCGCGGCCGACCCCTGCGGTCCCGGCACGAACGCGATCGTGTGCGAGAACTCCAAACCGGGCACGCCGATGTCCGACTGGTTCGCGCCCAGCGCCTACGGCGACATCAAGGGGTTCGGCGCCCAGATGAGCGTCCAGGCGGGCGACACCGTGCAGTTCAAGATCCAGTCGCCGACCCCGTACCGCGTCTCGGTCTACCGGCTGGGCCACTACGGGGGCAACGGGGCCCGCCTGCTGTCGACCGCGGCGCAGGCGGCCCAGACGTACCCGGCGAACTTCGCGCCCGGCGGGAACCCGCGCAGCTGCACCACCAAGCCGTCGACCGGCCTGGTCGACTGCGGGAACTGGCCGGTCACGGCCACCTGGGCGGTGCCGGCCGACGCCGTCTCCGGTCTGTACGTGGCCAACTTCGACCAGGCGGACGGCAACGGGGTGATGCCCTACCCGTTCGTCGTGCGCAACGACTCCAGCCACTCCGACATCCTGGTGCAGACCAGCGACCAGACCTGGCAGGCGTACAACAACTACGGCGGCCAGGACCTGTACGACGGCGGGGGCCCCGCGCCCGACGGGCGGGCGTACGAGGTCAGTTACAACCGCCCGATGGACATCGGCGGCGAGAACGGGATCTACGGGTCCGAGTACCAGATGATCTCGTGGCTGGAACGCAACGGGTACGACGTGAGCTACATGTCCGGCATCGACATGTCGACCCGCGGTGCGACGCAGCTGCAGAACCACAAGGTGTTCATGTCCTCGGGGCACGACGAGTACTGGACCCAGGAACAGTTCACGAACGCGCTGACCGCTCGCCGGGCCGGAGTCCACCAGACGTACTTCAGCGGCAACGAAGTCTTCTGGAAGACCCGTCTCGCGCCGAGCATCGACGGCGCGAACACCGCCAACCGGACGCTGGTCTGCTACAAGGAGACCAAGCTGTCCTTCCCGCAGCCGAACGGCGTCCCCGACCCGAGCGGGATCTGGACGGGCACCTTCATGGACCCGGCCAGTGGCACCAACGGGCGGACCTACCAGCCGCAGAACCAGCTGACCGGCTCGCTGTTCAGCGTGAACGGCTACCGCAGCGACGCGATCACCGTCCCGGGTGCCTTCGCCAAGATGCGGCTGTGGCGGAACACCACCGTCGCGAGCCTGGCCCCCTCCCAGACCGCGACCTTCCCGGCCGGCACCCTCGGCTACGAGTGGGACAGCGACGTGGAGGACGGCCACCGGCCGCCCGGGCAGATCCAGATGTCGTCCACCACGGTGGACATCGACGACGCCAAGCTCCGGCTCGACTACGGAAACACGTACGGGAACGGCACCGCGACGCACAGCCTGGTCGCCTTCCGCGACCCGGCCTCGCGCGCGCTCGTGTTCGGCGCGGGCACCGTGCAGTGGTCCTGGGGCCTGACCGACATGCCCACCGGCAATCCGGACGACGCGGTGGTCACCGAGGACAAGCGCATGCAGCAGGCCACGGTGAACGTGTTCGCCGACATGGGTGTCCAGCCCAAGTCCCTGCAGGGCGACCTGGTCGCGTCGAGCGCCTCCACGGACACGGCGGGCCCGGTCATCACGGTGACGAGCCCGGCGGCGAACGCCACCGTGCCGGCGCTGCGGCCCGTGACCGTCACCGGCACGGCGGCCGACAGCGGCGGCGGGGTGGTGGCCCGTGTAGAGGTCTCCACCGATGGCGGGACCACCTGGAAGGCGACCACGGGCATCGGGTCCTGGAGCTACAAGTGGACCCCGACCGCACCGGGTTCCGTACAGATCAAGGTGCGCGCGGTGGACGACAGCGTCAACATCGGCGCCACCACCACCGTGCCGCTGACCGTCGGACCCCAGCAGTGCCCCTGTACCGTCTGGCCGGCCGCGGCCGTACCCGGGACCGTCAACGCCGGTGACGGCAGCGCCGTCGAGCTCGGCGTGAAGATCCGCTCCTCGGTGGCCGGCTCGATCACCGGTGTCCGCTTCTACAAGTCCCCCGCCAACACCGGCACCCACACGGGCAGCCTGTGGAGCAGCTCCGGGCAGCGGCTGGCCACGGGCACCTTCACCAACGAGACGGCGTCCGGCTGGCAGCAGCTGAACTTCGCCTCCCCCGTACCGGTCAAGGCGAACACCACCTACGTCGCCTCCTATTTCGCCCCTCACGGCGGCTACTCCTTCGACACCACCTTCGCCGCAGGTGACGCGGGGCTGGCCCCGCTCACGGCGCTGCGCAGCGGCACCGACGGCGGCAACGGCGTCTACCGCTACAGCGCCACCGGCGGGTTCCCGTCCACGGCCTCGTCCGGCAGCAACTACTGGGTGGACGCGGTACTGGACACCTCCACCGCGAGCACGACCCCGCCGACGGTCACCTCGACCTCGCCGCAGTCCGCGGCGACGGCCACCCCGATCACGGCGGCGCTCAAGGCCACCTTCAGCGAAGGCGTCGACGCGGACTCGCTGGTGTTCACCCTGAAGGACCCCGGCGGCGCCGCCGTCCCGGGCTCCAAGGTGCTCGACGCGGCGAACAGCGCCACCTTCACCCCGTCGTCCGAACTGGCCCTGAACACCACGTACACGGCGTCCGTCCAGGCCGCCGATCTGTGGGGCAACACCATGGCCGCGCCGGTCACGTGGAACTTCACCACCAGCGCGAGCCCGCCGGCGGTGAACTGCCCGTGCACCCTGTGGCCCGCCTCGGCGACGCCGGCCACCGCCAACGTCGGCGACGACACCAACTCCGTGGAGCTGGGCACCCGCTTCCAGTCCGCGGTCGGCGGCTACGTCACCGGCGTCACCTTCTACAAGGGTCCCGGCAACAGCGGCACGCACACCGGCAGCCTGTGGTCCGCCACCGGCACGCTCCTGGCCACCGGCACCTTCGGCAGCGAGACCCCGTCCGGCTGGCAGCAGCTCCACTTCGCCACCCCGGTGCCCATCACCGCGGGCACCTCGTACGTGGCCTCCTACCACGCACCGAACGGCAAGTACTCGGTGGACGGCGGCTACTTCGCGGCCGCGCACCGCTCCTATCCGCTGGTCGCCCCGGCCGACGGCAGCGGCGGCACCGGCGCCGGCGCCGGCAACGGGCTCTACAAGTACGGCTCCGGCACGGTCTTCCCGGCGAACACCTTCGGCTCGGTGAACTACTGGGTCGGCCCGGTCTTCACCACCACTCCCCCGGCCGGCGCGCAGTCGGCGGGCTCGACGGAGGTGGCCGGTCAGTGAGCACCGTCAGCGTGGTGATCCCCTGCTACAAGTACGGCCATTTCCTGGCCGACTGCGTCAAGAGCGTCCTGGACGAGCAGGAGGGCGTCGACGTCCGCGTCCTGATCATCGACGACGCCTCGCCCGACGACTCCGCGGCGGTCGCGCGCGCCCTGGCGGCCGGTGACCCCCGGATCGAGGTACGGGTCCACGAACGCAACCAGGGCCACATCGCCACCTACAACGAGGGTCTGCTGGAGTGGGCCGACGGCGACTACGTCGCCCTGCTCTCGGCGGACGACCGGCTGGTCCCCGGAGCCCTGGCGCGCGCCGCCGCCCTGCTCGACGCACATCCGGAGGCGGGCTTCTGCTACGGCAGGCCGCTGCGCTTCCGGCACGGCGGGCCGCTGCCCGCGGCCCGGACGGAGAGCACCGGGTCGGTCGTCTACCCCGGACGGTGGTGGCTGGAGCGGCGCTTCCGGGAGGGCACCGGGTGCATCACCTCACCCGAGGTGGTCGTGCGCACCAGTCTCCAGCGCAAGGTCGGGGGCTACGATCCGGAGCTCCCGCACGCCGGTGACATCGAGATGTGGATGCGGCTCGCGGCGCACGCCGACGTGGGCTACGTCCGCGGGGCCGACCAGGCCTTCTACCGCGTCCACGGCGACAACATGTCCACCACGGACTTCGGCGGGCAGCTCGACGACCTGCGCCAGCGCCTCGTCGCCTTCGACTCCGTGCTGGAGAAGTGCGCCGGCCTGCTCCCCGAGGCCGGCCGGCTGTCGGTGGCGGCGCGGACCCGGCTCGCCCGGTACGCGCTGCGGCGCGCCTACCGGGCCTACGACCGGGGACGGACGGCGGTGGTGCCGGTCGACGAACTCGT
Source organism: Streptomyces sp. NPDC048269 (assembly GCF_040652395.1). Taxonomy (NCBI): domain Bacteria; kingdom Bacillati; phylum Actinomycetota; class Actinomycetes; order Kitasatosporales; family Streptomycetaceae; genus Streptomyces; species Streptomyces sp. NPDC048269. Next base: position 310,717 of record NZ_JBEZLW010000004.1, read on the forward strand.
GGAGTTCGCCGCCGAGTGCCTGCCGGGGTACGCCTCGCTGGCCGAGTACCGGGCGCTGCTGCGGCGCCGTCGCATCGGGGCGCGCGTCATGCCGTACCTCCAGCCGCTGGTGCTGTCGGCCGTCGCCGACCGGGGGCGCGAATGGCTGTGGTGGCGGTCCTGGAAGCGTCGAGGGATCTGATGGATCCGACGCATCCGATGAAGCACCGGTCGTGGTCACCGGGAGGCCGCGGCCACGAGCGCGGTCTCCTCGGCCGGGCTCCCGGGGCCGGCGTCGGCGCTTTCGCGCCGGCGCCGGCCCCGGCCCCGGCGCAGCAGTACCTGGTCGGTCCACAAGGCCGCGACCACGCCGCCGACACCGGTCAGCAGTGCGACCCCGGCCAGGGCGCGGCTCTTGGTACCCGTCTGGGCGACCGCGGTCGGCGGTACGAGGAGGTGCACGCTCATCCGCGCCGCGGCCGGGATCCCCTGCTGGGTCTGCATGTCCGACAGGTGCTTCGTGTAGAGCTCGATGATCTTGCGTACGGCGGTGTCGGCGGCGGCGGGATCGGACTGCTCCGCCTGGACCTGCAAGGAGGGGATCAGGTAGCGGGGGGTGACGCTGGTGCCGCTGTTCCGCGGGATGAGCCGGTACGTGCCCCCGACTCCTGCGGCCCTGAGCTCGGCCGCTCCGGCGGGCGAGTCCAGCTGCCGCACCGCCGCGTAGGAGACGGCGGCGAGCGGCGGCTGGAGGTTGGCGAGCTGGTTCGGCTGGCTGCCGGTCACCGGCGGCTTGAGCACGACGATCGCCGTGCTCACGTACGTGGGGGCAGGGCGCAGCAGCTGCTGGGCTCCGGCGGCGGCGAGGACCGCCGTCACCACCAGGACGTACCAGCGCCGACGCAGCGCGCGGACCAACTCACCAGGCGACACGGGGATTCCTTCCGTCGTGATCGATCCTCGCAGGACGCGCATAGGGCCGCCATCAAATCCGGTACCTCGCGGGGGTGTTCATGAGCATCCGGGAGATAGGCGCCGTACTGCGCCGCCGCTGGTACGTGATGCTGCCGCTGACGCTGCTCAGTCTGCTCGCCGCTCTGCACCTGTACCGGTCGGTGCCGGTGGCGTACCAGTCGCAGAGTTCGGTGGCGCTGCTCGACTCCTCGGCGGCCTCCCAGCTGCCGCCCGCCTTCGGCAACCCCATCTCGAACGCCGGCGGTTCCCTGGTCGTGACCGCGGACGTGCTGATCAGGACGCTGTCGGGGGCGGACGCGGCGCGGGACCTGCACGGCCTCGGTGTGACGGATCCCTATACGGTCGGGTTCGCCGCGAACACCTCGGGTCCGCTGATCACGCTGACCGTCACGGGGACCGACCGGGCGAGGGTGCTGAGCGAGACCAGCAAGCTCACCGCCTTCGCCGGGGAGCAGCTGAACGCGCTGCAGGCGGCGGCCAAGGTGCAGCCCGCATACTTCGTGCAGACCGCTCCCGTGGTGCTGCCGCAGACCCCGGTGCCGCAGCTCAAGAGCCGCTACCAGCAGGTGCTGGGCGTCGTCATCCTCGGCACCACCGCCGGGTTCACGCTCTCCTTCGTGACGGAGAGCGTGCTGACGGCCCGCCGTCGCAGGCGCACTGCGGCCACGGACGCCGCCCCGGCTTCCGCGCCCGCGCCGCAGCGGCGGATCCACCGGGGGCTCCGGGCGCTCAATCTGGACACCACCAGGCTGCTCACCGGCTATCTGGCCCTGGCCTTCTTCATCCCCTCGAACCTGACCCTGCCGGGCATGGGCGGTGTGGGCACCCCGGCCAACGTGTTCGCACTGCTCGGCCTGTTCTGGTACCTGGCGGCCTGGCTGACGGGCCGGATCCGGCCGGCCGCCGGTACCCGGCTCCCCCGGGTGGTGATGTGCCTGCTGGCCGTCGCGGTGCTGGCCTCGTACCTGGCGAACGCGACCCGGGCCAGCTCGCACAAAGAGCTCCTGGGGGCGGACCGGGGCCTGATCGGGCTGCTCGTCTGGGTGTCCCTGGTGGTGCTGGTCTCAGCCGGGATCCACGACCGGGGCCGACTGGACGTACTGCTGCGCCGGACCGTCGTGATGGGGTCGGTGGTGGCCGCGATCGGCTACTACGACTTCTTCACCGCGACGAACATCGCCGACCACCTCAGCATTCCGGGCCTCAAGTCGAGCGTCGCCCAGATCACCACCCTGGACCGCGGCTCCTTCACCCGGCCGAGGTCCACCACGGCGCAGCCCCTGGAGTTCGGCGGGATGCTCGCCATCCTGCTGCCCTTCGCCGTGCAGCAGGCCTTCGATCCGGTACGGGCGCACCTGAGCCGATGGCGCCGCTGGGGGCCCGTGGTCCTGATGGGAGGCGCCCTGCCCCTGACGGTGTCGCGGACCTCCATCATCGGGGCGCTCATCGTGGTCCTGGTGATGGTGCCGCGCTGGAAGCCGCAGCGCCGGTGGACGGCGCTCGGTCTGCTGCTGGGCTCGGTGGCCTGCTTCAAGGTGGTCGTGCCCGGGCTGATCGGCACCATCACCACCCTGTTCGGCTCGTTCCTGACGAACTCCGACAGCAGCACCCAGGCCCGCACCGTGAAATACAGCGCGATCCTCCCCTACCTGGACGAACGCCCCCTGGTCGGGCGGGGCTTCGGGACCTTCATCCCCGAGCTCTATTTCTTCACCGACAACCAGTACATGCTGACGCTGGCGGAGATGGGCCTGCTGGGGCTGATCGCGCTCCTGGCCCTCTTCCTCACCGGGATCCACCAGGGCGGTGCCATCCGCCGGCTGGCCCGCAGCGAATCCGACCGGGAGCTCGGGCAGGCGTTCTTCGCGTCGGCGCTCGTCTCCCTGGTCATCAGCGCCACCTTCGACGCCCTCAGCTTCCCGATGTTCGCCGGGATGTTCTTCCTGACGATCGCCGCCGGAGGCAGCTTTCTCGGCTTCCTCCGGCGCGCGGCGCCGCAGCCCCCAACCGTGGAGTCCCCATGCCCTCCCGCCACCCAGACCGTCCGGGTTCCGGTCCCGTAGCCGTCCTCGTCGTCACCTGGAACAGCGCCGGGGTGCTCCCGGAGTTCCTGGCCTCGCTGCCGGAGGGGATGGCCGGGCTCGACTGGCGGCTGGTCGTCGCCGACAACGACTCGGCGGACGACACCGTGGAGGTGGTCCGCTCCCTGGCCCCGGAGGCGACGCTCGTCCAGACCGGCCGCAACGCCGGTTACGCGGCCGGGGTGAACGCCGCCCTGGCGGCCGCGGCCGAGTGGGAGGGCGGCTTCCGGGCGGCCCTGGTGTGCAATCCGGACATCCGGATGCGGCGGGGCTGCGCGAAGGTGCTCGTGGACGCGCTCGGCGCCGACCCGGCCGTCGGGAACGGGCGCCGGGTCGGGATCAGCGTCCCGCTGCTGTACGAGGAGGACGGCCGCACGCTCCTGCACTCGCTGCGCCGCGAATCGCGCGTGACCCGCGCGCTCGGCGAGGCGGTACTGGGCAATCGCCGGGCCGGGCGCTTCCCGCGCTGGAGCGAGCTGGTCACCGACCCGTCCGCGTACGAGCGGGCGACGGTCGCGGACTGGGCGACGGGCGCGCTGATGGCCCTCTCCCGGGCCTGCCTGGACGCATGCGGCGCCTGGGACGAATCGTTCTTCCTGTACTCGGAGGAGACCGAGTACTGCCTGCGGGCCCGGGACCGCGGCTTCGTCACCCGCCTGGAGCCCGCGGCCGCGGCCACTCACCTCGGCGGGGACTCGCAGGTCTCCCCGCGCCTGTGGACCCTGCTCACGCTCAACCGTGTACGCCTCTACCGACGCCGCCACGGGGTGGCCGCGACCGCCGCCTTCCGCGCGGCCGTCCTGCTGCGCGAGACCTCCCGCGCGGCCCTCGGCCGCCCGGCGAGCAGGGCGGCCGCCCGCGCCCTGGCCACCCCGTTCGCCCTGCGCGGCACGCCGGGCCCCTAGGGGCGCGGGCCGTCCCAAGCCGTGTAGAAGCTCCCGGGGTTGACCAGGTAGCGGACCGTGGGCCGGGGGAGGTGGCGGACCTCGTGGTGGCGGCTGTAGCGGCGGATGAGTTCCCAGTCCTCGCGGGGCAGTACCTCGGGGGTGCGCCGCAGGCGGCTGAAGCGCAGGGAGCGGTTGCGGCGCGCGACGAAGGCGTTGGTGTCGAGAAAGGCCTCGTGGGCGGCGCGGCGGCGGTCGAAGGGGACCGACAGGACGTCCCGTTCGGTGCCGTCGGGCAGCACCCTGCGCAGGGCGGTGTAGACGGCGTCGGGGCCGCCGGGCGGCTCGAGGGCCGCCAGGGCCTGTTCCAGGTGGTCGGGCTCCCAGAGGTTGTCGTCGTCCAGGAACGCCACGTACCGCGACCTGGTCAGCCGGATCCCCACGTTGCGCACGACTCCGGCGGTGGCCGTGTTGCGGGTCAGCGACACCGCGAAGAGGCGCGGGTCGTCGGGGAGCCCGGGCAGTCCGGCCCCGTCGTCGACGACGATGACCACCTGGTCGGTCACTGTCTGGTCCAGTGCCGAGCGGACCGCCGCGCGCAGCGCCTCGGGGCGCCGGTGCGTGGCGATCACGGTGGTGACGAGGGCGGCGGGGGGCCGGCCGAGGAGCGCCGCGAGCCGGGTGGTCTCGGCGTCCTCGAAGCGGCGCAGGCGCACGGCGGACCCGGCGAGCAGCACCTTGTTCCGGGCCTCGAAGAGCACCAGCCAGCCGAAGGTCCGCTTGAGCAGTTCCCAGGGAGCGCGCGCGGTACGGCGATGCATCGTGTCCTCTCGTCGGAGTCCGGTGTCAGGAGGTGCGGTCTTCAAGGAGCGGATCGTGCGGCTTCAAGGAGCGGATCGTGCGGTCTTCAAGGAGCGGGTTCGGGGGTGACGGGTCTGCCGTCGGTCATGCGGTTGCCCTTCCACACGTTCCCGGCGCCGCCCGCGTTCCATGCGGTGACCGGGCCGTAGGCGCCGCTGCCGGGGTGGTACTGGGTGGAGAAGACGTTGTCCGTGACCTGGATGCCGGTGGCGCCCGGGCCGCCGCCGTAGAGGGCGTACGCTCCCCCGGCCAGCCAGTTGCCGTCGATCACGACGGAGGAGACGGCCCCGGTGTCGGCGAACAGGCCGACGGCCGCGGTGGCTCCCCGGTCCACGGCGACGGAGTTCAGCAGGGTGTTGTGGCGGACGGTCAGCCGGCCCTTGTTGCCGCCTCCGCTGATGACGGCGTCGGTGTGCTGCCATTCGCCGCCCTGGTTGCGGAAGGCGACGATGTCGTGCACGTAGTTGTCGTGCAGCTCGCCCTGGCCCATGGACAGGGCGTTGCCGAACACGGAGACGTCGCACCAGCCGACCTCGATCGAGCTGCCCCCCATGTTCGACACCGCGTAGTTCACGCCGCCGTTGTCGGGGCCCTTGCCCGGTACGGCGGTGATGGTGGTGTGCAGGACCTTCAGTCCGCTGAAGCCGGGGCGCAGGTTGATCCCCCACCAGTTGGCCGAGGTGATCCTGCTGTCGATGACGGTGACGTCGTTGGCGTAGACGTCGAGCGAACCGTTGATGTCCCAGCCCTTGATGACCGTGCCGTCCTTCTTCACGGACATGTTCCCCGTGTCGTGCCGCTCCAGGGCGATCCGCGGGCCGGTGGTCCGCGCGTCGGGGTATCCGCAGTCGCCGGGCGAGGCGCACGGCTCCGGCGAAGGTGCGCCGGTGGTGGCCGGGGGTCCGGCGGTGCCCGTGGCGGCCGACGGGCCGGGCGCAGATGGGGCGGGCTGCGTTCCGGAGGGCGCGGCGGACGGGGAGAGGGGCGGCGCGGCCGGGGGTTCGCTCACGCCGGTACGGTCGGCCTGGTACAGGGCCAGTGCGACGGCCAGCACCAGCCCGGTGAGCAGCCATGCGCCCAGGCGCCTTCGTCGGTGCGTCACGGCCGCCTACCCGCGGAGCAGGGAGCGGCTGGGCAGCACGCACAGGGCGTAGACCAGGGTGCCGGCGGCGCCGGTCGCCAGGAGCGCGAGTACGCCGTCGCCGAGGTACCGCTCCAGGCCGAGGACCACGGCGGCCATCACCGCACCGCCGAGGAGGGGCCAGGCGCCGGCCTTCGCGACCGTACCCAGGCCGATGCCGCCGCGGTGCAGCGCGAGGAGGAACACCGGCACCACAACGGCTCCGGCGACCAGGACGTGCCCCTGGGCCACTCCCACGATCCCGCCGGTACGGGCGCCGACGACCAGGGCCGGGATCAGGACGAGGAGCCAGAGGCCCTGGACCCCGATGAGCGGGCGGCGCCGGCCGACGGCCACCAGGCAGTCGTAGGCGAGTTCGCAGCCTATGCGCACCAGGCCGAGCGCCATCAGCCAGGGCAGCGCGCGGGCCGCGGGCAGCCAGCGCTCGCCGTAGACGAGTTCCACTACCGGCCCGGCGAGGGCGGCCAGCAGGACGCAGAGCGGGACGGTGGCCGTCATCACGACCCCGAGGGCCCGGCCGAATCCGGCGGCCAGCGCCCCCGGTGTGCCGGCCAGCCGGGAGAAGCCGGCGAAGGAGACGCGGCGGGCCGCCTCGGAGATGATGCGTACGGGCCAGCCGGAGATGTTGAAGGCGAGCACGTAGAAACCCAGGGCCAGCGGGTCCAGGGCCGAACCCACCACCATGGTGTCCACGTTGACGACGCCGAGGGCGAGCATGCTGGCCCCGGCGAGCGGCAGTCCGAACCGGAGCAGCGCCCGGGCCTGCTCCCGGTCCCAGCCGAACCTCAGCGTTCCGGGCGCCGCGAGGCAGCAGCCGATGAGCGCGGCCACGTTGCCCACCACGGATCCCCAGGCGAAGCTCATCGCGCCCCAGCCCTGGACGGCCAGCAGCAGGGTCACCGCGGTGCTGAGGACGAAGTTGAGCGCGTCGACGGCCATCCTCCGGCCCTGCGCGAACTCCCGGGTGAGGAAGCCGGCGGGCACCTGGGACAGACCGTCGAGGACCACGCACAGGCACATCACGCGCAGGACGCCGGAGGCCTCGGGCGAGCCGAGCACCTCGGCCACCGTGGGGGCCGCCGCGAACAGGACCGCGTACAGCAGACAGCTGGACGCCGCGCTCAGGGTGAGGACGGTCGGGGCGAAGCGGCGCGGGTCGCCCTCCCAGCGGACGATCGCCAGCGAGACGCCGAGTTCGTTCGCGGAGAGCAGGACCAGCAGCACCGTCTGGGCGATCCCGTACACGCCCCAGGCCTCGGGCCCGAGGAAGAAGCGGGCCAGGATGATCCCGGTGACGAAGTTGCCGAGGCGCATCACCACCGTGTTGACCAGGCTCCACCGGGCCGCGGAGCCGACCTTGCGCCCCAGCGACGGCGGCGCCTGGGTGGTCTGGGGGGCCGCGGCCGCGGAGCCGCTCACGGTGACCCGGCCGCGGCAGCCGCGGCGGGTTCGGCCGCCGGGCCGGCACCCTGTTCGGCGGCCTCGCCCGGGGCGGGCCGGTGCTTGCCGGGCGTCCGCCGGCGGGCCTCCACGAAGAAGGCGGCCACGAGGCTGAGCACGAAGCCCAGTACGCCCGCCATGATGAGGTACTGGAGCCTGGTCTTCGTCTGCGCCTCCGGCTTCTGGGGCGGCACGATCGTCGCCATTCGGATCATGGCCTCCGGTGTCACCGATTGCTGGGTCTGGAACTCCAGCAGCCGCTTTTCCGCGTAGGCGGTGAAGGTCTCGTCCGACTTCAGGACGGCGGCCGGGTCGGTTCCGGTGACGCTCAGCCACATGAAGGGCCCCTGGGCGTTGTCGGCGATCTTGGCCTCGTGCTTGCCGGTGACGCCCAGGGACTTGAGGTCGGCGACGGAGTCGTCGGAGTTGAGGTTGCGGGCCAGGCCGTCGGCCATGCCGGTGAGCGAGGCCTGGGTGCTCAGGAAGGGGTTGCCGTCGAAGGCCACCGTGGCCTTCTTCGAGTTCAGCAGCGTCACGGTGCTCTGCGACACGTACTCCACCGGGACCAGCAGGTACACGGCGGCGGTGAGGGCCGCCGTGAGCAGCAGTCCGGGCAGCAGCACGTACCAGCGCCTGCGCATGACCCGCCATATCTCGGCGAGGTCCATGGTCTTCCCCCTCTTGTCACTGCGGCTACCGCGTTACTGCGGTGGCTGCTGTCAGTGCGGTTGCTGCGGGACGAGACCGGTGGGTCTGGGCCTGGTCCGCGCGGTCCCGCCGTCCAGCAGGACTCCGGCGATGCGCTCGCTCGCGCGGCCGTCCCAGAGCTCGGGGCAGCGGGCCGCGGGCGGATCGTCGAGCACCCTGTTCACGGTGGCCACGATGCGCTCCGGATCCGTGCCCGCCAGTACGTTGGTGCCCTCGTCCACGGTGATCGGCCGCTCGGTGTTCTCCCGCAGGGTCACGCAGGGCACGCCCAGCGCGGTCGTCTCCTCCTGGACGCCCCCGGAATCCGTGAGCACCACACGGGCGGCGTCCTGCAGGGCGATGAAGTCGAGGTATCCGGCGGCCGGCACCAGCCGGATGCCGCCCGGCACGCCGAGTTCGGCCAGCCGCTCGGCGGCCCGCGGGTGCACGGGCAGCAGCAGAGGGCAGCGGCCGGCGATCTCGCCCAGCGCCTTCAGCAGGCCGCGGAGGGCCGCGGGGTCGTCCACGTTGGCCGGCCGGTGCAGGGTGACCAGGCCGTATCCGCCCCGGGTCAGCCCGTACCGGTCCAGGACGTCCGACTCCCTGGCCCGGTCCAGGTTGGCGAGGAGGGTGTCGATCATGACGTTGCCGACGACGTGGATCTGGTCGTCCCGGTAGCCCTCCGCCCGCAGGTTCGCGGCGGCGTCGGGCGAAGGGGCCAGCAGGTAGTCGCTGACCCGGTCGGTGGCGACGCGGTTGACCTCCTCCGGCATGCTCCAGTCACGGCTGCGCAGGCCCGCCTCCACGTGGGCCAGCAGCGGGCCGGCCTTCGCGGTCACCAGGGCGCAGGCCAGGGTCGAGTTGATGTCGCCGACCACCACCACCGCGTCCGGGGCCTCCTCGTCGAGCAGCGGCTCGAAGGCGGCCATCACGCGCCCGGTCTGCTGGGCGTGGGTGCCGGAACCGGCGCCCAGGTACCGGTCGGGGGTGCGGATGCCCAGATCGCGGAAGAACACGTCGTTCATGGACTCGTCGTAGTGCTGGCCGGTGTGGACGAGGACCACCTCGGCGCCGCGGCGCTCCAGTGCGTCCATCACCGGTTTGATCTTCATGTAGTTGGGCCGCGCTCCGGCGACGCACACGATCTTCTTCACGGTCATGGCTCAGAGCACCTCCACCGTCGGCCCGGACACCCGGTTGCGGCAGTCGAGGACGAAGGGGGCGTGCTCGGTGATCATCCCGTAGTCGAAGGAGTCGTGGTCGGTGAGCAGGACGACCACGTCGGCCGCCGCCAGTTCCTTGCGGGTCGGCTCGACCCGGACGAGCCGCGCGTCGACCTTGATGCTCTCCACGACGTGGGGGTCGGCCGCGCGCACCTTGGCGCCCATGTCGAGGAGCAGTTGAGAGATCCGCACGGCGGGCGACTCCCGGGCGTCGCCGGTGTTCTTCTTGTACGCCAGTCCGAGCAGCAGGATCCGGGAGCCGTTGACCGAGCGGCGTTTGGCGTTGAGCGCGTCGATGACGCGACGCGCCACGTACTCGGGCATGTGGCTGTTGATGTCGTTGGCCAGCTCGACGAAACGGAAGCTCTGGCCGAGTTCGCGCTGCACGCGCCAGGACAGGTACGAGGGGTCGATCGGCAGGCAGTGGCCGCCGACCCCGGGGCCCGGGGTGAACTTCATGAAGCCGAAGGGCTTGCTGGACGCCGCCTCGATGGCCTGCCACACGTCGATGTCGAGGTGGCGGGCGAACATCGCTATCTCGTTGACCAGCGCGATGTTCACGTGCCGGAAGGTGTTCTCCAGCAGTTTGGCCAGCTCGGCCTCCTTGGGCGAGCGCACGGGCACCGTGGTGTCGACGAGGTCCCCGTAGAAGGCCTCGACGGCCTTCAGCGAGGCGGCGTCGACGCCGGAGACGACCTTGGGCGTCTGCTGGAAGCCCCAGACGGCGTTCCCCGGGTCGATGCGCTCCGGGCTGTAGCCCAGGTGGAAGTCGACTCCGGCGGTGAGCCCCGAGCCGTCCTCCAGGATCGGCGCGAACAGCTCCTCGGTGGTGCCCGGGTAGGTGGTGGACTCCAGTACGACCGTCGCGCCCGGGCGCAGGTACCGGGCGAGGGTGTGCGCCGATTCCTCGATGTAGCGGAGGTCCGGTGCACCCTCCTGTAACGGGGTCGGGACGGTGACGACGGCGACGTCGAAGCCGCCGCAGTCCCGGGCGAGTTCACTGGCCCGGTAGGTGCCGAGCTCCAGCGCCCGGTTCAGCCGTTCGCAGGAGACGTCCTCCACGTACGACTCTCCGGCGGTGAGGCTCTTGACCCGCCGGGCGTCCACGTCGTACCCGATCACCTGGTGTCCGACCTCGGCGGCCCGGATGGCCAGGGGCAGGCCGACGTATCCCTGTCCCACGACGACGACGCGCATCAGTGGCTCCTGTTCGCGGAACGGGCGGCTGACGGTGTGCGGTGGATGAGTTCCCGGACCGTCATGAGGAGGAAGGCAGCGTTGGTGGTGAGGTAGCGCTTGCCGAGGCGGCGCGGCTCCTGGAGGGTGCGGTAGAACCATTCGAGTCCCATCCGCTGCCAGACCAGGGGAGCCCGCTTGGTGACGCCGGCGAGGATGTCGAAGGAGCCGCCGACGCCGTGCACGACGTGGGCCCCGGTGCGTTTGCCGTAGCCGGCGGTGAATATCTCCTTCTTGGGCGAGGTCATGCCGAGGAACAGCAGCTGGGCGCGGCTGTCCGCGATGGCGTCGGCGATCGTCTCCTGTTCGGAGTCGGTGAAGTAGCCGTTGCGGCTGCCGGCCACCCGCAGGTGCGGGAAGCGCTCGGATATCCGGCGGAGCATCAGTTCCAGGACGCGCTGTTCGGCGCCGAGCAGGTAGACGGGGATGTCCGCGGTCTCGGCGGCGGCGAGCAGGCGCATGAACAGGTCGATGCCCGCGACCCGTTCCGGCAGCCGGACGCCGAGGAGGCGGCCGGCCCAGACGACCGCCTGGCCGTCGGCCAGGACGAGGTCGCAGCCGGCGACCGCGGCGGCGAGGCGGGGGTCGCGCCGCATGTTGACGAGCTTCGCGGCATTGACCATGCCGATCTCGATCTGTTCGCCGCGCCGTACGGCCTCCAGGCAGCGCTGTACGGTCTCGTCCATGGTCAGGGCGTCGAGTGCGATCCCGAAGAGGGACGGTCTGTGTGTCCGGGTCATCTCGGCAGCCCTCCGAGCCAGGCGAACAGCATCCAGCCGAACTCGTACGGCCGGCACTCGCGGTCCACCGAGGCCGGGCGGAAGAGCCGGTCCAGCGGGGCGAGCCGGGCGCGCGGCGCCACCCGGGTGGTGAGTCCGCGGGCGGCGCGGACGGCCTTCATCGGGTCGCCGCGGTAGACCTTGCGCCAGGTGACGCCGAAGTCTTCGCGGATCATGGGCTCGCGCGGGGTTCCGGTGGGCCCGGCGAGTTCGGGCACCTCGGTCATCCAGCGCAGGCCCCGGCGGATCTCCGCGCCGAAGTCGGTGCCGCCCGCGTCGGCCAGGTCGAACAGGGCGGTCGGCGCCATGGCGTGCTGATGGACGCTGTAGACGGGGTAGCCCTCGACCACTGCGCCGTGGCGTGCGTCGTAGTGCCACCACCACTGTCCGCCGTCCCCTTGCAGGGCGCAGATGCGGGCGGCGCACGCGTCGGCGGCCGCGAGGGCCTCCGGGTCGCCGCCGCTCGCGTGCAGCCGGGCCAGCGCCTGGAGCGGATAGGTCTGGTCGGCGAAGCAGGCCACGTGGGAGCGGTATCCGGGCACCAGCCCCGGCCCGGTGGCGTGCGGGAAGAGCGGGTTGTCGGCGGCCTTGGCCGCCAGCAGCCGGTCGCGGGCGGCCGCGAGGCGGTCCTCCACGTCCACCGCGGCGCGGGCCGCCACGAGGGCGGAGAGCACCCAGGCGGCCTCCACGGTGTACTGCGGCTGCCCCGGTACGTCGAGCGCCGCGACCCGGTCAAGGGCGTCGGACAGCTTGGGGTGGCCGGTCTCGGCGGCGGCCCAGGCGATGAGCGCCGCGTCTCCGAGGTTCGCCACCCCGGGCAGCCGTTCCACCAGCAGCCCCGCGAACTGCTCGGCGGTGTGCCCGCCGAACAGGGCGCGCTGCCGGTCCTCGGGCAGGAACCGCGCGCCCAGCGCGGTGATGGCCGCGTACCGGGTACTGGTCCCGCGCGGCTCCAGGCGGCGGGTGCCGTCGGGTGCGGCCGTCCCCACCCGGGTGAACACGAAGGTCTCGGCGCCCGGCAGGTACATCGCGGGCAGTCCCGCCTCGGCCAGCGACAGCAGTCGTCCGGCGAGGGCGCGCAGCGGCAGGTCCTCGCGGGCCAGTGCTTCTAATCGTGTGGTGGTCATCGGGTCCCCACCCCGACTCCCCGGGTGCTGCGCGCACCCCGTATGTCCGAGCTGTTCGGCTCCCACACACCTACCCCCTTGATCGCTCCTCGGACGGACCTGGCGGTCGTCACTCCGCGGAGGGGAATCGCGCATGACGGCGCACGTGCCGCCGGTGTCCTCCCACCGATGGCACGAGCCGTCCGACGGCTGCGTCTGGACCCCCCAGCGATGCCGTCGGACTGGGGCAGCGCGCGTGAACGGCAGCGTCCGCAGGCGCGGTGGAACCGCGCCGCCGGCGCACTGCCCGCGGTGCCCTCGTCGTGTACAACCCCCCACTGAGCCAGGCCTGTTGCCTGCTCAGATCCCGTGTGCAGGGACACGGTATGCCTACGGTTGTTCGTTGTTTGTGGTTTTGACGAAATGCCGATGCCCTAAATTGCCGACATTCCGTCAGATGCGTTCGGCGAGCGTGCCGTCCTTCTCGTCGTGCAGCGCGCCGGTGCGCGGGCACTCCCATACGCCCGGCTCGCCGGCCCGCTCCACCAGGCGGACCCCGGCCCGGCCCACCCAGCCGGTCCGGCGGGCGGGCACCCCCGCGACGAGCGCGAAGTCCGGTACGTCCCGGGACACCACCGCGCCGGCCGCCACCAGCGCCCAGCGCCCGACGCGCACCCCGGCCACGCACACCGAACGGGCCCCCAGCGAGGCCCCCTCGGCCACCACGACCCCGGTGGCTTCCCAGTCGTCGCCACGCTTGAGCCGGCCGTCCGGGTCGACCGCGCGCGGGTAGAAGTCGTTGGTGAGCACCACCGCCGGGCCGATGAACACCCCGTCGCCGAGCTCGGCGGGCTCGTACACCAGCGCGTGGTTCTGCAGCTTGACGTTGTCCCCGATCCGCACGCCCGGCCCGACGTACGCGCCGCGCCCCACGATGCAGCCGCGCCCGAGCCGGGCCTCCTCCCGTATCTGCGCCAGGTCCCAGACGGTGGTCCCGTCACCGAGTTCGGCGGTCTCGTCGACCTGGGAGGAGGGTTGAATGCGGACACTCACAGGGCGGTCCCCTTACGGCTCGCGAGGCGTTCGGACGCGCGTGCGCACGGACGTCCGTGCGTCGGTGCGTGCGGGCCGAGCATATGCCTCCGCGGGGCATCGCATACGGGGATCAACGGACTCTCCACGCAGCGGACTTGGCCCTCGCGGCCGGCTCGGTGCGTCACAGGAGGCGTTCGGGCACCGAGCCCGCGGGGACCGTGCGGGCGTGGAGGCGGCCGTCCGGGGTGCGGTACTCGACCTCGCCCAGGGCGTCGGCTGTGACCGCGCCGACCACGGTCGCGTGGCGGCCGTAGGGGTGGGCGCGCAGTGCGGTCAGGACCTGGGGGGTGCGTTCCGGGGCGACGAACAGGCACAGGCACCCGGCGCAGGCCGCGTCCAGGGGGGCGAGGCCGCGGGCGCCGAGGGCCACGCGGGCCTCGTACCGTACGGGGAGGGCGGCCTCCTCGACCCGCAGGGTCAGGCCGCGGGTCGCCGCGCACGAGCGCAGGACCTCCGCCAGGCCGCCCGAGACCACCGTCCGGGCATGGCGGATGTCGGGGCCCACCGTGCGCAGCAGGTCTCCCAGGGGAGCGCAGTCGCTGGGTACGTGGTGCTCGTAGCCGAGCCCGTCGCGCAACGAGACCAGGTGGGCGGCATGGCTGCCCAGGTGGCCGGTCACCACGATGCGGTCGCCGGGGCGGACCGAGCCGAGCTCGAGGGGCGGCCCGTTCGGGACGCCGAACGCGGTGGCGGTGACGAAGACCCGGTCGGCCTCGCCCGCGCGGACGACTTGGGTGTCGACGGCGGCGATGGCGACCCCGGCCTCGGCGGCCGCCGCACGCACGGAGGCGGTGAGCCTGCGCACCAGGTCCAGCGGCAGTCCGGCCTCCAGCACGATGCCGAGCGCGATCTGGCGGACTTCGGCTCCGGTGGCGGCCAGTTCGTTGACGGCCCCGCAGACGGCGACCCGGCCGATGTCCCCGTTGCCGAAGAAGGGCGGATCGACGACATACGTACCGGACCGGACGACGGCAGCGGCGGCGGCGGCGCCGGAGGCGGCCGGGGCCCGGCGAGGGTCGGGGACGGCGGGGCCGGGGGCGAGCGATTCCTCGATCAGGGCCCGTATTCCGGGACCGAAACCGACCTGGCCGGTGTCCCGTTCCTGTGTGTACGTCACGAAAGCATCCCCCGAAGCCCGCGAGTCATGATCGTCCATCATCCTGCGCGGACGGGACACCGCATACCCGTGTCGTCGTACCACCGCTGATGAGGGGTCAGTAGGGGCGGCCGTCCGGCCGGTCGTAGCCGCGCAGCAGGAGGACGGCCAGCGCCGTCGCCACGGCCGGGATGAGAGCGAAGCCGGCCAGTATGCCGAGTCCGGCGGCCGGGGTCTGCTCGGCGGCCCGGCCCGTGCCGGAGGAGACGTAACCGCAGAGCTGGAGCACCACGCCGTAGAAGAAGGGGCCGAGCGCGACGCCCAGGCCCTCGCCGGTGCTGAACAGGCCGGACAGGAGCCCCGCTTGGCCCCGTTCGGTACGGGCGGCGTCCTGGGCGATGCGCTCCGGCAGCATCGCGTACAGGAAGAGCAGCTGGCCCGCGTGGCCGGTGCCGGCCAGCGCCATGGTGAGCAGGACGGCGCCCTCGGGCAGCGCCGGGGCGGCGAGGAGGAGCAGGCAGCCGGCGGCGAACAGGGTGGACGCGACGGTATAGCCGTGGCGGCCGGCGCGCAGCCGTGACCAGAGCGGCATGGTCAGCAGGTTGGGCGCGACGAACGCGGCGACGGGGGCGCCGACGCCGGAGGAGTCGCGCAGGACGTGCTCGGCGAAGTACGGAGCACCCGCGAGCAGCACGCCGGTCGCGACGGACTGGACGACCACGCACCGCAGCAGCGCCATGAAGGGCGGGTTGCGCCGGGCTGCGGCGAACTGGCGGCGCAGGCTCGGCCCGCTCTCCGGGACGGGGGCACCGACCCGCGCACCGACGCGTGCGCCCCGGCCCCCTCCGGACGTCCCGGCGAAGACCCACAGCGCGCCGAGGGCGATGACCACCCCGCCGAACACCCCCACCCAGCGGTGTCCCGCGAGCCCGCCGCCCCCGGCGTCGACGAGGGCGGGCCCGGCCGCGCCGGTGACCAGCGCGGCCACTCCGATGACGGCGACCCGCCCGCCGACCAGGCGCACGCGGTCCTGGTGCCGGTCGGTGAGCTCGGCGGGCATGGCGACGTACGGCACCAGGAAGAAGGCGAACGCGGTCGCGGTGAGCAGGTATCCGGCCGCGGTGAGCCAGGCGCCGGCGGTGCCGGGCAGCAGGCCGGCGAAGGTCAGCGCGAAGGCCAGGGCCATGGCGAGCCCGCCGCACAGGACGTACGGGCGGCGCGGGCCCCAGCGGGTACGGGTGCGGTCGCTGGCCCGGCCGACCAGCGGGTTGAGGAAGGCGTCCCAGGCCTTGGGCACGAACACGATCGCGCCGGCCAGCGCGGCGCTCACCCCCAGGGTGTCCGTGAGGTACGGGAGCAGCATGAGGCCGGGGAGGGTGGTGAACGTACCCGTGACGAGCGATCCCGAGGCGTAGCCGAAGCGGAGCCGGGCGGACAGCCCGGCCGGACCCGCCGGGCCGGCCGCCGCGGCCACCGGAGCCGCCGGAGCCGCCGGTTCCACCGGCCGCACGGTGCCGGTGTCACGACCTGTGGTGGCCATCGGGGCTCCCTTCCGGGATCGGTCGAGCGGACGGAGCGGACGGAGAGCAAGGCCCCGCCCGGGGGGTGGGGGACGTCCCGGGGGCGGGGCTCTCGTACGGCAGGGTCCGTCCTTCCCCTTGGACGTGGCTAAAGCCCTCCGGCACGGATCGGGACGGTGCGGAACGGATGAGTTCCTGCCATGCACTTTCCTGCCAACGGCACCGGCTGGCTGCCCGCTCGACCACCGCTCCACCATGACGCGAGAGTTAGGAGAGGGACATGACAGTCGACAACAGCACGACCTCGCCCCCCGCCGTCCTCGGACCCGCGAGGGCCGCGGCGGCCCAGCACCTGATCCACCGTCCGCCCTCGCGGGCCCACTACGGTCTCGACGTCCCCAGCCTGGGCGAGGAGAACTTCACCCTCGTCGGCGCGACCCCCGTCGCGCACCCGCTCTTCAACGACGGCCCGGGCCACTTCCACGATCTGCAGATCGCGACCGAGACCATGCGCGAGATCGGCGAGTTCGTCGGCCACCACTACTTCGGCGTGCCGGAGGACCGGCCCGGTCTCTTCTACCGCTTCGCTCTCGACCTCACCGACCTCTCCGCCTGGCGTACGGACGGGGCCCCCGGGGGCCCCGTACCCATGGAGACCCACATCAGGGCCCGCCCGGCGAACGTGGTCGACGAGGTGCCGCGCGGACTCGACTTCCACCTGGAGGTGGTGATCGACGGCCGCCCGTGCGCGACGGGCGCCGCCGGTCTGGTCTTCCTCATGCCGAAGCTCTACCGCCGGCACCTGGAGCACTCCCGGCAGGCGCTGCGGGCCGCGCCCGAGCTCGACGACGCGCCGGACGGCCCGCTGCGGCCGGCCGACTCCGCCGAGACCGGCCGCTACTCCCCCGGGAACACCGTGATCAGTGAACCGGCGGACGTGGCGCGCGGCCGGATCAGCACCTGGCTGCTCTCCCGGCGGATCAGCCCCGTGTTCGCGGGCGAGGACGGACAGCTCTCCGGACTGCACCTGATGGAGGCACTGCGGCAGACCTCGCTGCTCGCCGCGGGCCGGGCGCACGGGCTGAACCCGGCGCGGAGCGCGATCGGCGCCTGCCAGGTGCACTTCCGCGGGCAGGCGGACCTCGATCTGCCGCTGCGCTGCGTGGCGGTGGCCGGGCCGCTGGGGCACGACGCCGTGGGGCGGCCCTCCGTACCCGTCACGCTCACCCTGACACAGCGCCGCCGGGCGGTGGCCGAGGCCCGCACCTCCGTGGTCCAGGACTACTGAGGACGATGCGCTTCGGGATTCTGGGCCCGCTGGAGGTCACGGGCGGCGACGCGGACGCCGGTACGGACGGCGGCCAGATGGCCTCGTACGCTCCGCAGGCCGCCAAACTGCGGGTCGTCCTCGGGACACTGCTGGTCCGCGCGAACGAGGTCGTGTCCTCGGAGAGCCTCATCGACGAGCTCTGGCCCGAGGCGCCGCCGCGCACCGCGACGACGACGCTCCAGGTCTACGTGTCGCACCTGCGCAAGACGCTCCGCAGCGCCGATCCGGCGAACGGCCGGGAGTCGCTGGTCACCCGGCGCCCGGGCTATCTGCTGCGCGTCGGCCCGGACGCGCTGGACACCACGGCCTTCGAGGACCTGTCCCGCCGCGGCCACCAGGCCCTGCGGGCGGCTGACTTCGGCGCGGCGGCGGATCTGCAGCGGCGGGCGCTCGCGCTGTGGCGGGGGCCGGTGCTGTCGGACACCCCGCACGGGCCGCTGCTCGACGGCGCGGCCGTGCGCCTGGGGGAGGCGCGCGCCACCGCGCTCGACGAGCGCATCCGGGCCGAGCTGCACCTCGGGCTGCACCGCGAACTGGTGGCGGAGCTCCAGGAGCTGGTCGCCGAGCACCGGATGCACGAGGAGTTCCACTCGCATCTGATGGTGGCGCTGTACCGGTGCGGGCGGCAGGCGGAGGCGCTGCGCGTGTTCGCGATGCTGCGGCGGACCCTCGTGGAGGAGCTCGGGATAGAGCCGGGCCCCGCATCGCGGCAGCTCCAGCGGCGGATCCTGGAAGGGGATCCGGCCCTGTCGACGGCCGGAGCCGGGACCAGGACCGCTGCCAGGTCCGCGGTCGTCGCCGGTACCGTGACCGCCGTCGCCCCGGCCGACGGTGCGGAAGGCTGGTCCCCCAGCCTCGGGGCACTGCCCCCCGCCGACCCCCGCTTCACCGGCCGCACGGCCGAACTGACCGAGCTGGAGCAGCTGTTACGGACCGCCCCCGCAGGTGGCTGCGTGGCCGTGACGGGCCTGCCGGGCACCGGCAAGTCGGCGCTCGCGGTGGAGACCGCGCACCGCGTGGCGGACGCCTTCCCCGACGGGCAGGTCTTCCTGGACCTGCGATGCGGATCGGGGCCGGCGCCGACCGGGTCGGAGGTCCTCGACCGGCTGGGGCACGCGCCCCTGACGGGCCGCCGGGTGCTGCTGGTGCTGGACCACGTCACCTCCGAAACCCAGGTACGGCCCCTGCTGCCCCTCGCGCCGGGCTCCGCGCTGCTGCTCACCGCGGGCCGCGTGCCCGCCGGGCTCCCCGGGCTTCGCCCGATGGTCCTCGGACCGTGGCGCCCCGAGGAGTCACATCGGCTCGCCGGGCTGTTCACCGAGCGCGGCCTCCCCGCCCCCGGATCCGGCGTGGTCGAGGAGATCGCCGGGCTGTGCGGCGGACTTCCGCTCGCCGTGCGGGCCGCCGCGGCCCAGCTAGTGGCCCGGCCGCACTGGACGCCCGCCACACTGGCGGAGCGGCTGCGGGACGAAGGCGGACGGCTCGACGCGCTGCGGGCCGGCGATCTCGACGTACGGGCCCGCCTCCTGGAGGCCTACGCGGCGGCTCCGGAGGCGCAGCGGCGGGCGTTCCGCCTGCTGTCGCTGCTGCCCCCCGGCCGGTTCGGCCCCCGGCAGGCCGCCGCCGCGCTGGACCTGGCCGAGCCTCGGGCCGCGGCGGCCCTGGACGCCCTGGCCGATGAACGGCTGCTGGCGGTGGACCGCGACGGCTGCCACCTCCCGGAGCTGCTGCGGCTGCTGGCGGTGGAGCGGCTGGCCCTGGAGGAGCCGCCCGAGGTACGGCGCGCGACGGCGGAGCGGGTGGGCCGGGCGTACGCGGCGGCCGCCGCGCAGCCGGGCCGGCCGGCGGACGCCGGCGCGCGGGGGCTCGTACGGCTGGCGCGGACCGCGTACGAGGCGGGCTTGTGGGCGCTGGCGGTACGGCTGACGGACGCCACGTTCGGATGGGTGGAGGAGGACGCCGAGGCCGCCTACACCCTGGCCCTGGACGCCGCCGTACGGTGCGCGGACCGGTCGGCGCAGGCCCGGATGGAGCGCTCGCTCGGCGACCTCGCCTGGCAGTACCGGCGTGCGGACCGGGCGCACGAGCTGTACGCGGGGGCGCTGGCGCACGCCCGGGAGGCGGGCGACGAGGAGGAGACCGCGCGCGCCCTGGTGGGCCTGGCCGAGCTGCGGCTGGACGCCGGTGCGGCGGCGGAGGCGGCCGCTCTGCTGGAGCCCGCCCTCGCCGCCCTGTCGGTGCCCGGCCGTACGCGCGGACGTTACGAGGCGAGCCGCGCCCGGGCGCTCCTCGCGCTGGCCCAAGGCGGGCCGGAGGCGGCGGAGAGCGCCCGGGCCTGGTTCGGCGAGTGCCTGACGCTGGCGGGCGCCCTGCGCGACCAGCGGCTGGAGGTGTACGCGAGGCGTTCGCTGCGGGCCCTGTCCAGGACCACGGGGGGCGGCTCCGCCGCGCGGCGGGCCGTGGAGATCCGCCCGGGACTCTGGCGGATCCAGTCGGCCGGGCTGCGCTCGTGACCGGCGCGGCACCCGGCACAAGGCCCGGCCACGACCCGGCCCCTGACCACTCGATCGTCCTCTACGCAACGTACGGAGAACCATGTCGGTAGCGCTCGGCCCGGTGACGGAGCTCGTCGCGCGGGAACGGGAAGCCGCCGCGCTGCGGGCGCGGCTGCGCGACCCCTCGGTCCGGCTGCTGACGGTGACCGGGCGGGCCGGTGTGGGCAAGTCCCGGCTGGCCACGGAGGCCGTACGGGAACTCGGCGCGGAGTTCGCCCGGGTGGAGGTGGTCGACGCGGCGGAGCTCGGGGCCGCGGTGAACGGACCGCTGTGCCCCCCGGGGCCCGAGGAGCCCGGCCGGGTCCTGGTGCTGCTCGACGGCTGTGACCACGATGCGCGTCCCGCCGCCGCCGCGGCCCTCGCGGCGGCGGCCGGTGATCCGCGCGTGGTGGTGCTGGCCACCGCGGTGGAACCGCTCGGGGTGTACGGGGAACAGCTGCTGCCGCTGGCGCCGTTGCCCGTACCGGATCCCGCGGACGGCTCGGCCGACCCGCACGAGGTGCGGGAGTCCCCGTCGGTCGCGCTGTTCGTGCGCCGGGCCCGGGACGCCGACCCGGCTTTCGCGCTCACCATGGAGAACGCGGCGGCCGTCGCCGAGACCTGCAGGCTCCTCGACGGCCTCCCGCTCGCCGTCGAACTCGCCGCGCGCCGGGTACGGCTCTTTCCTCCCCATCTGCTGCCGGCCCGGCTGCGCGGCCGTACGACCGTGCTGGCGGGCGGACCCGCGCACGCGCCCGAGCGGCACCGCTCGCTCGCGGCGCTCGCCGAGTGGAGCTGTCGCGGGCTGGACGCCCCGGTCCGCGCCCTGCTGGAGCGGCTCTCGGTGTACGAGCCCGGCTTCGGTCTGCCGGCGGCGGGGGTGTCTGCGGAGGCGGGCGTCGAAACCCTGCTGGACCGCGGGCTGCTGGCCGTGGTGGGTGAGGAGCGGGGAGAGCTGCGGCTGGCCGTGACCGAACCCGTGCGGTCCCACTGCCGTGCGTCGCTCGCGGAGTCGGGCCGCGACGGCGCGGCGCTGGACGCGCACGCGGAGCGCTACCGCCAGCTGGTGACCGCCTCGCAGCCCGGCCTGAACGGAACCGGACAGGAACGACTGCTGAACGAGTTGGCCGCCGAGGGTGCGAACGTGACGGCTGCCCTGCGGCGGCTGCGCGAGCGCGGCGACAGCGAGGGGGCCGCCGCCCTGGTCCTCTGCTGCCGGCTGCCCTGGCTGGCGCAGGGGCGGCTGCGGGAAGGGCTGGAGTGGTGCGACGGCGCGGCCGAGGCGGCGGGGCCGCCGCTGCCGGACGCCGTACGAGCCAGGCTGGCCGACATGTCGGGGCTGTTCGCGCTCGCGCTGGGCGATCCGCAGGAGGCCGTACACCGCCACCGGCGCGCGCTCGCGCTGGGCAAGGCCGTGGGCGACCGGCGGCAGAACGCGCTCGCCTCCGCCCACCTGGGTACGGCGCTGCTGAAGGCCGGTGATACGCCGGGGGCGCGGGCCGTGCTGGTGACCGCGCTGAACGCCCTGGAGTCCATGGGCGTCACCGGGGGCGCGGCCGGGGCGGCGGCCTCCCTCGCTGCCGTGCTGCGCGCCGACGGTGACCGGCGCAAGGCGCAGGAGCTGCTGGACCGGGCCGAGGAGACCTTCCGGCGGATCCGGGACGGGCGGGGCCTGGGGGGCGTTCTGCGGACCTCGGCGGCGCTGGCCCTGGAGGGCGAGGATCCGGACCGGGCCGACCGGGCGTTGCGGGAGGCCCTGCGGCTGTACGGCGCGATCGGCGAGCGGTCCGAACTGCCGGACCTGCTGGAGGAGTTCGCGCTGCTCCTGTCGCGCACGGCGCCCGCACAGCGGCCGCGGACCGTGCGGCTGCTGGCGGCGGCCGACACCTTGCGGGCCGCAGCGGGCGCCGAAGTGCCGGACGAGTGGCGTTCCGAGGCCGAGCGGGCGCGTACGGAGCTCAGCGCGCGGCTGGACTGGTCCGACTTCGCCACGGCGTGGGCGGAGGGGGTGCGGATGAGCGCGCCCGCCGCGGTGGCGGAGGCCCTCTCCGCGCCCGCGGCCTCGCGCCGCCCGGTGGCGGGGGCGGTCGCCGAGGCGCCGTCGCTCACCCCGCGGCAGGTCCAGGTGGCGCTGCTGGTGTCGGAAGGACTGACGAACCGCCATATCGCGGCCAGGCTGGACATTTCGGAGTGGACGGTGGTCAACCACGTCCGCCAGGTGATGCGCCGGCTCGGGTGCACCTCGCGCGTGCAGGTCGCCGGGGCGGTGGGCCGATGGGCCTGACGGACTCCCCCTCGTACCCCGCGGCGGAGGGTCTGGGCTCCGCCCACGGCCGGCCCCTGGACCTCACCGCGCCGGCCCGCGTGGCGGCGAGGTTCCGGGCCGCCGGCTGGTGGCGGCCGGAGACGTTCCTCGACGACCTGTACCGAACGGCCGCCGCCGCGCCCGAGCGCCCGGCGATCGTCTCGGAGCGGGCCCACCGGCCCGCCGACCGGCGCCGGGTCACCGTCACGTACGCCCAGCTGGCGCTGTACGTCGACCGGTTCGCCGCCGCCCTGGCCTCGCTCGGGGTGACCCCCGGGGATCCGGTCGCCTACCAGCTGCCGAGCTGGTGGGAGACCGCGGCGCTGACCCTCGCCTGCCTGCGGGCCGGGGCGGTCGCGGTGCCCGTGCTGCCGACCGTACGGGCCCACGGGCTGCACCGGATCCTGGAGAGCACCCGGGCCCGGGTCTGCGTGGTGCCCGACGTGTGGGAGGGTTATCCGCACGCCGAGGCCCTCGCGGACCTCGCCCCACGCCTGCCGTGGCTGCGTCACCGGGTCGTCGTGGGGGACGCGGCGGCGACGGGGGCGGTCGACTTCACGTCGCACTTCCGGCGCACCGCGCACGAGCGCACGGAGGCGGGCAGGCGGAGCAGGCCGCACCGCGGCCAGGCGGACCGGCCCGCCCTGCTGATCAGCGTGATGGGCCTGCGGGACGCCTACACCTCGGTGCTGCACTCCCCCAACACGCTGTACGCCAACATCGCCTCCCAGCACGACGGCGACGGCCCGGGGCGGCGGCCCCGCGAGGTCTTCCTCAGCACGCTGCCGCTCACCTCGCTGGCCTCGCTGATCTACACCGTGTGCTGGCCGCTGGCGGTCGGCGGGACGGGGGTCTACCAGGACGTGTGGGAACCGGGCCGGTGCCTGGACCTGATGGCGGCGGCCGGGGTGGACCAGGTCTACGCGGAGCCCGCCTACTTCTCCGAGCTGCTCACCACGCAGCAGCGCCGCCCCCGGGACCTGGACCGGCTGCGGCTGGTGCTGTCCGGCGGGCGCACCAGCACCCCGCCGCCGCTCGCCGCCGAACTCCGCGCGGTGTTCGGCGTACCGGTGCTCTCCGTATGGGGGACCCCGGAACTGGGCATGGGCGCGCTCACCGGGGACACCCCCGACGAGGGCGACGCCTTCCACCCGCTGCGCGGGCTGGAGGTGTCCGCCGGGTACGGGACGCCGGCGCTCACGGTGCGCGGGCCGTCGGTCTGCCTGGCCACCTGGGGGCAGGGGGACCCGGCGCCGGTGGCGACGTGGGAGCGGGCCGACGGCTGGCTCGACACGGGGGACCTGGCGCAGTCCGGCCCGCACGGCGGGATCCGGGTCCTGGCCAGGGCCGGGACGCGGACCGGGGCGATCTTCATGGTGCCGGTGGCCGAGGTGGAGGAGCAGTTGCTGACCCACCCCCGGGTCCGCGAGGCCGCGGTCGTCGCCTACACCGACCCCGAGCACGGGGAGCTGCCCTGCGCCGTCGTGGTCCCGACCGCGCAGGACCGGCCGCCCGGTCCGGCCGAGCTGCGCGAGCACCTCACCGCCCGGGGCGTGGCGGAGGCCTTCCTGCCCACGCGGCTGGAGATCGTCGGCGCACTGCCGCGCGACGACCTCGGCCGGATCCGCCGCGGCGCGCTGCGCAGCTGGCTGACGCGCCTGCGGCCCGGCGGGCCCCGGCAGGCCCCCGACTGAGGCGCGGCCGCCGCCGGGGCCGGGGTCCGCCGTGCCGGAGAGGTCGCCGGACCGGAGGAGTCCGCCGGACCGGTCGCCTGAGAGGTCGCCGGACCGGATCCGGTCCTCGGCGCCGTTTCCTGGGCCGGGGGCGGAATCCGTCCTCGGCGGCGCCGTGCGCCCCGGGGGTCACTCGCAGCCGGCCACCCGGCGGGCGAAGGCGGCGAGTTCGGTGCGCCACCGGGCCTCGACGGGGGCTCCCGCCACGGCCTCGTCCGCGCGCGCCAGGAGTCCTGCGATGATCTCCTCGGCCCCGTCCCGGGCCCGCGCGTCGAAGAACACGTCGCGCAGGAACTGGGCGTCGCCGTCGAAGCCCGGGCCGCCGCGCAGGAATCCGCGGATCCGCCAGGCGGCGTGCAGGGCCCGCGCGTACGCCTCGTACGGCTCGCGCAGATCGCTCCGCCCCGCCAGCGAGGCGCCGATCAGCAGCGCGTGGCGCAGCCCGTACCAGCCCGCGCCGCAGCCGCTGCCGCAGCCCTCCAGGCACTGCCCCGGCCATGCGTCGTCGAGGTACTCGGTCGCGGCGGCGGCCTCGGTGTGCGCGCCGATCGCCCGCTCGGTCCGCAGGTCGTCCCACAGCTCCCAGGCCTCGTACGGGAGCCGGACGGCCAGCCGGTCACCGTAGGCGAGCGCGAGGTCCCCCGCGAGCACGGCGGTCCCCTCGCCGAACCGGCGGGACTCGCCCCGCCAGCCGTTGCGCTCGTGCTCGGCGGCGTGGCTGACGTGCAGGGTCGGGATGCCCCGGCGCAGCGGCGCGTTGTCCCGTACGTCCTCACGGATCATCAGGCAGGTGTCGAGGAGTTCGAGCGCGGCGGCCGCGGCCACGGCGTCCTCGCCGTCCGGATCGCCGCCCGCCGCGAGGTATCCGGTGAGGCAGATGACCGGGTGGGCCCGCTCGGCCCCGGCCTGGACGAGTTCGGCGACGCCGGCCACGAGGACGGCGCTGCGCGGGTCGGAGGTACGCCGGGTGCGGTGCTCCTCGGCGAGCAGTCGGGCGAGGCGCTCCTCGACCCGGTCGAGCATGGCGTCGCGGACCTGTCCGGGTGTGGCCGTGCGCCACGGCTGGTCGTGCGTCGGTGTGGTCATGGTGCCCTCCCTGGTGGGCTGCGGCTCATGACCGAACCGTTTCGCACACGGCTCGCGCGGAGCCAGCGGGGAGGGCTCACCTGAGCGGGCCCGGGGGAAGACGGGGCCAAGTGCGCCAGTTGTCTGCCAGGGAGGGCCGGGGTCGGGGCGGGCTTGCCATGACCTTGCTATCCCGCGCACCGCTGCCGTGGCGGGCGCGGGCGCGGGCTCGGGCTCGGGCTCGGGCTCGGGATCGGGATCGGGATCAGACGAACTCCGCGACGCCCAGGTGGAAGTCGACCGGGAGTGCCTGCCGGCCGGGGATCTCCAGCTTGCGGTAGACGCGGGTCAGGTGCTGTTCCACCGTGCTCACGGTGATGTAGAGCTTCTGGGCGATCTCGCGGTTGGTGTGGCCGTGCACCGCGAGCAGGGCCACGCGCTTTTCCGACTCGCTGAGGCTCGCGACGAGGTCGGCGTGCGGGGTCTCGGCCGTCTCCCCGGCGTCGGAGCCGTCGCCGGTGTGGCCGGGGAGGATCTTCACGCACAGGGACTCGGCTCCGCACTCCCTGGCGACGTGCCAGGCCCGGCGGTTGACCATGGCGGCGCGGGCGGGCTCGCCGATCTCCCGCAGCACCTGGCCGAAGTCACTCATCGCGCGGGCCAGTTCGTACTGGTCCCCCGAACGGTGCAGATCGTCCACGGCCTTGGCGAGCATCGCCTGCCGCTCCTTCGGCTCGCGCAGGGAGGCCCGCAGCCGCAGGGACATCCCGCGCACCCACGGGTCGGCGGCGTCCCGGCTGCTGAGCTGGTCCGCGAGGAACCGTTCGGCCTGGCGTGCCTCGCCGAGCCGCAGCAGGGCCTCCGCCGCGTCGGTGCGCCAGGGCAGGAGCCGCGGCCGGTCCAGGCCCCAGCGCTTCATGTGGCGGCCGACGTCCAGGAAGTCGCCGAGCGCCGCGTGGAAGCGGCTCGTGGCGAGCGCGTACTGGCCCCGGGCGCGGAGGTACGCGAGTCCGTGGATGCTCCCGGTCAGCTCGGCGGGGACGGGCCGGCTCAGTACGGCCGCGGCCTCCTCCGGCCTGCCCATGGCGGTGCAGGCCCGGACCAGGGTCCCGGCGACCCCGCTCAGCAGGACGCTTCCGCCGCGTACGGGTACGGCCCGCAGGACCCCTTCCGCGGTCTGGGCCGCGCCCCTGAGGTCGCCCAGGCGCATCCGGGCCTCGGCGAGCAGGCCGGCGAACACGGCCTGCCAGCCGGTGGCCCCGCGCCGGGTCGCCTGGAGGACGAAGGACTCGCACCAGGGCAGCGCCCGTCCGGCGCCGTCCAGGTACAGGAGGGTGCGCAGGGCCTGGACCACCGGCTCCACGGTGCCTTCGGCGAGGATGGCGCCCCGGAGGAAGAGTTCGGCGGCCTGGGCGGCCGCGCCTTCCTCCGTATCCACCGGCAGGGCCCACAGGGCGGCCGGGTGGACCGGGGTCCTGGCCGTGCGGCCGGCCGGGGGCGGTCCGGTCTCGGCCGGTGTGCCGCGGCGGTTGGAGGCCGCCCACTGGGGGAACGCGGAGAGTCCGTCCAGGGGATCGTCCCCGGGGATGTCGCCCGGCCTGCGCTCCGCGCCAGGGTGCCGCCCTCCGGCGGCCGCCAGCCGTTCCAGTACGTCGGCCGACTCGTCGATCCGGCCCTGGGCGGCCAGTACCCGGGCCAGCGGGCCCATGGCGTGCGGCCCCAGCTGTCCGGCGGCCAGGGCGCAGAGGGGTTCGCGGAGGTGGCGTTCGGCCGCGGCCGGGTCGGTGCGGCCGGCGACGACGCTGAGTCTGACGGCGAGTTCGGCGCGCCCCGCGTCATCGGGGCTTGCCTCCTGGGCGAGTCGCAGGACGGCCGCGGCCTGTTCGAGGGCTCCGTCGGCGACGTACTGGTCCGCGGCGGACCGCAGGACGGGCAGGGCCCATTCCTCGCAGGTGTGGCGTGCGCCGAGCAGTTGGTCGGCGACCGCCGTGTCGGGCGCGCCCGAGGCGCGGGCGAGCAGGGCGGCCTCCCGGTGCAGGGCCGCCCGTGCCGCCGGGTCCATCCGGTCGAGTACGGCGGCCCGGGCGGCCGGGTGACGGAACCCGTGCCCGCCTTCGGCGGCGAGCAGGCCCGCGGCGTCGAGCGCGGCGAGGGCCCGGGCGACGGCGGGCCCGGCGGCGCCGGTCAGCCGTGTGAGGTGCGCGGCGCTCGCGAGACCGTCGAGTACGGCGATCGCGTCGGCCAGTTCGGTGGTGGCGGGCCCGCAGCGGTGCAGGCAGGCGAGCACGGCCTGGGCGTAGGCGTCGCCGGGGCGGCTCCGGGGGTCCTGGAGCAGGGACCGCAGCAGCAGCGGGTTTCCGCCGCTGGCCCGGTGCAGCCGTTCGGTCTCCGCCTCGGTGCGGTCCGGCAGCATGGCGCGGACGGCTTCCGGGGTGAACCGTTCGAGCCGCAGTCGTACGAAGTGGGGCAGGCGGAGCAGTTCGGTGCGCAGCAGCGGGTCGTCGCCGCGTTCGTGCACCGACTCGGCGAACGCCAGGAGGATCCTGGCCTGGCGGGTGCCGCGCGCCAGGTGCAGCAGGTAGCGGCTGGAGAGTTCGTCGGCGTGGTGCAGGTCGTCGACGCAGATCACCACGGGTGCGGCGGTGCTCAGTTCGCGGACGGCGGCGGCGAACGCCTGCATGGCCTCGACCCGCGCCGCCTCGTGCGGCGGCGGCGGGAGGGCCCCGGCCGGTGCGTCGGCCGCCAACTGGCGCAGGACGCCGAGCGGATGGCCGCGTTCGGCGGCGGTGCCCATGGCGCGCAGGACGACCGCGCCGCGGGCCTCGGCGTGGGCGGCGACGGTCTCCAGGAATTCGCTCTTTCCGCAGCCGACCGCCCCTTCGATCAATAGTAATCCGGCATTTCCTTCGGCACAGCCGTCGAGCAGTGCATGTGAAAGAGAAAGTTCCTCGGCACGCCGGAACAACACCATAGGGTCCCCCAGTGTCCCTTTTCCGTGCGTTCCGGGAAGGACCGCGAAAATCGGAAAGAGGGATGGTCGAGCATCGCTTGAGCGGGAATTCAAGATCAGTATAGGCTCGAAATCCAGCGCCCCACGGTGTCCGGAAGTTGCCAGACATCAATCCCCGGCAGGGGCTCCGGGGAAGATCCGGCGCGGGACGTTGCGCGGGTGGCCGGGCCTTCGCCACTCACGCGGGTAGCCCACGGACACCTCTTCGAAGCGCACGCCGTCGTACCACGTGGTGCGCGGGATGTGCAGGTGGCCGTAGACGACGGCCGCCGCCCGGAACCGGGTGTGCCAGTCGGCGGTCAGTTCGGTGCCGCACCATTGGGCGAACTCGGGGTGCCGCAGGATCCGGGTGGGGTTCCTGACCAGCGGAAAATGGTTGACGAGCACCATGCGCAGGTCGGGGTCACAGGCAGCGAGGCGCTGCTCGGTGACGGCGACCCTGGCCCGGCACCAGGCCTCACGGGACGGGTACGGGTCGGGATGCAGCATGAACTCGTCGGTGCACACCACTCCGGCCTCGTACGCCTGCTCCAGCGCCTCCTCCCGGGTGGCCGCCCCGGGCGCGCGGAAGCTGTAGTCGTACAGCAGGAAGAGGGGAGCCACGACGAGCGGTCCGCCCTGTCCCGACCATACGGGATAGGGGTCTTCCGGAGTCTGCACGCCGAAGGAGCGGCAGATCTCGACGAGGTGCCGGTAGCGCGCTTCTCCACGCAAGGGCACCGGATCGTCGCGCAGCGTCCAGAGATCATGATTTCCGGGCGCCCACACCACGGTGGCGTAGCGCCGGGTGAGCACGTCGAGCACCCATCGAAGATCGTCGGGCGACTCTCCCACGTCCCCGGCCACGATCAGCCAGTCGGCGGGACTGTCCGGATACAGCTCCTCGACGATCCGTCGATTCTCGCGGAATGCGACGTGGAGGTCGCTGATGCCCATGAGGTTTCCGTGCGGCATTCCGCGAGGATGGGCGACCGATCATGCGGTGCACACCCCTGTTCATCCCCTCAATCGCCGGTGGACGTACGGACCGTGCCGCATGACAGGCGGATGGCAATGCCGGCGGGTGGCGGTGCCAGCCTCCCGGCAGGAAGCCGTCCCCGGGGACGGCGGATGGCAGCGGCCTGGGAGGAAACCGGGTGCGCGGGGGCCGATCGGGGCGGGCGGCGCCTCCGTTCGTGGCCGGGGCGGGGCGCCGGCGGCAGCGTGGGAGCTGTCAGACCGACCCATCGACCGGGGGGAATGCCGTGCTCACGAAGCTCCTGCCATCGGATGTCGCCACCGCCGAGTCCACCGTCGACCCCGACGGCGTATTCCTCTTCCCGGAGGAAGAACTCCTGATCAGCAACGCCGTTCCGAAGCGGCGGGCGGAGTTCGGGACCGTGCGGTGGTGCGCCCGGCGGGCGATGGGGTCCCTCGGGGTGCCCGCGGCGCCCGTGGTGCCGGGCCGGCGCGGGGTCCCGCAGTGGGACGCCTCGGTGGTGGGGTCGATGACGCACTGCGCGGGCTACCGGGGAGTGGCGCTCGCCCGCGCCTCGGAGTTCGCCGCGGTGGGCATCGACGCGGAGCCGAACGCTCCACTGCCGGACGGGGTGCTGGAGTCGATCGCGCTGCCCCAGGAACTGCGCCGGACGCGGGAGCTGGCCCGGGCGGTGCCGGAGGTGGCGTGGGACCGGCTGCTCTTCAGCATGAAGGAGGCGGTGTACAAGACGTGGTTCCCGCTCACCGGACAGGAGCTGGACTTCACCGACGCCCTGGTCACCGTCGACGCGGGGCAGGAGACGTTCCGCGCCCGGCTGCTGCCGGACCCCGGGTGGCTCTCGCCGGACGGGCCCACCGCGTTCAGCGGCCGCTGGTCGGCGGCCGAGGGCGTACTGCTCAGCGCCATAGCGGTGCCGGCCGCGCGTCCGGCGGACGCCGCAGGGGCCCGGACAGCGCGAAGCGCTCCCCCCATTCACCGTGCGGGGAGCGCTTGCTGAACCGGATCACCTGCGGGGTCTGGTCATCCCCAGCGGTCGTCCTCCGGGGTCGTGGTGTACCCCTGGCCGGCCCCGTCGGGACCACTGACTCCGGCGGACCGGGCGGATGTGCCCGGCAGAACCGGGCCCGACATGAACTGCACCCCCATAACGGCCATGACCATACCCGCCAGTAAGGTCAAGTAAATCGAGGAGAATTTACCGGAAACTACCCTCACGACTCCCCCAGTCGAAGATCGAGATTAACTCCCCCAGCACAGCTTCGCCCGATTTCTCCGGCTTTGGCGTCTCTGGTGATGCGAATAGAGTGCTTGATATCGATCATTCGCGCCAAGGGCCTTACGCTGGCGTAAAGTTACGTGGCAGCAATTACACCGATCAGTGGGGGCTGAGATGTTCGCAGGGGAGGGCCCGGAATCTTCAGGGTTCGCCGAGCTGGACGACATCAGCGCGGCGGCGTACGGTCTCGCGGTCGAGTGCGGCCGCTTCGTACGCGAGAAGATCGCCGAGGAGCTGTCCCTGACACCCGCGGAGATCACACGGGTGGAACAGGTGCTGCGCGGGGTCCGCCTGCTCCAGTCCATGCCGGGCCATCCGTCCGAACTGACCCCCGTCACACCCGATGTGGCGGCCGCGTCCCTGGTGGCACCCGCGGAGCGGCACATCCGGGAACTGCAGCAGGCGGTGACCGACGTCCGGGCGAAGCTGCTGTCCCTGACGCCGCTGTACTTCGAGGGACGCCGGCTGCGCAACCGCCTGGAGGCCTTCGACATCATCACCGATGTCACCCGGATCCAGGCGATGCTCAACCACCTGAGCCAGAACTGCAAGAGCGAGCTGCTCACCGTCCAGCCCGGCGGCGCCCGCCCGGCCGAACTGCTCGAGGAAGCACGGGAGTCGGCGCTGTCCACCCTGGCGCGCGGCGTCCGGATCCGGACCATCTACCAGCACACCGCGCGCAACGACCTGCCCACCCGCTCGTACGTCCGCGACGTCACCGTCCAGGGCGCGGAGATCCGTACCGCCGACGAGGTCATCGACCGGCTGATCATCTACGACCGGGAGGTGGCCTTCCTGCCGGAACGATCCGCCCGGGACAGCGCGCCCGGTGCGGCGATCGTCCGCGAGCCCACGCTCGTGGCCTTCCTGTGCTCCGTCTTCGAGTACCTGTGGGACGGCGCGTCCCCGTACGTCGTGGAGTCCCAACGGTCCCCCGCCTCCTCCGACGAGCTCAAGTGGTCGATCATCCGGCTGATGACCAAGGGCTACAAGGACGAGATGGTCGCCCGCCGGCTCGGCATGTCGGTGCGCACGTGCCGCCGCCACATCGCCGAGATCACCGAAGAGCTGGAAGCCACCAGCCGCTTCCAGGCGGGCTACAACGCCGCACGGCTGGAGATGCTCTCCGGCGGTCCGGCCGCGTCCTCCTTATCGTGAATCGCGGGGCCCGCCGGCACCCGGCGGTGCCGGTCACCGCCCCGGGTCCCCCTCCAGCGCCTCAGTGATGGCGTCCACGCAGTCCTGGTCCAGCATCGTCGTGACATGGGCGTCCTGGAGCCGGCCGAAGCCCGCGTCGTAGACCGCGGCGCTGACGACGTAGCCGCCGGCCAGCGGGAAGGTCCGGAAGATCCACTCGTCTCCGGTGCCCGCCGTCCCGTCCGGCCGCTGGACCCGTACCGGCCTGCCGTCGGGACCGAAGCCGAACTCGGTGAAGCGGAACTGCATGCCCTGGCCGATGGCTTTGCTGTAGGCCTCCTTGAGGGTCCACAGCCGCACGAGCGCGCCGTTGCGCTCCTCCTCCGGCATCCCGGACAGCAGCACCAGCTCGTAGGGCGTGCAGATGTGGCGGCCCAGACCGCTGCCGTACATCTCCCGGTCGGCGCGTTCCGCGTCCACGCCGATCAGGCCGCAGGTCGTCAGACCCACGAGGAGCAGGTCCTCCGTGTGGCTGAGGCTGATGTCGATCTGGTCGCAGCCGCGCAGGTACGGGCGGCCGGTCGGCCCGTAGGCCAGTTCCAGGTCGGCGGGTTCGCTGGCGAGCACCGCGCCCGCCGCGTACTTCAGCAGCATCCGGGAGGCGATGTAGCGGTTGCGCACGTCGGCGTGCGTCAGGTCGAGGTAGCGCGTCCAGTCGCGGCCGAGCAGTTCGCGCAGCCCGTCACCGGAGGGCAGGACGGGCTCCAGGTCCTTCAGCCACGCGTAGACCAGCGCGGTCCCGTGGTCTGCCAGGTCTTCCCTGACCCGGTCCCACGAGTCCCCTCCCGGGACCACGGCGACGGGCTCACCGAGCGGCGGGCCGAGCGTGGGGCTGCCCGGGGCGGTCATCCGTACTCCTTCACCAGCGTGTGGATGTCGCGGAGGCTGTGCGCCTCCAGCAGACGGTGCACCGGCACCCGGTGGCCGGACTCCTCCAGGAGGGCCAGCAGCCGGAGCAGGTTGAGCGAGTCCCAGCCGGGCAGGTTCACCAGAGCGGTGTCCGCGCCCGCGGGGATGTCGAGGTCCAGGCCGAGGTCGTCCCGGACCGTCCGAAGGAACGTGTCGAGGCTGTCGAGGCTCATCCGCCCGCCTTCCCCCAGGATTCGGTGATGCGCACGTGGCCGGGGACTTCCGGCACCCGCGCCAGGTCGTGGTGGAACTCCACCGCCCCGTCCGCCCCCGCCCCGTCCCGGGCCGCGCGGGGCCGGACCTCCGTGAAGCCGCAGGACGGGTAGAAGTCACGGACGCGGTGGTTGCGCGGGGTGGGCACGTACCGGGCCGTCACCTCGGACAGCCCGAGGTCGCGGGCCCGGGCCAGCAGCACCGCGAGGCAGGCCTGTTCGACGCCCCGGCCGAGCACGCGGCAGCTGAGCCACATGTTGTCCAGGTGCAGCGCCCCGTCGGCGAAGGTCCCCAGCACCGCCCCGACCAGGCCGTTGTCGCCGAACCGGTCCGAGGTACGGGCGGCGAGCAGCAGGTGCCGGTCCGGGTCGGCGGCCAGGGATGCCAGCTCGGACTCCTGGTGGCCGCCGCCGGTGAGGTTGAACTGGTTGGTGCGCAGGGTCAGCTGGGACAGCCGGGCGAACTCGTGGGGCCGGGGCGGCCCGCACCCGACGCCGACACCGAGGGCCCGCAGGAACTCCTCGTGCGAGCCCGAGCTCTCGTGCAGGGCCCGGCGTTCGCGCTGCCGGTGGTACTCGCCGGTCCTGGCCCGGTCCTCGTCGGTCAGCCGCAGGGTGTCGAACCAGCCGTCCGCGAGGAGCCGGGTCACGTGCAGCGCGGGCTCGCCGTCGAGCGGTACGACGGCCACCTCGGGCGCACCGAAGCGCACCTGGGCGCGCTCGGCCGGCGAGTCGTCGGCGAAGACGAGGGCGTCGGTGGCGATGTCCAGCCGGTGCGCGATGTCGGCGAGATTGCCGTCCTTGGGCTGCCAGTTGGCGTTGATCCGTACGAAGTCCTCCTCGCGCAGCACGAGATCGGGATGTCCTCGCAGCGCCGCGAGGACCGGGCCTTCGTCGTTCTTGCTGCTCACCGCGAGGAGGACGCCCTGGGAGCCGAGCTGCTTGACGCACTTCTGGAAGGCCCCGAACGCCTCCCCCCGCAGCGTGCCGGCCGCCGCGACGCCGTCGGGTCCCCGCTCGCCGAGCACGCCGTCCCACAGGGTGTTGTCGAGGTCGAGCACCAGGCATTTGCGGGTCATGCCGCGCAGGGCGCGGGCCAGGTGCGCGACCTCGCGTGCGTACGCGGCGAGGAGTTCCGCGCCGAGCTGGACCTTCGCGTAACGCGCCAGGCGCGCGTCGGTGACCGGTCCGCCCTCGCCGACCAGCGGTTCGAGGTCGATCACCACGAGGCGGTGGGCGGACTCGGTGAGGCGCAGCAGGCGGGCGTTGAACTCCCGCCAGACCGCGCCGAGCAGGGCCCGGGAGCGGTGGTCGAGGAGCTGGTGGCTGTGGGCGCGCGGCAGTGGAACGGTGTTGAGCACCAGGGTGCCGGGGGCCCGGTCCGCGAGCGCGATGCACCGCCGCAGCACCTCCTCCCCCGCCGCTTCGACGTCCTCGGGCCGCCACACCGCGGGAACCTCGCAGAACACGGTCTCGGCGTCGAGCAGACACAGGGTCAGATCGGGTGCGGCCGCTCGCAGTTCGCCGCCCGGGTCGGTCAGGTCGCGCAGGTAGGTGCCGTGCTCGCCGAGGACGGGCCGCAGCAGCAGTCCGTGGCGGGCCAGTTCGCCCGTGAGGGGATCGACGACGTGGCCGACCGTGGACTGGCCGGTGACGGCCACCGTCACCACGGGTGTCCGCGGATGGTGGGCCAGCACGGCATCGGGGTCGAGCCCGGCGAGCAGCCTCCCGGCCGCGGCGGCGGCCGAGGCCGTGCCCGCGCCGACCTGTCCGCCCGGTCCGCCAGGCCCGCCCGGTCCGCCCGGTCCGCTCTCGTCCGCGAGCAGCGCCGGCACCTGGTCGTACGCCTTTTCCAGCAGGCCCCGCGTGCGCAGGTCGCGCAGCCGGTCCAGTCCCGTCGTCATCGACGCCTCACACCTTCTCCAGGGCGAACCCGGCTCTGATCCACCTGCTGGACTCCACGCACAGGGCGAGTGCGCGCTCTCCCTCGGAGAACGTCGGCAGCAGCCGGTCGAGTTGCAGGAACGGCAGGGCGTTGCCCGTGTTGCCGGTCTCCGAGACGCAGGAGACCTCCCGCGCCGAGGTGGCCGGCAGCCGCTCCAGGATCCGTGCGGTCATCCGCCGGGAGAGCTGGGGCGGCAGCAGGTAGCCGATGTCGTCCAGACTCCATCCGAGTCCGCCGAGCAGCTCCCAGAGGATCTCCACGGAGATCGACGGGACGTGCTCCTCGATCGCCTTGTAGTCCTCGGCCAGCATCGGCCGCTCCGAGTGGCGGTCGGTGGTCCCGTACCAGTCCAGCACCTGGCCGGGCGCACGGCCCTGACCGGTCCAGGAGTTCAGCACCGCCCGTACGGCCACCCGCTCGCCCTCGGGCTCGTCCGTGAGGACGGCGGCGCCGGCTCCGTCCCCGAACAGGACGTAGTTGACCAGTTCCTCGGTGGGCATCCGGGCGGTGTCCCCCCGGGGCGACAGGAAGCGGTGCGTGACGTCCCCGCCGAGGATCAGGCCCGCCCGGTGGCCGCCGCGGATCAGGGTGCGGCCGAGGTCGAGGGCCTGGATCGCGCCGGAACAGCCCGACTGGAGCTGGAAGACGGGCAGATGGCCGAGGCCGAGCCGGTCGGCGACCTCGCTCGCGGTGGTCGGCAGGAGAAGGTCGGGGGTGGCGGTGGCGAGGACCAGGAACTCCATGTCGGCGGGGTCGAGCCCGGAGGCGTCGACGGCCTGCGCGCCGGCCTCGGCGCACAGGTCGGCCAGCGAGCCGCGGACCTCCCCGGTCACCGGGTCCCAGCCGAAGTGCCGGGTGCGGGTGCCGACGAAGATGTCGATCCACTCCTCGCTCACCCCCAGCAGCCGGCCGAGCGCGGAGTTGTCCACCGGGTCGCCGGGCAGTGCCGTACCGGTCGCCGCGAGGTAGACCGCGGGGGCCGTCACGCCGACCTCGCGGTGATCAGGTCGCCGAGGAACTCGGCGAGCGAGCCGACCGAGTTCAACGCGGGCAGCATCTGCTGGACGGACACCTCGCCGACGCGCGGCAGCCGGGCCTCCACCCGGTTCTTGAGCTGCATGATCATCACCGAGTCGAAGCCGAGGTCCTCGTGGAAGCGGGCCTCGCGCACCACGCGCTCCGGGGGGTATCCGCCGACCTCGGTGACCGCCTCGACGACGGCGAGCAGTACCGGGTCGGCGGCGTCGCGGGCGGCGGCGGTCGCGGGGGCGGCGGCCTCGGCGGCCTGCCACTGCGGCCGGTCTTCGGGCCCGCCGTCCGGCCGGCGCTCCTCGCCCGGAGGCGGAGCCGGAGCCGGGAGCGGGGCGGCGGGCGCCGGGGTCCGCCGGTCCCAGTAACGCTGCGCCGAGGAGAACACGTACGGGCTCAGCGGCTCGACGACCCGGTGCTCGGGGTCGTACAGCTCCTCCCAGAGCGGGTCGAGTCCGCAGCGGTGCAGCGCGGCGACCGCCTCGGCCAGGTCCCGGCCGGTCGCCTCGGGGCCCGGGGCGGGGTGCAGGAGCTCCGCACCCGGTACCCGGCCGCCCCGGGCGGCGATCTGCAGCAGCTGGGTGCGCGGGCCGATCTCGATCAGATGGGTGGGGGCGATGTCCGAGACGAGCGCTCTCAGCGCGGTGTCCATGAGCACGGGCTCCTCGATCTGGTCGGCCCAATAGCCGGCGTCCATGGGTTCGTGGTGCAGCATCCGGCCGTACCGGGTCGAGGCCACCGGCACGGCGGGCGGCGCGCACCGCACCTCGGCGGTGCGCAGCGCGGCGGCGGCCGGGGCCATCAGGGCCGAGTGGAAGGCGTGGGAGACGGGCAGCTCCCTGACCCGTACGCCGCGCCCGGCGAGCTCCTTGCCGATCCTCGCCAGGACGTCCAGGGGCCCGGAGACCACGGTGTCCGCGGGGCCGTTCAGCGCGGCCACGGCGGCCTCCGGCTCCGCCGCCAGGATCCCGGCGAGCCCCCCGGGTCCGGTGGCGGCGGCGATCATGCCGCCGCCCCGGGGCAGTTCTCCGGTCAGCGCGCCGCGCCGGACCACCAGCCGGGCGGCCTCCTCCAGGCCGACGGCGCCCGCGGTCACCGCCGCCGCGTACTCGCCCAGGCTGTGGCCGAGGACGGCGGCCGGGGCGACGCCGAGCGAGGTGAGCGTGCGGGCCAGGGCGTAGCCGACGGCGAACAGGGCGGGCTGCGCGAACTCGGCACGGTGCACCCGCTCGTCGCCGCCGAGGATCAGGTCGCGCACCGACGTGCCCAGGAGTCCTGCGAGGGCCGCGTCGGCCTCGGCGAGATGGCGGCGGTAGGCGGCGGACTCGCGGTGGAGTCCCGCCGTCATGCCGGGGTACTCGGTGCCCTGCCCGGTGAAGAGGAAGGCCACGACGGGTCTGCCCCACGGGCGGCCGGCGCTCGCGCCGCCGTCCTGGGCGGCGGCCCGGCGCAGTTCGTCCACCAGCTCGTCGGTGTCGCGCACGGTCACCGCGAACCGGTGCGGCAAGCCGGTCTTGACGCGGTTGCTGCTCCATCCCAGGGCCGCGGCGCCGCCGCGCGGCCGCCTGGCGACCGCGTCGGCCTGGGCGGCGAGGTTGCGGCGCAGGGCCTCGGGGGTGTCGGCGCTGACGGTGAACACGCCGACGGCCCCGCCCGCCGTTCCCGTACGGGCCCGGGCGGCGGCAGCCGTACGGCGGGGACGGGGCGCCGTGCCCAGGATCGCGTGGGCGTTGGTACCGCCCATCCCGAAGCTGCTCACCCCGGCGAGGCTCTCCCCGCGCGGCAGCCGCATCGGGGACTTCAGCAGCCGCAGGCCCCGGTCGGCGAGCCGCAGCTGCGGGTTCTCGCGGTCGGCGAAGAGGCTGGCGGGGACGATGCGGTGGTGCAGGGCCAGCGCGGTCTTGATGAGGCCGGCGACGCCCGCCGCGCCCTCGGTGTGGCCCAGGTTTCCCTTGACGGAGCCGAGCGCGCACGGGGTGCCGCGCGGGACCCCGTGCACCGCGCCGAGCGCCGCGCACTCGATGGCGTCGCCGAGTACGGTCCCGGTGCCGTGCCCCTCCACGAAGGCGACGCGGTCCGGGGTGACGCCGGCCCGCCGGTACGCGGAGTTCAGCACCCGTTGCTGCGACCAGCGGTTGGGGGCGATGACCCCGTTGCTGCGGCCGTCCTGGTTGACGGCGCTGCCGCGCAGTACGGCGTAGATCCGCTGCCCGTCGGCGAGCGCGTCGTCGAGTCTGCGCAGCACGACCAGGCCGACGCCGTCGCTGCGCCCGATCCCGTCGGCGTCGGCGCTGTAGGGCTTGCAGCGGCCGTCGGCGGCGGCCAGGCCGAGCTGTCCGTAGACCATGCCCAGCGAGGGCGACAGCACGATGTTGACGCCGCCGGCCAGGGCGGTGTCGCACTCCCCGGCCAGCAGGGAGGTGGCGGCGAGGTGGACGGCGACGAGCGAGGAGGAGCAGGCCGTGTCGACGGCGAGGCTGGGCCCGGTGAAGTTGAAGTGGTACGAGATCCGGTTGGCGGCCATTCCGGCGCTGCTGCCCGCGCCGAGCAGCGGGGTGACGCGCGCGAGGTCGCTCATGGTGAGGCGGCCCCACTCGCCGCCCATCATCCCGACGAACACGCCGGTCTCGGTGCCGGCGAGTTCGCCCGGGGCGCGGCCGGAGTCCTCCAGGGCGCGCCAGGCGCAGGGCAGCAGCAGCCGCTGGTGCGGGTCCATCGCGGCGGCCTCGCGCGGGGTGACGGAGAAGAAGTCACTGTCGAAGACATCGACGTCGTCGAGGAAACCGCCGCTGCCGCTGACCGCGGGGAAGTCCGCCGCTTCCCAGCGCTGTGCGGGGACGGGGCCGATGGCGGCCCCGCCCCGCAGCAGCAGGTCCCAGTACGCCTGCACGCCCGCCGCCCCGGGGAACGCGCAGTCGATGCCGACGATGGCGATGTCCCCCATCAGCGCTGGTCCCGCGCGGACGGCTCGGTGGCGGCGAGGACGGCCGACAGGTGGCGGCCCAGGCTCTCCACGGTCGGGTGGTCCCACAGCAGCGTCGGCTCCACCTCCAGCCCGAACTCGTCCTCCAGGTCTCCGCACAGGCTCAGCGCGGCCACCGAGTCCATGCCGTACTCGGCGAGCGGCACGGTCGGGTCGATGGTCTCGGGAGCCCGGCGCAGGTAGAGCGAGAGGCGGGCCGACAGCCACTCGTGCGGCGGTACGCCGACCGTGGTCGCCGCGGCCGCCGTGGTCGCGGTGTGCCGGCTGGTGGGAACGGTCATCGTGGGACTCCTTCGGTGCGTACGGCCCGGGGCCCGGTCAGCCCGGGATGGGGGTGGAGTAGAGGTCGTAGCTGATCTGGGTGCTGAAGCGGAGCTGCACCTCGTGCCGGATCCGGGTCTCGCACTCCGGCGGCAGGTCGGCCACGCGCGTGCCCAGCCGGCGGGCGATGTGGTGCAGCGCGGCCGCCGCCCAGCACGGGTCGGCGAGGAACGGGTCCGGCCCGTACCGGCCCTGGTCCCACAGGCCCAGCACGGCGGCCGCGGCCAGCAGCAGCGCGTACCGGTCCATGAGCGCGAACCTCGCGGGCTGTGCGGAGGCCGCCGCGCCCGCCGCCTCCAGCCTGAGCACCCGGCCGCGTACGTCCCGGAACTCCTCGACGAGCTGTCCGGCGAGCGTGCGCAGGGCGCGCTCGACGGGACCGCCGCCGTCGATGCCCGAGCTGACGGCGAGCATCGTCGCGGTGAGGGAGTCCCGCCCGCACGCGAGGCTGAGCCGGTCGGTGCGCAGCGGCGGCAGGTCTCCGCGCAGCCGGAACAGGCCCGCGGGCGCCTCGTCCTCCAGGAACCACGAGGTCTGGGCCAGGCGCGGCATCTGGGGGATGACCGTGGCCTGGCAGGCGACCGTACCGGCGTGGCCGAGGCTGAGCACCGGTACGTCCCTGACGTGCTTCTGGAAGATGCCGAGGGTGCCCTCGCGGGTGTAGAACCCGGAGCCGAGGACGATGGACAGGTCGTACATGGTCTCGGTGAGCACCCTGGGCAGCAGGTACTTGAGCGCCGCAGAGTAGACGCTGGTCTCGGCGGGCAGCAGGTGCAGGGCCCTGGTGGCGACGACGGCGAGGCTGTCGTACAGCAGCAGGTTGACGAAGGCGCTGGTCAGTGCCGCGCCGGTGCGGCTCCCGTCGGTGCCGCGGGCCTGCCAGCCGCCGGAGTGCTCGCGGTCGAAGCGGACGGCCGTGCGCAGGCTGGTGTCGAGCGCGGCGACGGCCGACGCCGCGATCACCGTCCGGCTGATCTGGAAGGAGCGCAGGGCGGTCTCGATGCCGCTGCCCTCGGGCCCGAGCAGCGCGGATCCGGGCACCGGGCAGTCGTCGAACTCCACGCCCGCGAACCGGCACCCGCGCAGGCCCACCGGGGTGCGGCGGGCCGTCACCGCGGCGCGCGCGCCGGTCAGCTGCTCGGGTTCCAGCAGCAGCACCGAGTGGCTGCGGCTGCCGGGTGCGGGGTCGGTCCGGCAGAACAGGACCAGCGCACCGGCCCGCTCCAGGTTGTTGACGAGGGGCTTGCCCCCGCTGATCAGATAGCCGTGCGGGCCGCGCCGGGCGGTGACCTGGCTGCGCACGTAGTCGTTGCTGTGGGCGGTCTCGTGCTGGGCGATGGCCGCCTTGCCGCCGTCGCGCAGCAGCCGGGCCAGCCAGTGCCGCTGCCGGGAACTGCCGGCGGTCCACACGTCGGAGGCGGCCATGAAGGTGGTCATGCCGTGGCCCATGGCCAGGCCCACGTCCCGGCGGAAGACCGGGCGCATGATCCTGACCAGGGTGTCCATCCCGTCGAGCCGTCCGCCCAGGGCCTGCGGGATGTACTCGTCGGTGATCCCGAAGTCGTCGAGGAGGGCCTCGCCGGCGGCGAAGGGCACCGCGGCCCGGTCGGCCTCCAGCAGCGAGGTGTAGCCGACCGGGTTGGCGGGGTCCGAGGGGTCACCGAGCAGTGACTCCAGGGCGGCGACCCGGGTCCGCACGGCGCTCTCGCGCCGGTGCGCCACCGCCTGGTCGCCGAGGAGGGCTGTCACCACCTTCTTCCTCCGTCGGCTCCTTCCGGCCGCAGCAGGTCCTCGCCGAACAGCACGTCCTCGGAGCGGGCCAGCGCCCACACGTCCGGGGTGAGCACCTCGTACTCGCCGCGGACCACGCCGTCGAGGAAGAGCTTGCGCATCAGGGTGCGCTGCACCTTGCCGCTGCTGGTGCGGCGTACGGCGCCGGGGCGCACCAGCAGGATGTTGCCGGCCGGGACCTCGAACTCCTTGCCGATCAGGGCCTGGATCTTCTGCGCGACGGTGCGCAGCTCCTCGCTGCCCGCTCCGCGCACCTCCTGGACGAGGACGAGGTGCTCCCGTCCGGCGTCCACGGAGAAGGCGGCGCCGACGCCGAAGGTCAGGGCGGGGCTGACGGTCCGCGCGGCCCACTCGACGTCCTGCGGGTACACGTTGCGGCCGTTGATGATGACGACTTCCTTCAGCCGCCCGGTGACGAACAGCTCGCCGTTCTCGAGCATCCCCAGGTCGCCGGTGCGCAGGAAGTTGCTCTCCTCGTCGTTGAGGCTGGCGCGGAAGGTCCGCACGGTCTCGGTGGGCCGCTGCCAGTAGCCGCGGGCCACGCTGTATCCGCGCAGCCAGATCTCGCCGACCGCACCGGGCGGGAGTTCGTGGTGGGTCAGCGGGTCGACGATGCGGACTTCGACGTCGACCGGGGCGCCGCAGCCGACGAGGGTCTGGACGCGCTCGGTGCCGGTGGCCGAGGGCCCGGCGCCGACCACCCGGTCGCGTTCCAGGGCGGTCTTGTTGAAGTCCTTGCGGACGTGCGGGGTGCCGGGGACGCCACCGGAGACGACCAGGGTCGCCTCGGCCAGTCCGTAGCAGGGACGCAGGGCCTCGGGGCGGAAACCGGCCGGGGCGAACTTCTCGGCGAACTCGTCCAGGCTCTCGGGGCGTACGGGTTCGGCTCCGTTGAGGGCGAGGCGCCAGCGGGACAGGTCCAGGGCGGCGACCTGCTCGTCCTTCACCCGCCGCACGCACAGGTCGTAGCCGAAGTTGGGGCCGCCGCCGACGGTGACGCCGTACTCGTCGATGGCCTGGAGCCAGCGCAGCGGGCGCTTGACGAAGGACAGGGGGGAGACCTGGACGCTGTGACTGCCGAGCCAGACCGGGTGCAGCAGGTGGGCGACGAGGCCCATGTCGTGGAAGTACGGCAGCCAGCTGCCGAAGCGGTCCTCGCGGGTGGTGTGCAGCACCTTCTGCAGGGCGGCCTGGTTGGCGAGCAGGTTGCGGTGCGAGACGGTCACGCCGCGCGGTTCGGAGACCGAGCCGGACGTGTACTGGAGGAACACGAGGTCGTCGGGTCGGGCGGTGACGGGCCGCCAGGCATCGGCGTCGCCGATGCCGGGGACGTCGGTGACCACGCAGGCCGCGTCGGGGCGGGAGTTGCGGGCGAGCCAGAGCGCGACCTCGGGCGCGGCGGTGGTTTCGGTGAGGACCACCCTGGCGCCGGTGTCCTTCAGGACGGCGGTCGTACGGTTGAGCCGCTTGTCGCGGCCGGCTTCGCCCGGCATCGGTACGGGGACCGCGACGGCCCCGGCGTAGAGGCAGCCGGCGAAGGCCTTGAGGAACTCGACGGTCGAGGAGTAGACCAGCAGCACGGGCTGCTCGGTCACGCCGTACTCCTGGAGGCAGGCCGCGATGCGTCTCGCCTCCCGGTCCAGCTCCCCGTACGTGAGGTGTTCGGCCTGCGCTCCGCCGGCCGTGTCGCGGAGGAAGACGTGCACGTCCTCGTCGGCGAGTTCAGCCGTCCGAACGCGGAGCAGTTCGGTGAAGGTGGCGAAGCGTGACTC
Organism: Streptomyces sp. NPDC048269; assembly: GCF_040652395.1. Taxonomy (NCBI): domain Bacteria; kingdom Bacillati; phylum Actinomycetota; class Actinomycetes; order Kitasatosporales; family Streptomycetaceae; genus Streptomyces; species Streptomyces sp. NPDC048269. The sequence continues at coordinate 353,211 of NZ_JBEZLW010000004.1, forward strand.
TGACATCCGCGGCATCCCCTCGCGTCTGCGGGCCCGTGGATCTGCGGACCTCGTTTACCGGCGATCCTCCGCGCGCATCCTTAAGGGGCGCTTGCGCGACCGGCGTCCGGAGCCCCTCCGGACCGGTCCTAAGGGGGCGGCAGGGGTGCTCGGCGCGCGGATGGGCGGGCCACCCTCGGACCATGGACACTCACACCGACACCGGGGCGCCGCGGGAAGCGGCGATCGTCTTCCCCGGTATGCAACCGACCGCCTTCTCCGAGGTCGCCCGGTTCATGCTGGTCAACCCGTACGCGCGGGAGCTGCACGCGATCGCCGACGACGTGCTGGGCTTCTCACTGGCCGACCGGTACCAGCAGGCCGACGGCGACTACTCGCTCTACGGGCAGATCTCGTTCGTGGTGAACTGCCTGGCGCTGGCGCGATGGGCGACGGACCGGCTGGAGCTCGCGCCCGCGTACGTGACCGGGCCCAGCTTCGGGGCCCGGGCCGCCGCCGTGTACGCCGGGGCGCTCGAATTCGCCGACGCCGTACGGATGACCGCGCAGCTCGCCGACACGATGGAGGACTACTTCGCGCGGGAGCACCCCGCCCTGGTGACCCAGTCGATGGCGCGGGTGCCGCAGGACAAGGTCGCGCTGCTGCGCCGGGAGCTCGACGAGCGCGGCGAGTGGAACGACGTGTCCTGCGTCGTCGACCACGACTTCACGATGCTGACGGTGCACGAGTCGGTCCTCGACTGGCTCCAGCGGCGGATCCGTTCGCTGGGCGGGATGTCGCTGTACACGATGAAGCCGCCCATGCACTCGTACCTCTTCGGCGGGCTGCGGGACCGGGTGGATTCCGACATCTTCGAGGGGCTGGCCTGGTCCGAGCCGCGGCTTCCGCTCGTCGCGGACCAGGACGGCCGGCTGGTGACCACCGGCGAAGGGGTGCGCGGGATGCTGCTGGACGGCTTCGTGCGTACGGTGCGGTGGCCGGACGTGGTGTCCACGCTGGAGAGGGCCGGTGTCGGCCGGCTGTACGTGTCCGGGCAGGACGGGCTGTTCACCCGTGTCGCGTGCACCACGCGCGCCTTCGAGGTGGTGCCGGTGACGCCCCGGTCGGCGATGCAGCCGGTACGGCGGCGGCTGCCGGCGGCGGCCTGACGACTGGACTGTCCGACCCGCCCGACCTGCCCGCCTGCCTGTTGCCTGACCTGCCCGATCCGCCTGACATTCGGCGTACGGACGACTGGAGGGGCCGGTACCCGCTCGGTACCGGCCCCTCTCACGTGTGCCGTCCGGTCACTTGCCGTCCACCGTGAAGGCGTAGAAGGTGCCCTCGGTGAGGCTGCCGGTGGTTCCGCCGCCGTTGGCGAAGCGGGCGTAGCCGTTGCCCCAGTAGACGGTGCCGTCGACGACCGCGGGGCCCGCGTTGGACGAGTACGGCGCGGTGAAGTCCCACAGGTAGGCGCCGGTCGCCGCGTCGAGCGCGTACATGCGGCCGCTGGTGGAGCCCCCGAAGACGACGCCGTTGGCAGCGGTCAGGGCACCCCAGGCGAAGCCGTCCGTGCGGTCCGCGACCTGCCAGAGGACCTTTCCGGTCTGCGGGTCGAGCGCCGCGAACGAGCTGCGGGTCGTCGTGGTGCCGTCGGCCAGCTGGTACGGCAGCTTGTTGAAGTTGGCCTCGGCGATGTAGATCCGCTTGTCGTCGTTGGCGGTACCCCATTCGATGCCGCCGATGTGGCCGCCGGGGCCGGCCGCCGCGCTCCAGACCACGGCGCCGGTGGCCGCGTCCATCAGCCAGTACTCGCCGCTCTTCTCGCCCGCGCCGATCACCTTGCGGGGGCAGCCGTTGGGGCCCTTGATGGTGAACAGGTGCGCGCCGTCGCCGAAGTCGTAGTCGTAACCGGGGTTCGGCGGGCAGTTGTTGGGCGGGAATCCGGGGATGCAGCCGGTGTTCCAGGCGTCGAAGCGCTTGGCACCGGTGTTCCACTTGATGCGGCCGGTCGTCATGTCCAGGGCCAGCACCGTGTCCACGTAGTTGTCCGGGGCGTAGCACTCGGCGGGGGTGTGGCCGGCGGTCTGGCAGTCGCTGACGGACTGCGGGACGGTGTAGTTGTTGCCGGTGGTGAAATACACCGTGTTGGTCGACGGGTCGAGCGCCGGGGTGCCCCAGACGGCCACGCCGCTGTAGCCGCCGACCTTGCCGCCGTTGTCGGGGGTCGTGTACTGGCGCCACAGGAGGTTGCCGGTCGCGGCGTCGATGGCGTTCACGCTGCCGCGGAACGTGCAGCAGGGGTACGCCGGGTCGAGGGCGCCCTCGGACTCGCGGGAGGAGACCCCCTGGTAGATCACGCCTTGGTGCACGACGGGCGACTGGGTCAGCACCGCCTTGTACTGGGTGTCGATCTCCCGCTTCCACACCAGGTTGCCGGTGGCGGCGTCGACCGACATCAGGACGGCCTTGTTCCAGTCGGCTATGTAGAGCTTGCCGCCGACGAGGGTGGGGCTGGACCGGGAGACGGAGGCCGGGTCACCGGTGTAGTCGGACACCTTGCGCGACCAGACCGGACGGCCGGTCTTGGCCTCCACCTTGTGCAGGTAGCCGCCCCAGTCGGGGAAGTACACGGCTCCGCCGGCCACGGCCGGGGTGGCCGACACGTCGCCGTGGGTGGCGTACGTCCACTTTGCCTTGAGGCGGCCGACGTTGCCCTTGCCGATCGTCGTTTCCTGCGGGTTGACGCGGCTGTTGCCGATGTCGTGGCCGCCGGTCGGCCAGGAGGAAGGCGGCGAGGACGCGTTGGTGGCCGGCGCGGTGGACAGCGCGGCGGTCAGTGCGAGTACGGCGAGCAGCGCGAATCTGCGGACCACTCCCTGCCGGGACCGGGGTCTTGTGCGCATGGGACTTCCTCTTCCGTGCTGTGATGGGGTTCGGTGATCAGCCGGCGGTCACGGGGACGCGGACGCCGTGCAGTGCGGCGGCGCGTGCGGTGAGCTCCAGCCGGTCGGTCTTCTTGTTGGTGTTCAGCGGGAACTCGTCCAGCTGGTGGTAGTGGCGCGGGATCAGCTGCGCGGGCAGCAGGCCGGCCAGGTCGCGGTGGAACTCCTGCGGCGAGCGCTGCCCTCCGAGGTAGAAGGCAACCAGTTCGGTGCTGTTGGCCACGGGTACGCCGACGACGACCGCGTCGGTCACCGGGGTGCCGGCCCGCAACGCGTGTTCCACCTCGGCCAGTTCGACCCGGTAGCCCTGCACCTGCACCTGGGAGTCCGTACGGCCCAGGTAGACCAGTTCGCCTCCGGCGAGCCGGCGGACCCGGTCACCGGTGCGGTACCAGAGGACGCCGCCCTGCTCCAGGTACTTGCCGGCTCCGTCCTCGGGGTCCAGGTAGCCCGCCGACAACTGTGGTCCTGACAGCCACAGTTCGCCTTCGTCACCCGCCGGGGCGCCCTGTTCGTCCAGGAGCAGTTCCGCGTGGCCGTCGTGGAGCAGGCCGAGCGGTACCACCCCGTTGACGCCGAGCCGGGTCGACTCCTGCGGGGACCAGCGGTGGCGGTGCGTGGTGATGGTCATCTCGGTCGGGCCGTAGACGTTGATCACCGCGGAGTGGGGGGCGGCCCGCTGCCAGGCGTCGGTGTCCTGGAACTGGAGCGCCTCGCCGCCGAAGTACGTCCAGCGCAGCGAGGGCATGCTGCCCGGCACCAGGCGGCCGGTGCGGCGGGACAGCGAGATCACGCTGGGCGCCGAGAACCAGACGGTGATGCCGTGCTCCGCGACGAAGGCGGGCAGGTCGCGGTAGGCGTGGGGGGAGACCGAGACCAGCGGGGCGCCCACCGCCCAGGCGCACCACAGGTCCGAGACCGCGGAGTCCCAGTTCAGGTTGGCGGCCTGGGAGAAGACGTCGTCGGACGTGAAGTCGTACCAGGTGTCCATCAGCGCGAAGTAGTGCGCCGTGTTGCCGTGCGTGAGCCGTACGCCCTTGGGCCGGCCGGTGGAGCCGGAGGTGAACAGGATGTAGGCCACGTCGTCGGGAGCGGCGGACCTGGGTTCCGTCAGCGCGGTCTGCGGCCCGGCGAACAGCGGAAGGGGTCCGCCGGCGGCCAGGGCTTCCGCCTCCTCGCGGCCGAGGTCCGGTGCGAGCACCGGGAGTTCACGGAGGTCCGCCGCGAGGCCCGTGGCACGTCCTGCGGCATCACGGAGCAGGGCCGCGCCCTCCTCGTCGACGACGAGGGCGGAGACCTCCGCCGCGGCGAGCATCGAGGCGATCTTGCCGGGCGGGAAGTCGGCCAGGAGCGGCACCGCGGTGAGTCCGGCGTACAGGCTCGCCAGGACGGCCACGTACGCGGTCACGCTGCGGCCCGCCAGGATGCCGACGGCCTTCGGCGGGCCGCCGGGGGCGCTGAGCAGTGCCCCCGCCCACGACAGGGCCAGTTCGTGGGCCGTCGTGTAGTCGACGGTCTCCTTCCCGACGCGCACCGCCACCCCCCGCGGTGAGCGTTCCAGACCGCGCAGGAAACGTGCGTGCAGCGCGGTCCGCGCCAATGGTTCCATTTCTGCTCCTCCTCGCCAGAATTACCGGCAAGCTCTTTTCCGGACGCTTTCCGGGCGCATTTCCGGGACGCATTGACAGCCGTCGGCGGCCGCCCTCATCATTCCCGTATGCCAGAACTCACGAATCACACCTGGGACGGCGCATTCGAGGCCGTCGTACGCCCGTTCCTGCCCTACCTCTCCCCCGACGAGAAACTGACCGGGGATTCACAACTCCGTGACCTGGGGCTTGACTCCATGGGCACGGTCGAACTGCTCGCCGCCCTGGAAGGCGCCTATGACGTCCGTTTCCTGGACGACGCGCTGAAACTGGAGAATTTCGCGAGTCCGGACGTCCTCTGGAACACCCTGATCACCGAAACCGAATCTGCCGCGTGAGAAAATCGATCCACCGACCGGCCCGACGAGGATGCCATATCCGAGTCGGGCCGTTTCTCTTTCGGCGGGAGGAAAAGACGGTCAGGAGACCAGCCGCTGGAAACCCTCCTCGATCCTGTCGAGAGTCGAGCGGACGTGCGGCAGGGCGAGCGGGTCCCGCGCGTCGAGCGAGAGCTGCTGCTGCTCCGCCGTGTCGCCGTAGAGCATGCTGGTGGCACATTTGAACCGCAGGGCGTCCCCCTCGTCGCCGAGCAGGTGTCCCGCGAGCACCACGATCCCGAGGTCCAGCATCCGGCGGGCCAGCGTCGGCGAGTCGGTCACCTCGTACTTCGCCAGTTCCTCGCGGACCGGTTCGAAGTCGGGGTAGACGTAGAACGCCCCGGTCGGCGGCCGGCAGCGCGCGCCCGCCTCGACGGTGATGCGGTGGACCTCGCGCGCGACGGCCCCGTGCAGCCGGGCGCTGTCCCGGAGCCGGTCCCGGACCTCCTGCGGCTCGCTGAAGGCGTACTCGGCCACCGCCTGCATCGGCCCCGCCAGCGTCGACCAGACCTCACTGGCCACGGACACCACTCCGGTACGGATCCACTCGCCCCACGGGCCCTGCGGGAAGCGGGCCACGCCGATGCGCCAGCCGCCCAGGGCGAGGCTCTTGCTCAAGCCGGTGGCGATGACCGTGCACTCGGGGGCCACTTCGGCGGGGCTGAGGAACTCGGTGGCCGGGTCGTGCACCACGTCCCGGTAGATCTCGTCCGAGACGATCAGCAGGCCCTCCTCCTGTGCGATCGCGCACAGTTCGCGGATGAGCGGGGGCGGTGCAAGGGTGCCGGTCGGGTTGTCCGGCAGGGTCAGCACCATGATGCGCGGGTCGCGGCCCAGCACGCGCGCCGCGGTGATGCTCTCGCGCAGGGCGTCCGGGTCCGGTACCCCGCCGCACTCCTCGGGGATGGGGACGGCGATCGGGTGCTTGCCGGCCAGCCGGGCCTGCGGAGCGTACGTGTTCCACGCGGGGCGGGGCAGCAGTACGTCGCCGGGGACGGCCAGGTTCAGGGCCATCAGCAGCGGCTTGCTGCCCGGGGCGACCACGATCTGGTCGGCGTCGGTGGGGATGCGTCGGCGGTCGAAGTACCCAGCGACGGCGCTCCGGACGCCGGGCGCGCCGGCCACCGGACCGTAGGCGTTGCGGGTCGCCCCGGCGGCGAGCCGCTCCACCAGCGGCGCGAACGCGGGCAGCCTGGACTCCCCGAAGCCGAGGTGGATCAGGGGCTCGCCGGCCGCCCGGCGTTGTGCCACCAGCTGGTTGAGGGCCAGGTTGGGTGACATCCGCATGTCGCTCATGCCGGGCTCCCCACCGATGCGGCCGCCTTGGTGCCGAAGAGCTCCTTCTCCCCCTGCCAAGCCGGTCCCGCGATGGCGCGCGCGATGTCGGCCGGTACGGTCCGGTCGAGGCGCAGTTCGTCCAGCCACGCGGCCTCGGGGTCGAAGTGCGCCAGGAAGGGGCGGCCGACCAGAGCGGGATCGCGGGCCTGGACCATGTGCAGCTGGAAGAACCGGCCCTCCGCGTTCTCGACGACGCCGTCCACGGCCACCTTGCCGGGGGTGGCGGACATCACCGGGCCGCGGACCGTACGGGCCAGGCCCGGCAGGGTGCGATAGGCGGAGCGGAATATCTCGGACGCCCGGGCGAGCGGCACCCGGAAGTATTCGTAGGGGCCGGTGTCGCGCTCCACGAACATGTAGTACGGGACGGCGCCGACGGCGAGTTCGGCCCGCCACATCGCGCTCCAGACGTCCGGGTCGTCGTTGACCCGGGCGATCAGCGGCGCCTGGCAGTAGACGACGGCGCCGGTGGACCTGATCCGGGAGATGGCCTGCCGGGCGAGGTCGGTGGCGAGTTCCCGGGGGTGGCTGAAGTGCGCCATGACGGCGAGGTTGCGGCCCGAGGCGACGACCTTCTCGAAGAGGCGCAGCACGTCGTCGGCGTCCGGGTCGCCGACGAAGCGCTGCGGCCAGTACGCGACGGACTTCGTGCCGATCCGGATGGTCCGTACGGTGTCCACCGAGAGCAGCGGCTCCAGGTGGGCGCGCAGCCGCTCGGTGGACATCACCATCGGGTCGCCGCCGGTCACCAGCACGTCGGTGACGTCGGGGTGCGCCCCGAGGTAGGAGATGAGGCCGCTCGGGTCGGGCGCCGCGAAGCGCAGGTCGGCGTCGCCGACGAACTGGGCCCAGCGGAAGCAGTAGGTGCAGTACGAGTGGCAGGTCTGGCCCTGGCTCGGAAAGTACAGGACCGTCTCGCGGTACTTGTGCTGGAGCCCGGCGATCTCGGCGCCGTCCCGGGTGGGGACGTTGAGCTCCTTCTGGCCGGACGGGTGCGGGTTGAGCCGGCCGCGGATCTGCTGGACGAGGGTCCGCAGGGCGATCTTCGACGCGGGGTCCGCGGACAGGGCGGCCAGGTCCCGCTCGTTCTGCTCGGTGAGCATCCCCTTCTGGGGGAAGACCAGCTGGAACATCGGGTCGTCCGGGATGCGGTCCCAGTCGATCAGCTGCGACAGGACGTACTCGTTGACCCGGAAGGGCAGCACCATCGACACGAGCCGGACGGTCTCCCGTATGCCGGCGGGCAGGCCGTGGCGGTCGGCGATCTCGTCGAGCTGCCGCGGCCCGTACGCGCGGAACCGTGCCGTCTCGACAGAATCGGTTGCCAGCAGGGACATGCGGATATTCCTCCAGCCTGGTGCCTGGCAGTTCCGAGCGTGCGCTCGAATGCGGTTCGATGCTAGGGAGAGGAATCGGCCACCGGACCCCAGATCGGACCCCAGCCCCACCCTTACGGCGACCCCGGCGGCCCGGCGCCCGCGGAGGGGTTGCCGGACGGACCTCGGGCATGACGAAGCCGCCCAGGACCGGCGGGGGTTCAGGTCCTGGGCGGCTGTCATCGGGCCCTGTGGAGGGGGCCTGTGGGGGGGTGCGGAGGCGCCTGCGCGCGTCGAGACGCCTGCGCGGGTCGAGACGCCTGCGCGGGTCGAGACGCCTGCGCGGGTCGAGACGCCCGTGCCTTACGCGGTGCCCGGGCCCGGCTGCCCGGCCCGCTCCACCGGGGCGGCCTGGGCAGCGAGTTCCGCGGCCCGCTGGTTGTCGGTCTGGACGGCGCGCAGCCCGATCAGGGCGAAGACGGCAGCGCCGGCCATCACGACGGCGCCGGCCACCGAGGCCGCGTGCACCTCGGTCGTGAACGCGGCGCGGGCCGCCTCGATCAGGCTGGTGGAGGCTTCTCCGGAGAGCTTGCCTGCGGTCGCCAGGGCGCCGCCGATGGTCTCGCGGGCCGGGCCCAGCGCCTCGGCCGGCACTCCGGCCGGGGCGTCCAGCGCGGAGCTGTTGCGGTAGACGGCGGCGCCGATGCTGCCCAGGACGGCGACGCCGAGGGCGCCGCCGAGCTCCTGGCCGGTCTGGAGCAGGGCGGAGGCGGTACCAGCCCGCTCCGGCGGCACCTGGCCGACGACGAGCTCGGTGACGAGGGTGAGGACCGGGGTGAGCCCGACGGCGAGCGCGATGATGCCGATCAGGATCAGGACCAGGCCGTCCTCGGCGGGCACCTGGGTGAGCATCAGGAGGGCGAGCGTGGCGATGGTGAACCCGGCGCCGATGATGTGGGCGGGCTTGACCGTACGGACGAGCACGGTGGCGATGGGCACGACGGCGCCCACGGCCAGGGTGCCGGGGATGGTCCACAGCGCGGACTTCAGCGCGCTCATGCCGAGGACCGACTGCATGTACTGGGTGCTGAAGAGCGAGTAGCCGACCAGGGTGAAGCAGGCCAGCATGTTGACGGTCACCGAGGCGCCGAAGGCGCGGTTGCGGAACAGTGAAATGTCGATCATCGGGTCGCTGCTGGTGCGCTGGCGCCGCAGGAACAGCGGGACGATGGCCAGACCGACCGCGATGGCGACGACGTGGGTGACGGAGAAGCCGTCCACGGCGATCTTCTTGAAGCCGTAGATGACCGGCAGCACGATGGCGAGCGAGAGGGCGGCGCTGATCAGGTCGAACTTCCCGGCCGCCGCGTCCCTGAACTCAGGCAGCAGGAACGGCGCCGTCACCAGCAGGAGCAGCATCACCGGGACGTTGATGAGGAAGACCGAGCCCCACCAGAAGCCGGTCAGCAGGGCGCCGCTGACGACGGGGCCCAGCGCCGCGCCGGCGGCCATGCCGGTGGACCACACCGCGACGGCGGTGCGCCGCTGGGTCTGGTCGCGGAACAGGTTGCGGATCAGCGCCAAGGTGGACGGCATGAGGGTCGCGCCGCCGATGCCCTGCAGCGCCCGGGCGATGACGACCATTTCGGGGTTGGAGGCGTAGGCGGCGAGCAGGGAGCCGCCGCCGAAGACCACGGCACCGATCAGCAGGAGGCGGCGGCGGCCGATGCGGTCGCCGAGCGCGCCCATGGTGAGCAGGACTCCGGAGAGGACGAAGCCGTAGATGTCGATCATCCACAGCTGTTCGCTGCCGGACGGCTTCAGGTCCTCGCTGATGGAGGGGATCGCGAAGTAGAGGACCGTCAGGTCCATGGAGACGAGCAGCACGGGCAGGAGCAGAACGCCGAGGGCGATCCATTCCTTGCGGCCCGCTTTGACCTCCGGTCCGGTGTTGTCGTTCTCGCTCAGGGAGCTGGTCATGGGGGCTGTCCAATGCTGTCGGGACGGGGCGTACGTATCAGTGAACGGAAAGCGGGGGATGCGCGGGGAGCGTCCGGACGCGAACAGGGGTCAGGACAGGGGTCGAAACAGGGGTCCGTACAGGGGGGCCGGGGCGGAGCGGGGGTCAGCCTTCCTCGGCGGCGCGCGCCGCCAGCGCCCTGCGGTCGGTCTTGCCGTTGGGGGTGAGGGGCAGGCCGGGGATCAGGCCGACCTTGCGCGGAACCATGTACTCGGGCAGGGTCTGCTTGCAGAACGCGCTGATCACGAGGGGGTCGGCGGTGAACCCACGGGCCGGGACGACGTACGCGTACAGTTCGGGGTCGTCGCCCTGCCGCGGGCGGACCACCGCCGCGGCCGCTTCGACGCCCGGGAACTCCAGGAGCCTGCGCTCGATCTCCCCCAGCTCCACCCGATTGCCGCGGATCTTGACCTGGAGATCGGATCGGCCGACGAAGTACAGCTCACCACTCTCGCCGCGGTATGCCAAGTCATTTGACTTGTAGACGAGTTGGCCGGACCTGGGATTGAGCGGATCGGGCACCAGGACGGCCCGGGTCGCCTCCGGATCGTCCCAGTACCCGGTGAACAGCGAGGGACCGCGCAGGTGGATCTCGCCCACCGCACCCGGCTCCTCGACGGGCCGGCCGTCCTCGTCGATCAGCAGCATCTCGGCGCCGGGGTAGGCGAATCCGATGGAGAGCTTGTCGGCGCCCTCCGGCAGCGGGTTCGGCACGTCGGTGAGGGAGAAGGCCATCGCCTCGGTGGGGCCGAAGCAGTTCACCACCCGGGTCCGTGGCAACAGGCTCTGCAACTGCCGCAGTTCCGGCAGCGGGAAGGCCTCGCCGGAGAAGAGCACCCCGCGCAGTTGGCCGGCCAGGGCGGCCAGCCCCTTGGCCTCGTGGCGCAGTACGGGCCGCCAGATGGACGGCACCCCGTCCACCTGCGTGGCGCCGGTCTCGGTGAGGAAGCGCAGCAGCCTGCGCGGCCAGTGCATCAGTTCCCGCGGCACGGGGATCAGCTGCGCGCCCGAGCCGAGCGCGAGCCCGATGTCCAGCAGTGCGAAGTCGAACTGGAGCGGCGAGGTGGTGGCGAGCCGGTCCTCGGCCGTGACGATGGAGTGCTGGAGCATGCCCCGGTAGAAGGAGAGCACTCCGCGGTGGCTCATGACCACGCCCTTGGGGCGCCCGGTGGTGCCCGAGGTGAAGATCATGTACGCGGCGTCGGTGCCGACCGCCTCGCGCCGGTGCCGGGTACGGGGAGCGGGGGCGCGCTCCACGGTGATGCCGTCCGGGCCGAACCGGGCCGTGCCGATGGACTCCGGGACCTCCTCGCGCTTGCCGTCCGCCGTCTGGAGGTGCAGCGCGGGCTCGGCGGTGGCGGCGATGGCCAGCAGCCGCGGGGTGGGGACCTCCGGGCTCACCGGGATGAAGGTGAGCCCGAGCATCGAGCAGGCGAGGAGCACGGCCACGGCGGCCGCGGAGTTGTCCGACTCCAGGATCACCCGGTCGCCGATGTCGAGGCCGAGCGTGTCCAGGGTGAGCGCGTAGTCGTGGGCCCTGCGCTCCAGCTGCCGGTAGGTCAGGACGCGCGAGGAGCCGTCCGGGCCGGCCTCCCGGACGGCCGGGCTGTCCGGTGCGGTCCTGGCCGCCGCCAGCATGAACTCGTGGATGCGCTCGGCCGGTCCGTGGACCGCCGCCGGGCGTACGGTGCTCAGGCTCACCGTCGTGCCACCTCTCTTCGTCTCGGTCGGTACCGTCGTCGTCCGGCTCATCAGGAGATCCGCTCCTTGAGCTCCGTCAGCCAGCGGTCGATGACGGGGGCCGTCGTGTCCACGTGCTGCTCGACGATGGTGAAGTGCGTGCCGGGGACGGTCGCCACGGTGTCCGCGCCCTCCCAGTCGGCCTGCCAGTCGGCATCGGGCTCGATCTCCGCGGCCTCCCCCATCTCGAAGAGGTCCCCGGCCCGGACGAAGAGCACCGGCGCCTCGATGGCGTCCTGCCGGAACTGGGGCAGGAGCTCCACGTACCGCCCCATGGCGGAGAGTTCGGCGCTGCTGAAGTTGCCCAGCGTGGCCGCCTTGCCGGGGACGGCGAAGGCCATCTGGTCGAAGATCGCGTCGTTGGTCTCGCCCATGTAGTACGTGTCCAGCAGGACCAGCCCGGCGGGCCGTACCCCGTGGACCCGCTCCAGGCGGGCCACGGTGGCGTGGGCGAGCAGACCGCCCGAGGAGAAGCCGAGCAGGGCGAACGGCTCGCCGCCGGCGGTGCGCAGCACGGCTTCGGCGAGGACGTCCACCGCCGCGTCGAACGACTCCGGCAGGGCCTCGCCCCGCCCGAACCCGGGGGTGGGGATACCGGACACGGGCATCGAAAGCCGGGCCGCGAGCCGCGCGTGCTGGTGCACGCCGCCCGCCACGGTCGGCGTGCTCAGGCAGATCAGCCGGGGCACCTGCGCGTCCTCGCCCTGCGGCCGGGTGCGTGCCCCGTAGGACACCGCCGCGGGCAGTTCCGCCAGGTCGGCCGCCGAGCCGAAGGCGGGCCGCAGCGCGGCCACGGAGCGCAGCATGGCCAGGCCGGGCTGGAGGTTCCCCGACATGATCGCGTCGAGGAACAGCCCGTACAGCGTGTCGTCGAGCCGCTCGTCGGCGTGTCCCGACGGCGCGTCGGCCTGCCCGGGCTCCCCCGGGGCGGCGCCCAGCCGCTCGGCGAGCAGCTCGGCCAGGGCCAGCGGGTTCTTGCTGTCGAAGACCACCATGGCCGGCAGGGACAGACCGGACGCCGCGTTCAGCCGGTTGCGCAGCTCGACCGCCGTAAGCGAGTCGAATCCGGCCTCCAGGAAGCCCGCTTCGGCGTCCACCGCGCTCGCGTCGGCGTGTCCGAGGACCTCGGCCGCGTGGGTGAGCACCGCGTCGAGTACGGCCTTCCCGCGCTCGGCGTCGCCGAGCGCGCGGACGTTCTCGCGCAGCGCGCCGGCTTCGGCGGCTCCGGCCGCGGCGCCGGCCCGGCGCCGCACCGCGGGTGCCAGGCCGCGCAGCAGCGCGGGCACCTCGTCGGTGCGGGCCCGCAGGGCGGCCTGGTCCACCCGCAGCGGTACGAGGGCGGGGGCGTCGGCCGCGACCGCCGCGTCGAAGAGCCACAGGCCCTCCTCCTCGGACAGGGCGGGCGTTCCGCTGCGCCGCATCCGCTGGAGGTCGGCCTCGCCGAGCCACTGGCTCAGCCCGGTCTCGGTGTCCCACAGTCCGAACGCCATCGAGGTGGCCGCGAGACCCCGCGAGCGGCGGTGGGCCGCGAGCCCGTCGAGGAAGACGTTCGCCGCCGCGTAGTTGCCCTGTCCGGCGGCCATGACCAGGCCGCCGGCCGAGGAGAACAGCGCGAACACGGACAGGTCGTGACCGGACGTCAGCTCGTGCAGGTTCCAGGCGGCGTCCGCCTTGGCGGACAGGACGGTGTCCACCTGCTCCGGGGTGAGCGCCCCGACCAGGCCGTTGTGCGCCACACCGGCGGCGTGGACGATCCCGCGCAGCGGGTGCGCCGGGTCGATGCCGTCGATCAGGGCGGCGACGGCCTCCCGGTCGGACACGTCGCAGGCGGCGATGTCCACCCGGGCGCCGAGCGCCGCCAGTTCCTCGCGGAGCCCGGCCGCGCCCGGCGCGCCCGGTCCCCGCCGGCTGGTCAGCAGCAGGTGCCGTACGCCGTGCGCGGTCACGAGGTGCCTGGCGACGAGCGCCCCCAGACCTCCCGTACCGCCGGTGATCAGGACGGTTCCCTCGGGGTCCCAGGGCGTGTCGCCGCCCGCAGCCGCGGACCGGGTGAGGCGCGGCGCGAGGACCTTGCCCCGCCGGATCGCGAGCTCGGGCTCGCCGGAGGCGAGCGCGGCGGCCAGCGCCTTCGGGGACACCTCGGCCTCCTCCAGGTCCAGCAGGACGAACCGGCCGGGGTTCTCCGCCTGCGCGGCCCGGACCAGCCCCCAGACGGGGGCCTGCCGTACGTCGACCGGATCTCCGTCGGCCACGGCCGCGGCCGCCCGGGTGACCAGGACCAGCCGCGACTGCGCGAAGGCCGGCTCGGCCAGCCAGTGCTGTACGGCGGCGAGCGCCGTGCCGACCGCTGTCCGCACCCCGGCGGGGACCTCCTCCTCCCGGCCCGCGCCGGGCCCGGTCGCGAGGACCGGCAGCAGCACGGCGTCCGGTACGCCGGCGCCCTCCGCGCCCACCGCGTCGAGCCCGGCGGCCACCGGAACGCCGGCGATCTTCAAGCCGGGGCCCGCGACCGCCCACGCTCCCCGCGGTCCGGATCCGCCGCCGGCCGGCTGCCAGTCGACGGCCAGGAGCGCGTCCCGGAACCCGCTGCCGGCCAGTTGCTCGGCGGCGACCGGGCGCAGTTGCAGCGCGGCCACCGAGGCCACGGGGGCTCCGGCCGGGTCGGCGAGGTCGATGCGTACGGCGTTGCGCTGCCCCTCGACGGGCGCGAGGCGAACGCGTACGGCGGTCGCGGACGCGGCGTGCAGGGTGACGCCCGCCCACGAGAAGGGGAGCAGGGCGACCCCCTCGTCCTCCTCGGCGCCGAGCCCGCCGAAGCCGAGCGCGTGCATCGAGGCGTCGAGCAGCGCCGGGTGCAGTCCGAACCGTCCGGCGTCGGAGTGCGCCTGCTCGGGCAGCTCGATCTCGGCATAGAGCGCGTCGCCCTGCCGCCAGGCGGCGGTCAGGCCCCGGAAGACCGGGCCGTAGCCGAAGCCGCGTTCCTGGAGCCGGTCGTACAGTCCGGCGGCGTCCAGCTCGGCCGCGCCGGTGGGCGGCCACGCGGTGAGGCCGTCACCGGGCTCGGTGGCGCCGGGCGCGAGGAAGCCGTCGGCGTGCCGGGTCCACGGCTCGTCGGGCCGGTTCTCCGGCCGGGAGTAAACCTGCACGGTGCGCCGGGCCCGGGCGTCGGGTTCGCCCACGACGACCTGGAGGGCCATGCCTCCGCGCTCGGGCAGGACGAGCGGGGCCTGGAGGGTGAGCTCTTCCAGGAGGCCGCAGCCGACGTGCTCGCCGGCCTGGAGCGCGAGCTCCACGAAGCCGGTACCGGGGAGCAGGACGCTGCCGTGCACGGCGTGGTCGGCCACCCAGGGCTGGGCGTCCGGCGAGATCCTGGCCGTGAAGGTCACCGCCTCGGAGTCGGGGGACGGCAGGACGGCCGCGAGGAGCGGGTGGTCCAGGGCGTCCTGGCCGACGGCGATGGCACCGGTGGCGGGTTTGGCGGCGTCGACCCAGTAGCGGGTGCGCTGGAAGGGGTAGGTCGGCAGGTCGACGAGCCGGGCTCCGGTGCCGGCGTAGTACGCCTCCCAGTCGATGCGCACGCCGTCCACGTGCAGCTGGGCGAGGGCGGCGACGAGCGACTCGGGCTCCGCGCGGTCCTTGCGCAGCGCGGCCGCCGTCACGGCCTGCTCGGCGTCGAGTACCTGCTGGGCGAGACCGGTGAGGATCCCGTCGGGTCCGATCTCCAGGAAGCGGGTGACGCCCTCCTGCTCCAGCGCACGCACGGCGTCCGCGAAACGGACGGCCTCACGGACCTGGCCGGCCCAGTACTCGGGCGACTGCCAGTCCGCACCGGGACGGTCACCCGTCACCGTCGAGACGGCCGCGATCCGCGGCTCGCCGTACGTCAACTCCCCTGCGATCGAACGGAACTCGTCGAGCATCGGATCCATGAGCGACGAGTGGAAGGCGTGCGAGACGGCCAGACGGCTCGTCTTGCGACCGGTCGCCGCGAAACGCTCGCCGAGCGCGAGGACCGCCGCCTCCACGCCCGAAACCACCACCGATTCCGGCCCGTTGACCGCCGCGATACCCACCCCGTCGGCGAGCAGGGGCAGCACCTCTTCCTCCGTGGCCTGGACGGCCAGCATCGCGCCCCCCGCGGGCAGCGCCTGCATCAGCCGGCCGCGCGCCACGACCAGCCGGGCGGCATCCGCCAGCGACAGCACACCGACGGCATGGGCCGCGGCCAG